>CAITQH010000194.1 GCA_903894475.1 uncultured beta proteobacterium
CCATGTCGAAGACTGTCACTGCGGGTCTTCCGCCAACGTGTTTGACCGGTAGTGGACAGCCGTCGCTGTTCATCAAGGCGCGCGCTGCTGCCGCTGAGGGTTTGCCAAGCTCTTTGGCCACGTCTTTGGCATACAGTACTTTGGCGCCACCGTATTCTTTGAGTAAAGCGTCGAGAATTTCTTTTCTGTCGTTCATGGAACACCTTATGCCGTGTGGCCAGCCAGGAGGGACTCGAACCCCCTACCCCGAACTTAGAAGGTTCGTGCTCTATCCTGATGAGCTACTGGCTGAGTTGATTGTTGATTTTACGTGCAAGACCCGCGGTCAAAAAATTCAGTACAGATTGAAAATAATCCCACCAAAATCCCACCAAAGTTCCCGACGAAGGCTGCGTTTACCGATATTTTTTGATATGGTAAAATTAAATATCTTTTAAAATCAATGAGTTACAACGCATGGCGCGTTTTCTGCATTGGGCCCTCGATGGCTTAGAAGGCTCTATCCAACTGAGCTACGGGCAGAGATCGAGAGAAAAAGACATGGTCGGGGCGAAAGGATTCGAACCTTCGACCCTCTGGTCCCAAACCAGATGCGCTACCAGGCTGCGCTACGCCCCGACGTGCCGTTATTGTAGCGGCTGACACCATCGATTACATTCTGGGCATGCTGCCCGCGCAACCACCGCTGGCCTGGCTCGCGCCGGGTGAGGATTTCCCGCCAGTCACGCAGAGCTGGGGCGCAGATTCGCCGGCACCCGGTTTGCTGGCTGCCGGCGGTGTGCTTGACGTTGAGACCTTGTGCCGCGCCTACGGCCGGGGCATATTTCCCTGGTTCAGCGAGGGCCAGCCCATTCTGTGGTGGAGCCCGGACCCCAGAATGTTGCTGCAGGTTGAGGCATTCCGCCTGCACCCGTCCTTCAAGAAATCCTTGCGTAAATTTGGCAACACCGGTGGCTGTGAAATCCGGATCGACTCGGCTTTTGAACAGGTTATCAGCGCCTGCGCCACAAGCCCGCGCGCCGGACAAAGCGGCACCTGGATCGTGCCCGACATGATCGCCGCCTATGGCGCGCTGCATCGTGCCGGCTATGCACATAGCGTGGAAACGTGGATTGACGGCTGTCTGGTTGGTGGACTTTACTGTGTTGCACTGGGCAAGACGGTGTTTGGTGAATCCATGTTCAGCAGAGCCAGCGAAGCCTCGAAGATAGCGCTGGCTGCCCTGGTCTGTTTTTGTCGCCACCACGGCATCAAGCAGATTGATTGCCAGCAAAACACGCCCCACCTGGCCTCGCTGGGTGCCCGCGAAATATCGCGTGCGGCGTTTATCGAGCAAATCACCGCAGGGCTGAGGTGTGGCCCACCCCATTGGAATTTTCAGCCCCTATACTGGAACGAGTTGTTTCATCCGGATTCGCCAGCACCGTGACCGATCTTAATGACCTCCCGCTGCAAGCGCTACAGTTTTACAGTACGGCGCCCTACTCCTGCAGCTACATGCCGGACAGACTCGCACGCTCCCAGGTGGCGACGCCGAGCCACCTGATCAACTCCAGCACCTACTCGGAACTGGTGAGTTCAGGGTTCAGGCGCAGCGGTATGTTCACCTACCGCCCCTACTGCGATGCCTGTCGCAGCTGTGTGCCGATCCGCGTTCTTGTCGATGGGTTTCGACCCGACCGCAGTCAACGCCGTGCCCGGATCGCACATCGTGGCTTGCAGGCCCGGGTCATGAAGCTTTGTTTTCTGGAAGAACACTATGCGCTGTATCTGCGCTACCAGAACACTCGACATGCTGGCGGCGGCATGGATCAGGACAGCGTCAACCAGTACACCCAGTTCCTGCTGCAGAGTCGTGTCAACTCACGCCTGGTTGAGTTTCGAGAAACCCTCGCCGACGGCGGGCCAGGCGCTTTGAAAATGGTCTCGATACTCGATCTGCTGGATGGCGGGATATCCTGCGTCTATACATTTTTCGAACCCGACCCGAACAGCAGTTTCGGCACTTACGGCGTCCTTTGGCAGATTGCGCAGTCAAAGAGCCTGCAACTGCCATACGTCTATCTCGGTTACTGGGTCGCCGAAAGTCGCAAAATGAACTACAAGGCAAGGTTTCGCCCTGCAGAGTTCCTGGTCGACGGCCATTGGACTGCTGACACCCCAGTTTGATCCGCATAAACCCGAAGCAGAATTTTCACAAGATAAAATCGGAGCTCAGCAGATCAGGAGCACCCATGAGAAAAGTAGATTCCGGCAGTGGCGGCACACCGACCGTTCAGGTCATTGAGCGCATGTTTACCTTGATCGACGTGCTGGCGTCGCGGGAAGAAGCGATTTCGCTCAAGGAAATAAGCGAGAAATCCGGTCTGCATTTGTCAACGACGCATCGTTTGTTAAACGACCTGGCGACCGGACGCTTTGTTGAACATCCCCAGCCCGGCAGTTATCGCTTGGGCATGCGCCTGCTCGAGTTGGGCAACCTGGTGAAGAGCCGGCTCAATGTGCGCGATGCTGCGCTGGCTCCGATGCGCGAACTGCACAAACTGATCCAGCAGCCGGTCAATCTGAGCATGCGCCAGGGCGACGAAATTGTCTATATTGAGCGCACTTACAGCGAACGCTCCGGTATGCAGGTGGTACGCGCCATTGGTGGCCGCGCACCGCTGCATTTGACTTCTGTTGGCAAGCTGTTTCTGGCTGCGGATGACCCGCAACGGGTTCGCGCCTACGCTACGCGAACGGGCTTGAGCCGGCACACCAAGAACAGCCTGACGCAACTGCCAGCGCTGGAGCGTGAGTTGTCAAAGGTACGTCAGCACGGCAACGCGCATGACAACGAAGAACTCGAACTCGGCGTGCGTTGCATGGCTGCTGGCATCTACGACGACCAGGGCATCCTGGTGGCTGGCCTCTCTATTTCCGCGCCAGCCGGACGACTGGAAGAGGCCTGGTTGCCTAAACTGCAAGCTACCGCACGTGAAATTTCGGCCACTCTGGGCTACCGACCGGACAGTCTGCGCCGAAATTGACGGAGCCGTTCCCCCCTACGCTAAACGATGGGCTTCGACCCGCTTAGCCCTATCAGCAGTGTGATATCAGCCACTGGCGGCGTGTGCGGTACTGCCGCGGGCGCCGATTCAACCCAGCGTCTGACGCGCTCTGCATCTCCGATGCGGCTGAGTTTGCCAGCCGAATCCAGAAAAACCATGATCAGTTTGCGTCCGGCCACTTTGGCCTGCATCACCAGGCACTGACCCGCCTCGGAAATATAGCCTGTCTTTTGCACACCAATGTCCCACGACGGGTTCTTGACCAGGCGATTTGTGTTTCTATACTGCAGCGTTCTATTGCCAACCGCAACCTGGTGCTCGGGTGAGGTGGACAACTCGCGCAGCGTCGGGTCACCATAGGCGACATTGACCAGTTTGACCAGATCGCGTGCGCTCGACTGGTTCTTGCTGGAGAGCCCGGTCGGTTCCTCGTAGTTCGTGTCGTTCATGCCAATCAAGCGGGCCTTCGCATTCATCAGACCGACAAAGACCGGCAAGCCGCCTGGATAGCTGCGCCCCAGTGCGTGCGCAGCGCGATTCTCACTTGACATTAAAGCCAGATGCAGTAGTTCACCGCGACTCAGAACGGTACCCACCCTGAGACGTGATGTGCTGCCTTTTTCCGTATCCACATCGGACTGCGAAATGGTGATGACCTCGTCCATTGGCAAGCGGGCTTCACTCACCACCAGACCGGTCATCAGCTTGGTGAGTGAGGCAATCGGCAGCACGGCCTTGTCGTTCTTGCTAAACAACACTTCGTTGGTGTCCTGGTCTATCACCAGCGCCACACTGGACTTCAAGGCCAGTGTGTCATGCGACTGATGCAAGCCCGCGATCTGACCAAATGAGGGCTTAAGCGGCACAGTCGCCACGCGTGCCGCCGGTTTGCGCTTGCTCGCAACAACCTTTTTGCTGACCCTGTGCGTGGCGGTGGCCGCCTTGACCGCAGGTTTGACCTCGACTCGTTGGCTTTCTGCCGCCCCCGCCTGTGGCAAATAAAACGCCAGCGCAAGTACAGTCAGGGCACAGAATAAACAGGATGGGCGCAAAATATTCCTAAAAGCAGTTTGTTGAGCTGTTCACTGCGGCGAGTTTATCCAGAAAATCCCGCAAGATCAATCAGTTGCAACACTTTCTTCACGAAGAAACAGAATCGACCCATGGTTTACCCTTGTGCCGCCACCCGATCAGCTTTGCTTTGCAACTTGTTCAGTGCGCTCAAATAGGCCTTGGCTGAAGCCACGATGATGTCGGGATCGGAACCAACACCGTTGACCACGCGACCACTGTTTTGCAGTCGAACCGTCACCTCACCCTGGCTTTCCGTCGAACCACTGATCGCATTGACTGAATAGAGCACCATCTCGGCGCCGCTCTTGACCTGGGCTTCTATAGCCTTGAGAGAAGCATCGACCGGACCATCGCCATCGGAAGCGCTCTTGACCTCTTTGCCAGCGACCGTGAACACAATGCTGGCCTGTGGGCGTTCACCGGTTTCGCTGTGCTGCGAAAGCGAAACAAAGCGGTACTGTTCGTTCTCGTTCGTAACAGCTTCGTCATTGACCAGGGCCAGAATGTCCTCATCAAAAATTTCGCTCTTGCGGTCGGCAAGTTCCTTGAATCTGGCAAAGGCGGTGTTGATGTCAGCCTCCGCTTCCATCTGAACTCCCAACTCCTGCAAGCGCTGCTTGAACGCATTGCGACCGCTGAGCTTGCCAAGAATGATCTTGTTGTTGCTCCAGCCAACGTCCTCGGCCCGCATGATCTCATAAGTGTCACGCGCTTTGAGAACACCGTCCTGATGAATGCCGGAGGCGTGTGCAAAGGCATTGGCACCCACAACGGCCTTGTTCGGCTGCACCACGAATCCCGTGGTCTGACTGACCATGCGGCTGGCGGCCAGAATGTGCTTGGCGTCGACGCCCAAATCCAGATCGAAATAATCACGGCGCGTCTTGATCGCCATAACCACCTCTTCCAGGCTGCAATTGCCGGCCCGTTCTCCCAATCCGTTGATAGTGCATTCGACCTGCCGTGCACCGCCGATCTTCACGCCGGCCAGGGAATTGGCAACCGCCATCCCCAGATCGTTGTGACAATGCACAGACCAGATCGCCTTGTCTGAATTGGGAACACGCTCTCGCAGATTCTTGATGAAGTTGCCATACAACTCGGGTATGGCGTAACCGACCGTGTCGGGCACGTTGATCGTGGTGGCGCCTTCGTTGATCGCGGCTTCGATGATGCGGCACAGAAAGTCGACATCGCTGCGGTAGGCATCTTCCGGGCTGAACTCAACATCGGCAACCAGATTGCGCGCAAAGCGCACCGCCAACTTGGCCTGCTCAAACACCTGGTCTGGCGTCATGCGCAGCTTTTTCTCCATGTGCAGCGCTGAGGTTGCAATGAAGGTGTGAATGCGCGAACTGTTGGCACCCTTGAGTGCCTCTGCAGCGCGCGAAATATCCCTGTCGTTAGCGCGCGACAAAGAGCACACGGTCGAGTCCTTGATCGCCTTGGCAATGCATTGCACCGCATCGAAATCGCCATTGGAACTGGCGGCGAAGCCGGCTTCAATGACATCAACCTTCAGTCGCTCGAGCTGGCGCGCGATGCGCAATTTTTCGTCCTTGTTCATGGAGGCACCGGGCGACTGCTCTCCGTCACGCAAGGTGGTATCGAAAATAAATAATTTGTCGCTCATCATTTTTCTCCGGTCATCGTCAATATTGCAGTCCAAAAAAACAAAAAGCCCGCTGCGGTTGCATGCGGGCCTGTAGTTTGGGTAAGCGCGTGCGCTACCAACTCCGCCCGTGTGGCGTTAGCAGTAGCGCTAGCGAAATATTTTTCATGGCTTCAATGTACCACAAGTTCCTGGTTCGGCCTCACTTGTGCAGACCTCGTTCATCAGGTTCGTCGGTCGAGGTGCTGATGACGCTGGTCTGCAGACCCTTGGCCTTGCGCCAGGCATAAATCAGATAGCCACTGACACCATAAGCAATAAACAGGCTGAACATGACAATCGGCGGGTCAATGTTGATGACAGCGATGCCCAACGCAATCATCACAATCACCACAAAGGGCACACTTTTCTTCATGTGCACGTCCTTGAAACTGTAAAACGGAACATTGGTCACCATGCTCAAGCCAGCGTACAAAGCCAGCGTAAAAGTCGGCCACGCAACGCTCGGCCCCTTGATCCCCATATCGGTCGCAACCCAGATGAACCCGGCGACCAGGGCAGCAGCGGCTGGTGAAGGCAGACCCTGAAAGTAACGTTTGTCAACGACGGCCGTGTTGACATTGAAGCGCGCCAAGCGCAAGGCGGCGCATGCGCAATAGACAAAAGCTGCAATCCAACCCCAACGCCCCAGGCCCTGCAAGGCCCAAACGTAAGAAATGATGGCCGGCGCGGCCCCAAAAGAAACCATGTCGGAGAGCGAGTCCATCTGCTCACCGAAAGCACTCTGCGTGTTGGTCATGCGAGCCACGCGACCGTCCAGGCTATCAAGCACCATGGCGCAGAAGACACCCACGGCGGCCAGATCAAAGCGGCCGTTGATGGCCATCACAATCGCATAAAAGCCACCAAACAGAGCCGCCAGCGTGAACAGATTGGGCAATACATAGATACCCTTGCGGCGCTTCCTGACGAGCACATCACTGCCTTCTGCAAAGTCTGCTTCTTTCCCGTCTTGCATAGAATTGGCCTCCAGCGCCACATAGTAACAAAGGCCACCGAAGTGGCCTTTGCCTTGCAAACAATCAACCAGTTTGCTGGGTCACTGGGAGCGAAGCGTGGCAGTCCATGCATGGATCGCCAGGCTGTGCTCGCGATGACGACCTAATTGCGGGTCTGGTCAACCAGCTTGTTCTTCTTGATCCAGGGCATCATGGCGCGCAGTTTTTCACCCACCTGCTCGATCTGGTGCTCAGACATCAAGCGACGACGGCTCAGCAATGTCGGTGCGCCAGCCTTGTTTTCCAGAATGAAACTCTTGGCGTACTCGCCGCTCTGAATGTCTTTCAGGCACAGGCGCATGGCGTCTTTGGTAGCCGCCGTGATGATCTTCGGTCCAGTCACATACTCGCCGTACTCGGCATTGTTGGAGATCGAGTAATTCATGTTGGCGATACCGCCTTCGTAAATCATGTCGACAATCAGCTTGAGTTCATGCAGACACTCAAAGTAGGCCATCTCAGGCGCATAGCCGGCTTCGGTCAATGTCTCAAAGCCGGCTTTGATCAACTCCACCGTACCGCCGCACAGGACAGCCTGTTCGCCGAACAGATCGGTCTCGGTTTCTTCTCGGAAACTGGTTTCGATGATGCCGGCCTTGCCGCCGCCGTTGGCCATGGCGTAGCTCAATGCCAGGTCGCGCGTGCGGCCCGACCTGTCCTGATGAATGGCAATCAGTTGCGGCACACCGCCACCTTGCACGTAGGTACCGCGCACCGTATGTCCCGGCGCCTTCGGAGCCACCATCCAGACGTCCAGGTCGGCACGTGGCGTGACCAGGCCGTAGTGAATATTGAAGCCGTGGGCAAACACCAGCGAAGCACCCTGTTTGATGTTGGGTTCGATGTCGTTGCTGTAGACCGCGCCGATTTGTTCATCGGGCAACAGGATCATGACCACGTCAGCAGCCTTGACCGCAGCACCCACTTCGGCCACCTGCAGTCCAGCCTTTTCAACCTTGGACCATGAAGCACCGCCCTTGCGCAAGCCCACCATCACCTTGACGCCGCTGTCGTTCAGATTCTGGGCGTGGGCGTGGCCCTGGCTGCCGTAGCCAATGATGGCAACTGTCTTGCCCTTGATCAGACTGAGATCACAGTCCTTGTCGTAAAAAACCTTCATAATTCTTCTCCGTTGTAAAAAAATCAAACCCGCAAAATACGCTCACCGCGACCAATGCCACTGGGACCGGTACGCACGGTTTCCAGAATGGCGCCACGCTCTATGGCCACCAGAAACGCGTCATTCTTTTCCTGATTTCCGGTCAACTCAATGGTGTAACTCTTCTCTGTCACATCGATGATGCGACCACGAAAAATGTCGGCCAGCCGCTTCATTTCTTCGCGCTCCTTGCCCACCGCACGCACCTTGACCATCATCAGCTCACGCTCGGTATAAGCACCCTCGGTCAAATCGACCACCTTGACCACGTCGATCAGACGGTTCAGGTGTTTGGTGATCTGTTCAATCACCTCATCAGATCCTGTCGTCTGAATCGTCATGCGAGACAAACTTGAATCTTCGGTTGGCGCCACAGTCAGCGACTCGATGTTGTAGCCACGCGCGGAGAACAGGCCGACCACACGCGACAGGGCACCGGGTTCGTTTTCCAGCAATACAGCAATGATATGTTTCATGATTAAAGATCTTCCGAACCCAGCAACATTTCGGTAATGCCGCTGCCCGCGCGCACCATGGGGAAGACGTTTTCGGTAGGGTCGGTACGGAAGTCCATGAAAACGGTCCGATCCTTCAGTTTGCGCGCCTCACGCAAGGCTGGCTCCACGTCCTGCGCACGTTCGATCAACATACCAACGTGACCGTAGGCCTCGGCAAGCTTGACAAAGTTCGGCAGCGCGTCCATGTAACTGTGGCTGTAGCGGCCTTCGTACTCGACTTCCTGCCATTGGCGCACCATGCCCAGATACCGGTTGTTGAGTGACACGATCTTGATCGGTGTGTTGTACTGCAAACAGGTCGAGAGTTCCTGGATGCACATTTGCACCGAGCCGTCACCAGTGATGCAAAACACCTCGCTATCGGGTTTGGCCGTCTTGATGCCCATGGCATACGGGAGGCCCACACCCATGGTTCCCAGGCCACCGGAGTTGATCCAGCGTCTGGGCTCATCGAAGCGATAGTACTGGGCGGCCCACATCTGGTGCTGACCCACATCCGATGTAATGTAGGTGTCGGCATCCTTGGTCATGTTCCAGAGGGTCTCAATAACGTATTGAGGCTTGATCACTTCATTCTTGCCGTGATCGTATTTCAGGCAGTCGCGCTTGCGCCAGACCTCTATCGTCTCCCACCAGGCGCCCAGCGCCTGACTGTCCGGCTGGGTCGAGCCTTCCCGGATCATGCCGATCATTTCCAACAACACTTCCTTGACATCGCCAACAATCGGGATATCGACCTTGACGCGTTTGGAAATACTCGACGGATCAATGTCAATATGAATGATCTTGCGTTCATTCTGCGCAAAGTGCTTGGGGCTGCCGATCACGCGGTCATCAAAGCGTGCGCCCACCGCCAGCAAGACATCGCAGTTCTGCATCGCGTTATTGGCTTCCACCGTACCGTGCATGCCCAGCATGCCCAGAAACTTGCGGTCACTTGCCGGGTAGGCACCCAGGCCCATCAGCGTATTGGTGCAGGGATAACCCAGCATATCGACCAGCGTGCGCAACTCGGCCGAGGCGTTACTCAAGATGACACCGCCACCGGTGTAAATATAGGGACGCTTGGCAGCCAACAAGAGCTGCAGCGCCTTGCGGATCTGTCCACCGTGGCCTTTTCGAACCGGGTTGTAGGAACGCATTTCCACACTTTCGGGATAACCTGAGTAAGGCACCCGCTTGAAGGACACATCTTTCGGAATATCCACCACCACCGGACCCGGACGGCCACTGCGGGCAATATGGAATGCCTTCTTCATGGTCTCGGCCAGATCACGCGCATCCTTGACCAGAAAATTGTGCTTCACCACCGGGCGCGTGATACCCACCGCGTCGCACTCCTGAAAAGCATCCTGCCCGATGGCGTGAGTCGGCACCTGGCCGGTCACGATCACCATCGGAATACTGTCCATGTAAGCAGTGGCTATGCCGGTCACGGCATTGGTGACACCAGGCCCGGACGTGACCAATGCCACACCAACATCGCCCGTAGCACGCGCGTAGCCATCAGCTGCATGCACCGCCGCCTGCTCATGCCGCACCAAAATGTGCTTAATGGTGCTCTGTTTGTAAAAAGCGTCGTAGATATGGAGCACTGCTCCGCCCGGGTAGCCCCAGATGAACTTGACGCCTTCGGCCTGCAGGGCCTTGACGAGGATCTCGGCACCACGCAGTTCCTGCTCGCCCGACGCTGTGGCGGGCGCTTTGCCGTTGCCTGTCGCGGTCGCAGCTGAAGTGACTTCAGCCTTTGATATTTTCATGATCAACCTTTGTGAATTTCTCTGACGAAAAACCTTGGGTGCCCCTTCGCAAACACTTGTGGCGTAGCGTCGGAACTTAGAGCCAAAGCCATAAGCGCAGTGATTCTTGCGCCGGACCAGGACCCGTTTGCCTTTTGATTTGCAGGCCGCATTATGGCATTGCTGCCGCTGACGAGGCCAAAAATGGGCAGAAAAGTTGGATCCCAATGCCATAATCTGCGCCACTTAGCCCACACCTTGCAAGGCACGCACCTCTTGGCAACCGAACAGGAACTTTCTGATTTTTTGAAGAGCGTGGAAAGACGCGCCTTCAAGCGATCGGCATACCATGTGCGCAACGAGGAATCAGCGCTGGACATCGTGCAGGACAGCATGATGAAGCTTGCCGAGCACTACGGGCACAAACCGGCGGCTGAGTTGCCCATGCTGTTCCAGAGAATCCTGTCAAATTGCACGCTCGATTGGTTTCGCCGCCAAAAAACAAGGAACACCCTGTTCTCCAACCTGAGCGATTTCGAATCCGAGGGAGAGGACGGGGAATTTGATCTGCTGGGAACATTGAATGCGCAAACCGAGTCAGAGCAGGCAGAAAACCCGGAAACATCGGCACAACGGGCACAAACCTTGCGTGCGATCGAAAGCGAGATCCAGGAACTGCCTGGGCGTCAACGGGAAGCCTTCCTCATGCGTTACTGGGAGGAACTGGACGTAGCAGAGACCGCTGCGGCCATGGGTTGTTCGGAAGGCAGTGTCAAAACGCACTGCTCACGGGCTGTCCAGGCCCTCGGCAAAGCATTGAGGGCGAAGGGAATAACACTATGACCAATTCACATCTCTACCAGAATCTAGTGGCGCAGGACCGTTTCGGGTTACAGGTGGCAGCACGCCTGTCCGATGCTGCCGACGAACTGCCTTACGATATTTCGGAACGACTGCGCGCTGCAAGGATACGGGCTCTTGGTCAGAGAAGGATTTCCGCGCAGACCGCCAGCAACGTGACCCGCTCTGGCGCTGCAGCCACACTGACTTTTGGCACCGAGCACCTCAACTGGTGGGACCGCGTGGCGGCGGCCGCGCCCCTGCTGGCCTTGGTGCTGGGTCTGGTTGCGATCAATGTGATCCAGAACGACAAACGTGCAAACGAAATTGCCGAAATTGACGCTGCTTTGTTAACCGATGACCTGCCTCCCGCAGCTTATACGGACCCCGGTTTCACACAATTTCTCAAGAGCAGAACCGGGCAAGATTGAGAGATTGGACATAGTCATGTTCATTCGCGCAGCAGATCAGAATCGTGTCCCATCGCAAGCCGGCAAGTTGCTTGCCGGTGTCGCGTTTTGCCTGATGGCAGCGCTGAGCATGCCAGCCTCCTGTGCGCTGGCACAGACGGCTGTAGCGAGCAAGGCCAGCGGTTCGGCACCAGCGGCAAAAAGTCCGGCAGCCGCAGCGAGCTCATCCAAGCCGGCATGGCAGGACCTGACGCCGGTGCAGCAAGTCTCTCTCAAACCCCTGGCTGCGAACTGGAACACCCTGGGAATCTCGCAAAAGCGCAAATGGATCGTGCTGGCCCAGAACTACCCCAGGCTTGCGCCGACCGAGCAGCTCAAACTGCACAGCCGCATGACCGAGTGGGTGTCCTTGAGTCAACAACAGCGAGCGCAAGCCCGCTTGAATTTTGCCCAGGCCAAACAGCTCTCGCCTGACGAAAAGGCTGCCACCTGGAAGGCTTACCAGGAGCTCAGCCCCGAGGAAAAACAAAGGCTCGCCACCTCTGCGGTAAGCAAGCCGGTTGGTGCTGCCGCTGCTGCCAAGCCGGTGCCAGCGCAGAAACTGGCGGCGGTACCGGTCACACGTCACAGTCCGAAAGCGGCGCCCAAAATAGCCGCCTCAGACCATGCGCTCAATCACAACACCCTGCTGCCGCAGACACAGCCTGCGCTTGAGCCTGTCACTCCCCAGAAGAACTGAACGGTGCCAGTGCTGCCCCGATGAAACCCGCCTTGCAGACCCCAGGACTGGCTCGCCGGATGGCTTGCTGGCTGTATGAGGGCGTATTGATGTTCGGCGTCGTCTTCATCGCCGGCTATCTGTTTGGCACCCTGAGCCAAACTCGCAACCCGATGGACAACCGCCATGCCTTGCAGGTCTTTGTCTTTGTCGTTTGCGCCATCTATTTCGTCTGGTTCTGGGCCAAGGGTCAAACCCTGGCCATGAAAACCTGGCACATCACGGTGCTTGACCTCTCGGGCAAACCGCTCTCCCAAAGGCGCGCCCTGCTGCGCTACCTGCTTTGCTGGCTCTGGTTTGTACCTGCCCTGGCAGCCATGGCACCTTTCCAGCTGTCTGGATCCGAATCGGGAGTCATCCTCATTGGCTGGGTGGCGGCCTGGGCTATCCTCAGCTACCTTCATCCGCAGCGGCAGTTCTGGCACGATGCCATGGCCGGAACGCAACTGGTTTCAACCCAACTTTCAACTCATTAACGACCATGCCTTCAACTTTCACCGTTTGCGTCTATTGCGGCTCCCGACCTGGCATGAACCCCGAATTTGCCATGGCAGCGCAGCAAGTCGGTCAATGGATTGGCCGTCATGGCGGGCAACTGGTTTATGGCGGCGGCAGGAGTGGCTTGATGGGACTGGTGGCCGACGCTGCACTGGCCGCAGGGGCTTGCGTGATTGGCGTCATCCCCCAGGCACTGGTGGACAAGGAGTGCGCCCATCTGGGCTGCACCGAGCTTCACATCGTGGACACCATGCACGAGCGCAAGCGCATGATGGCCGAGCGTGCCGACGCCTTTTTGGCGCTGCCCGGCGGCATCGGCACCTTCGAGGAACTGTTTGAAGTCTGGACCTGGCGTCAGCTTGGCTACCATGACAAACCCATTGGCCTGCTCAATACCGCCGGCTATTACGACAAACTGCTTGATTTTTTGAACAGCGCCACTTCGCAGGATTTCATGGGAAGCTGGCAAATGGGTCTGCTGCGCTCGGCCACGGACGCCCCGGGTCTGCTTTCGGAATTGGTCGGGGCCGCCGGTATGTCGCCAGCGCCCCGACTAGACCAGATCTAGACCGCCGACTCGTCCTGTTCACCGGTGCGGATGCGCACGACGCGCTCGACACTGGTCACAAATATCTTGCCGTCACCGATCTTGCCGGTTCGTGCTGCCTTGACGATGGCGTCAACGCAACGGTCCAGGTCCTGCGCCTTGACCACCACCTCCACCTTGACCTTCGGCAGAAAATCCACCACATACTCGGCGCCTCGATAGAGTTCTGTATGTCCTTTTTGACGGCCGAAACCCTTGACCTCCGTGACTGTCAAGCCGGTCACGCCGCACTCAGCCAGTGCTTCTCGCACCTCTTCGAGTTTGAAGGGTTTGACGATGGCGGTAATCTGTTTCATGTCGGCGTTCCTTTAGTCTGTCGGCAAAGCTGATCCAATTATCACGCTCGAAACCGGTTGGTTATAGGATAACGCCAATCCTTGCCAAAACTGCGGTGCGTGACGCGAATACCCACCGGAGCCTGGCGGCGCTTGTACTCATTGACTTTGATCAGGTGCGTCACCCGCTCCACATCGGCGCGCTCATAGCCTGCTCCAATGATGTCCTCGATGCTCTGGTCGTTCTCCATGTAACGCTCCAGAATCGCGTCCAGCACCTCGTAGGGCGGCAAACTGTCCTCGTCTTTTTGATCCGGTCGCAACTCGGCGCTCGGAGGCCTGGTGATGATGCGCTGCGGAATCGGCTCACTGCCCGTGCCGTAGGGGTCGTTCGCATTACGCCAGCGCGCCAGCCGGAACACGGTCGTCTTGGCCAGATCCTTGATCGCGGCAAACCCCCCCGCCATGTCGCCGTACAGCGTGCAGTAGCCGGTCGCCATTTCGGACTTGTTTCCGGTGGTCAGAACGATGCTGCCAAACTTGTTGCTAAGCGCCATCAGCAACGTGCCCCGGATGCGGGCCTGGATATTCTCTTCAGTGGCGTCTTCGGCGCGTCCTTTGAACTCCAGCGCCAGCGAAGCCTTGAAGGCTTCAAATTCGGGCACGATGGAAATCTCGTCGTAGCGCACCCCGAGTCGCTGCGCCATCTCACGCGCGTCTATCCAGCTGATGTCAGCTGTGTAGGGTGAGGGCATCATGACACTGCGCACCCGCTCCCTGCCCAGCGCGTCGACCGCCAGCGCCAGCACCAGAGCCGAATCGATGCCGCCCGAGAGACCCAGAATGACACTGGGAAAACCATTCTTTCCGATGTAGTCTCGCACACCCAGCACCAGCGCGCCCCACAGGTCGGCCTCGGTCGAGCGCTCTGGCGCTACCGACCCGGCCAGCTGCAGACCGGCTTGCGCCCGGGTCACCTGCACGAAGAAGCGGTCTTCCACAAAACTCGGCGCGCGGGCAGCCACCGTGCCGTCGGCGCTCAGGGCAAACGAATGTCCTTCAAACACCACCTCATCCTGTCCACCGACTAGATGCGCATAGACCAGTGGCAAACCACAGGCCTGCACCCGTTCGCGCATCATCAGTTCACGCTCATTGCCCTTGCCCAGGTGAAACGGCGATGCATTGATGACAGCCAAGATCTCTGCACCGGCCTGCTTGCTGAGCCGCGCCGGCGCCTCAAACCAGGCGTCCTCGCAAATCAGCAATCCGACTTTGACCTTGTGACCGGCAGCTCCGGCCTCAAAGACGCAAACCCCTTGCCCCGGTGTGAAGTAACGGCGTTCGTCAAAAACCTGATAGTTCGGCAGTTCGCGCTTGGCGTAGGTCGCCAGCACAGCGCCTTCGCATAGCACGCTGGCAGCGTTATGGCGATTCTGGACGGCCACGGAACGGGTTCGGCTATCTCCGCCGCTCGGATGCCCAAGCACCAGCATCAGGTCTTTTAACCCGGCCAGTTCACGGGCCACTGATTTCACGGCATCATCGCAGGCAGCGATGAAGGCCGGACGCAGAAAGAGGTCTTCGGCCGCGTAACCGCAGATCGAGAGTTCTGGCGTCAACACCAGACGTGCGCCGTCGGCGTAAGCTGAATGCGCCGCAGCCACGATCTTTTGTGAATTTCCGGGCAAGTCGCCAACCACCAGATTGAGTTGGGCGACGCAAATTTTGAGTGTCATGTAGCGCAGCGATAAATGAAATGGACAGCCAGTGAAAAGCAAGTCGAATGATTATGTCATCCGGGTGCTCGATTCGCCCGACCAGGTGAATGCAGCAGACTGGAACGAACTGCTTCGCCTGCAGAGCGCACCCACCCCTTTCATGCGCCACGAGTACCTGCTCGCCCTGCACGCCAGCGCCAGCGCGGCGCCAGAGACCGGTTGGACACCACGTTTCATCACGCTGCAGCAAGACGGCTCCCTGGTAGCGGCTTGCCCTATGTACATCAAGACCCATTCTTATGGCGAGTACGTGTTCGACCACGCCTGGGCCAATGCCTACGCACAACACGGACTGAACTACTACCCCAAAGCTCTGGTAGCGGTGCCGTTTACTCCGGTGCCAGGGTCGCGCCTGCTGGCGCGCGGTGCAGCTGAGCGCCTGCTGCTGTTGCAGGCTCTGCTGCATTGGTGCGACGCAGAGCAACTGTCGTCGCTGCACCTTCTGTTTTGCAGCGCGGAAGATCTGCAAGCCTGCGAGCAAGCCGGACTGATGCTGCGCCACAGCGTGCAATTCCATTGGAACAATCAAGCCCCCACGCTTGCCGCTTCGCGTGCTGCGCTGCCCCCCGAGGGGGCGCATTTCGCCTTGGGGCGGCCCAGCGGCGAAATCCCGCCCTATCGGGACTTCGACGATTTCCTGGCGTCCCTGTCGCAGGAAAAGCGCAAGAAAATCCGCCAGGAGCGGCGCAAGGTGGCCGATGCGGGTGTGAGCTTTCGCAGCGCCGCCGGTTCTGCCATCACGCCGCAGGACTGGGACTTTTTCTACCGCTGCTACGAGCGCACCTACCTGGAGCACGGCAACGCGCCCTACCTGAGTCGGCAGTTCTTTCACATGATGGCCAGCAACATGCCCGAGAACTGGCTGCTGTTCATCGCACGTCGGCAAGGTCAGGATGTCGCCGCCAGCCTGACTGCCTTTGACGCCAGCGGCGCCATGCCAGTGGCCTACGGTCGTTACTGGGGCGCCTTGCAGCGCGTTGACTGTCTGCACTTTGAGGCTTGCTACTACCAGCCATTGCAATGGTGCATTGCGCAGGGCTACCGGCGCTTTGAGGGGGGTGCTCAGGGCGAACACAAAATGGCGCGTGCCCTGCTGCCGGTCAAGACGAGCAGCGCGCACTGGCTGGCGCAGCCTGAATTTTCCGCTGCGGTAGAGCGCTTTCTGGAACGCGAAGATCAGGGCATTGGCCAGTACCTTGAAGACTTGGGCCGACGCAGCCCGTTCAAAGGCGCGTCCAAGTAAAGTTAAACTGCTGTTACACACAACCGAACGGCAGAGCGCCCAAAAGAATTTGCAAAGCATGGCGACCAAAGCAAAGATAAAAGACGAAATCGAAAGCCATCACCCAGCCCCCAGCCCGTGGCTGATCGCCATGGAATTTCGCGCTTTCTGGGAGTTGGGTGCGGTGCTGCCAGCCTGGCCCATCCTGCGCAATGCACCCGCCGGCGACGGCCACCCCGTCATCGTCTTTCCAGGCCTGTCAGCCAGCGACGGCTCAACCCTGCCAATGCGCGGCTTTCTGGAAAGCCTGGGACACGATATGTCGGGCTGGAATCAGGGCTACAACTTCGGCCCGCGCGCCGGCGTGCTGCAGGCTGCCAAGCAGCAAGTGATAGACACGTTCCAAGTGACAGGCAGGAAAGTGAGCCTGATCGGCTGGAGTCTGGGCGGCATTTATGCCAGGGAACTGGCCAAGGAACTGCCTGACAGCGTGCGCAGCGTCATCAGTATGGGTACGCCATTTGCCGGTTCGCACCACAGCACCAATGCCTGGCGACTCTACGAACTCACCAGTGGTCGCGACATCCACGCCGAGGTAGCCCAGTTCGACCTGCCAGCCGCCCCACCCGTACCCACAACATCGATTTATTCACGCACCGATGGCATCGTCGCCTGGCCGGCCAGTATTCAGTTGCCCAGCCGCGCCAACCCCCTGACAGAAAATCTTGAAGTCATCGCCAGCCATATCGGCCTGGGCCTAAACCCCAGCACCTGGTGGGCCGTGGCAGACCGGCTCGCACAGCCCGAAGGCCAATGGCGACCGTTTGAGCGCAAGCGGGGCCTGCATGGCATGATTTTCCCGGACCCGAAACGCTGAACAAGGAAACCCCCTCGTCATTGCGAGCCCGCAGGGCGTGGCAATCCAGGAAGTCCGGCTGCGTGGATCGCCACGCTTCGCTCGCGATGACGGAAGGGCACGTTGGCGACAACCAATCAGGGATGCAGCCTGTTGTAGTTGGCAATGCCGTCCATGATCTCGGCGTGCGCTGACTGCGGGCCTTCCCAACCCAGAATCTTGACCCACTTGTTGACTTCCAGGTCTTTGTAGTGCTCAAAGAAGTGGGCGATGGTTTTCAGGCGCACCGGACTCAGGTCATCGGGTTTCTGCCAGCGTGTGTAGAGCGACAGGATCTTGTCAATCGGCACAGCCAGCACCTTGCCGTCCATACCGGCTTCGTCTTCCATCTTCAGGATGCCAATGGCGCGGCAGGTTACGACCACGCCCGGAATCAGCGGCACCGGTGTGATCACCAGCACGTCCACCGGGTCACCATCGCCTGAAATCGTCTTGGGCACATAGCCGTAGTTGGTCGGGTAGTGCATCGCCGTGCTCATGAAACGGTCAACAAAAATAGCACTGCTTTCCTTGTCCACCTCGTACTTGACAGGGTCGGCATTCATCGGGATCTCGATGATCACGTTAAAGGATTCTGGAACGTTTTTGCCGGGTGTGACATTGTCTAGTGACATGGCGGATCCTCTGTAGTAATTCGTATTGAGCTAAATCAGGACTGACTCAGTATTAACCCTGATTTTACTGACTGCCACCTTGCCAGAGCCAGAAATCGGTGATTTTCACGGTAAAGTCCCCCGGTTGGCCAATCGCCTGCATCAAGACCTTGTTGTTTGATGTTTCGCGGCGAGGAAGCAACGCAGCGGAGGTGCCGAATGCGCTGCACCCCTACTTAGCGAACCAACGACAGGAGATTTTTATATGACAGGCAACTCGGCGCTCATTCTGGCGCTTATCTGTGGCTTCATTGCCGTGGCTTACGGCTTTTGGGCCCGCAGCTGGATTCTTTCGCAGGACGCCGGCAACGCGCGCATGCAGGAAATTGCGGCAGCCATTCAAACCGGTGCTGCCGCCTATCTGGCGCGGCAATACAAAACAATTGCCATTGTCGGCGTCGTGCTGGCGATTTTGATTGCGGTCTTTCTCGATCAATTGAGCGCGGTCGGCTTTGTGATTGGCGCGGTGCTCTCGGGCGCTTGCGGCTTTATCGGCATGAATGTCTCGGTGCGCGCCAACGTGCGCACGGCGCAGGCCGCCACCAAAGGCATTGGCCCGGCCCTGGACGTCGCCTTTCGCGGCGGCGCCATCACC
>CAITQH010000195.1 GCA_903894475.1 uncultured beta proteobacterium
AGCTTGAGCGCCGTTGACCGTCAAGGCAACCGGCACTGCGGAATTACTTTCGGAGCTACCGCCACCGCCACACGCAGCAAGCGCTGCACCGATGATCGTTACACCAATAAGCCGAGTCGTAATATTCATTTGACTGCTCCTTAGAATAAATGTGGTGCATCGACGCGCCTCACATCATGAGCAAAATGGTAGCTAGCTGCCGACGCTCATAAATGATATTTGTGTCATCAAACTGGCGGCACGGATTACACAACGATGATCGAGTGAGCGAGTCGCTCAAGTAGCCCTATCGCCACTGACCGGAATGTCAGGTGCAGCGGTCAGTCGTTGACTTATCAGTGGATGCCTCTTGTTGGTCGGGACTTGTCCGTCAAGTCACAAAACACGAATGGCAGCTTGCTGCTGCAAAGCTGAGAGTCCACGAAGGCCGCTGGGTCATTTGCGCTACGCACCATCGGCAGCGCAGCATCGGCCGGGTGTAGATACATCGCGCTAGGTGGAATTCTTGAATCAGGGTCCTGTCAGTACAATGCCCGGTCGCCGTGATCGGGCCGTTGGACCAGAAAGGACCCTGAAAATGAACACTGCCAACCAGGCCCTTGCCGAACGCTTGCGGTTCGAATTGACACCGCAGAAGTGGAGCGAGTTTCAAGCCGCTTTGAATCGACCTGTTGCCGCCAACCCCAAGCTGAAGCAGTTGCTCAATGAAAAGGGGCTGCTCGGTTGACTTCCCCTGAGGTTCATGCCAAGGATGAATCAGTTCGAGACTGGTATCTCCAATGGGAGTTCGAGCCCAGTGCGACCAACCCCTTGCATCTTTTTCTTCTGCTCAAGGACTTGAAGGCCATGCAATGAGCACAAGCATCTTCTATCGCCTTCTTCACGCCATCGGCCTGCCGCTGGCGCTGTCAGCCTGCGCCATCGCCCTGCCCGAAACGCAGGTCGATGCCCGGACAGCGCCGCAATGGCTGGCACCGCTGCCACACCAGGGCGCTGTCGGTTCCCTCTCCAAATGGTGGCAGGAACAAGGCGACCCGGAATTGCCCAAGCTGATCGAAGCTGCGCAGGCAGCGGCGCCCTCAGTGGCGCAAGCGCTCTCGCGCATTGAAGCGGCCCGTGCCTTGCAGGCCGCCACCAGTGCGGTTCTGCTGCCTAACGTCAACGCGGCCATTGCTGGCACACGCGCCGTGACCCAGCCGGGCGTGCCGCTGGCCAGCAGCGCCCAGGCGGGTCTGCAGGCGAGCTGGGAACTTGATCTGGTGGGTGCCAACCGGGCCGCCAGCCGGGCGGCGCAGGCGCAGATCGAGGGTGCCCAGGCGCAGTGGCACGACGCGCGGGTCTCCGTGGCGGCCGAGGTGGCCAACCTGTATTTCGGCTCGCACACCTGCCAGGCTCTGCTGGCGCTGGCACAGCAGGACGCTGCCTCGCGCACCGAGACCGCCCGACTCTCTGACGCCATGGCCCAAGCCGGCTTGATGCCGGCCTCGGGTGCCGCTCTGGCGCATGCCGGCGCGGCAGAGAGTCGCAGCCGGGCAACGCAGCAGACGGCGCAGTGCGATCTGGCAATCAAGGCACTGGTGGCCCTGACGGCCTTGCCAGAGGCGGACTTGCGGCAGAAGATGGCACGCTCTCGCGCTGCACCGGCGCAGCCCAAGCCGCTGGCAGTCGCGGCCGTTCCAGCGCAGACCATCACCCAGCGCCCCGACGTCTTTGCAGCCGAGCGCGCGCTGGTGGTCTCCAGCGTCGAAGTGGGTGTGGCCAAGGCGCAGCGCTATCCAAGGTTGAACCTGAGTGGCTCCATCGGCCGCTTGCGCTACGACAGCGAGGGCACCACAACCAACCTGAACACCTGGTCTTTTGGTCCGCTGGTTTTGAGTTTGCCCGTGTTTGACGGCGGCCAGCGCGCCGCCAACGTGACGGCAGCGCAGGCGCGCTACTTTGAGGCGGTGACGCTTTATCGCGCTGTTGTGCGCCAGGCCGTGCGCGAAGTGGAGGAAGCGCTGGTGAATCTGCAGGCGACCGAGGCACGGCGTGATGATGCCGCTGTGTCGGAGCGCGGCTACAAGCAGCTGCTGGCGGCCACGCAGGCACGCCATGCGCAGGGGCTGGCCAGCGTGATGGAACTCGAAGATGCGCGCCGCATGGCGCTGGCGTCGGAGTCGACGCAACTGGCGCTCCAACTGGAGCGCAATCGCGCCTGGGTGGCGCTGTACCGCGCACTGGGTGGTGGCTTTGACCCCGACGCCTCCGCCGTCTCTGTGAATCAACCCTTTGTTGCACCATGAACCGATTTCAAACCCATCCCCGTGCCTTGGGCCTGCTGCTGGCGG
>CAITQH010000196.1 GCA_903894475.1 uncultured beta proteobacterium
GCCAGGCCTTCCGCAATGGCCGTCTTGCCAACGCCGGCTTCGCCGACCAGCAAGGGGTTGTTCTTGCGCCGGCGACACAAAATCTGGATGACGCGTTCAACCTCGTATTCACGTCCGATCAGAGGGTCGATCTTGCCCTCCTTGGCGAGTTGATTGAGGTTCTGTGTGTACTGTTCCAGCGGCGACTGCTTTTCGTTCTTGTCGGCACCTGCCTCTTCGGCTTCAGCCGGGCTCTCACTGCTCTTGGCGCCTTCCGCCGGGTCGCTCTTCTTGATGCCGTGCGCGATAAAGTTCACCACATCGAGCCGCGTCACACCTTGCTGATGCAGGTAATAGACGGCATGCGAGTCTTTTTCACCAAAAATGGCGACCAGCACATTGGCGCCAGTTACTTCTTTCTTGCCGCTGCCGGTTGACTGCACGTGCATGATGGCACGCTGAATGACGCGCTGAAAGCCCAAGGTCGGCTGCGTGTCCACATCGTCCAGACCTGCCACCTGAGGCGTGTTGTCCTTGATGAAGTTGGCCAGCGATTTACGCAAATCGTCAATGTTGGCGGAACACGCCCGCAACACCTCGGCCGCACTGGGATTGTCCAGCAGGGCGAGTAGCAGGTGTTCCACCGTGATGAACTCATGGCGCTGCTGGCGCGC
Organism: uncultured beta proteobacterium; assembly: GCA_903894475.1. Lineage (GTDB taxonomy): Bacteria > Pseudomonadota > Gammaproteobacteria > Burkholderiales > Burkholderiaceae_C > Rhodoferax. Next base: position 654 of record CAITQH010000196.1, read on the forward strand.
CTCGACGAACGCCATATGCAGGCTTACTTCCAATTCCTGGGCAATCATGTGATTTCCTTTTGAGCCTTGCTTTGATGTTTAACTGTAATCCGAATTCAATACCATTTGTTAGCCCCTGTGTTAATCCAGAGGCTCACTGACACATTTCAGGGGATGGCCCGCCTTGGCAGCCGCATCCAGCACCTGATCTACCTTGGTCGCCGCCACGTCCTTTGAATAGACGCCACAAACGCCCTTGCCCTCAAGGTGAATCTGCAACATGATTCTGGTCGCAGCCTCCAGATCCTTGCCGAAGAACTCCTGAATCACGACCACCACAAACTCCATCGGTGTGTAGTCATCGTTGAGCATGACGACCTCATACATCTGCGGCGGCTTGACCTTTTGCGTCCGCCTCTCCAGCACGACCGAGCCACCGTCGTCGGCAACCGGCAGACGGATCGGCTTGGTCACAGGAGTTACAGGAGGTTTGCTTGCCATGCTTGCATTCTATAGATCGTACCCAAATACCGAATATCAATACCTGGCATTGCCGGGCGTGCGCGGGAAAGGAATCACATCACGCACATTGGACAAACCCGAAATGTAGGAAATGGTGCGCTCGAACCCCAGTCCAAAGCCGGCATGCGGCACCGTGCCGTAGCGGCGCAGATCGCGATACCAGCCGTAATGCGCAGGGTCCAGCCCGACTTCAATCATGCGCTTGTCGAGCACGTCAAGCCGCTCTTCACGCTGGGAGCCGCCAACGATTTCACCAATGCCGGGTGCCAGCACATCCATCGCCGCCACCGTCTTGCCGTCATCGTTCAGGCGCATGTAGAAAGCCTTGATTTCTTTGGGGTAGTTCATCAGCACCAGCGGTCCGTGAACGTGCTTTTCGGCCAGAAAGCGCTCATGCTCGCTTTGCAGATCGATGCCCCATTTCACCGGGTATTCGAATTTTTCCTTGGAGTTCTCCAGAATCTTGATGGCATCGGTGTAGTCCATGCGCACAAAATCGCAGTCAATCATGGCCTGCAGCTTGGCAATCACGCCCTTTTCGATGCGCTCGTCGAAAAACTCCATGTCGTCGGCGCGCTCGGTGAGCACCGCCTGAAAGACAAATTTCAGCAAAGCCTCGGCCAGCGCCGCATTGTCCGCCAGATCGGCAAAGGCTATTTCAGGTTCGATCATCCAGAATTCCGCCAGATGGCGGCTGGTATTGGAGTTCTCAGCCCTGAAGGTCGGCCCAAAGGTGTAAACCTTGGACAGCGCCATGCAGTAGGTCTCCACATTCAACTGGCCGGAAACGGTGAGGAAGGCTTCGCGGCCAAAAAAATCCTTGGAAAAATCGATCTTGCCGCTTTCAGTGCGCGGCAAGTTGGCCAAATCCAGTGTCGAGACGCGAAACAGTTCGCCGGCGCCTTCAGCGTCGGACGCGGTGATGATGGGCGTATTGATCCAGAAAAACTCACGTTCATGGAAGAATCGGTGGATTGCCTGAGCAACTGTATGGCGCAGGCGTGTGACCGCGCCGATCACATTGGTACGCGCCCGCAGATGCGCCACTTCGCGCAGGTATTCCATGCTGTGCGCCTTGGGCTGGATTGGGTAGGTGTCGGGATCATCCACCCAGCCGGTCACCTTGATCGACGTCGCCTGCATTTCAAAAGGCTGCCCCTTGGCAGGAGAAGGAACTATTTGCCCCGTCGCCTCAATGGCACAACCGGCAGTCAGGCGTGCAATCTCGTCGCTGTAATTGGTCAAGGTGTTGGGTGCCACCACCTGGATCGGGTGAAAGCACGACCCATCCGACAGGTTGACGAACGAAATTCCGGCCTTGGAATCACGTCGTGTGCGCACCCACCCCTTGACCGTGACCGGTGTATCGACCGGCGCCAGGGCAGCCAGTATTTGCTTGACGCTTAGTGTTGTCATGATTTGTCAGGTAATGGCGATGTGAAAAGGATAACCCATTCCCCGACACCAAAGGCAAACAACAAAAACCCCCAAAGCGCCAAGGATACTGGGGGATATTTTGACGAGCCTTGACGGCTCCTGTTGGCCGATGTAAGTCTTGTTACGAGGCTACTTCGGGGAATAGCGCATTGAAAGTTGGGCTGGGACGCATCACGCCGGTCACCTTCTGCTTGTCCACCAGGAAGTAGCCACCAATGTCGGCTGGCTTGCCCTGCACCGCTTTGAACTCTTCCGTGATCTTCTGCTCGCTCTCGGCCAGTGATTTCGCCAGCGGTGTGAAATGGGTCTGCAGATCCTTGTCAGCCGTCTGCGCCGCCAGTTCCTGAGCCCAGTACATGGACAGATAGAACTGGCTGCCACGGTTGTCCAACTGACCGGTCTTGGGTGACGGGCCTTTATTGTTGTCCAGCAGTTTCCCGGTAGCGGCGTCCAGCGTGCGGGCCAGGATCTTGGCTTTTTCATTCCCGGTCTTGATGCCCAGATCTTCCAGACTGACTGCCAGGGCCAGGAACTCACCCAGTGAATCCCATCGCAGGTGGTTCTCTTCCACCAACTGCTGCACGTGCTTGGGCGCGGAGCCACCCGCACCGGTTTCATACATGCCACCCCCAGCCATCAGCGGCACGATGGACAGCATCTTGGCGCTGGTGCCGAGTTCCATGATCGGGAACAGATCGGTCAGATAGTCGCGCAGGATGTTGCCGGTGACCGAAATCGTATCCAGGCCGCGGATCGCACGCTCCATGGTGTAGCGAATGGCGCGCACCTGCGACATGATCTGAATGTCCAGCCCGCTGGTGTCGTGGTCCTTGAGATAGACCTTGACCTTGTGAATCAGCTCGTTCTCGTGCGGGCGATAAGGGTCCAGCCAGAAGACGGCGGGCATGCCGGAGTTGCGAGCACGCGTGACAGCCAGTTTGACCCAGTCGCGAATGGCAGCGTCCTTGGCCTGGCAGGTGCGCCAGATATCGCCCTGTTCCACGTTTTGGGTCAACAGCACTTCGCCGGTAGCCAGATCAGTGACATTGGCCACGCCGTCCTCGGAAATCTCGAAGGTCTTGTCGTGCGAGCCGTACTCCTCTGCCTGCTGTGCCATCAAACCCACATTGGGCACCGTCCCCATGGTGCGCGGATCAAAATTGCCGTTCCATTTGCAGAAGTTGATCATCTCCTGATAGATCCGGGCAAAGGTACTCTCAGGCATCACTGCCTTGACGTCCTTCAATCGGCCGTCGGCACCCCACATCTTGCCGCCGTTGCGAATCATGGCCGGCATCGAGGCGTCAACAATGATGTCGTTGGGCGAGTGAAAATTGGTGATGCCCTTGGCCGAATCCACCATCGCCAGTTCAGGGCGGTGCTCGTGGCAGGCGTGCAGGTCATTGATGACTTCCTCGCGCAGTGACTGCGGCAAGGTCTCGAGCTTGTCATACAGGTTGATCATGCCGTTGTTGACGTTCACGCCCAGTTCATCAAACAGTTTGGCGTGTTTCTCGAACGCGTCCTTGTAGAAGATCCTGACGCAGTGACCGAACACGATGGGGTGCGACACCTTCATCATGGTCGCCTTGACGTGCAGCGAGAACATCACACCGGTCTTGTGCGCGTCTTCGATTTCTTTCTCGTAGAACTCGAGCAGGGCTTTCTTGCTCATGAACATGCTGTCGATGATTTCGCCGTCCTTGAGCGAAAGCTTGGGCTTGAGCACGAGCGTCTCGCCGCTCTTGGTGATCAGTTCCATCTTCACATCGCGCGCCTTGTCCAGCGTCATCGACTTCTCACCGTGGTAGAAATCGCCATGGTGCATGTGCGAAACGTGCGAGCGCGACGCCTGACTCCAGTCAGCCATCGAATGCGGGTGCTTGCGGGCAAATTCCTTGACCGCCTTGGGTGCTCGGCGGTCCGAGTTACCTTCGCGCAGCACCGGATTCACGGCGCTGCCGATGCAGCGGGAGTAACGGCTGCGAATCGCCTTGTCGGCGTCGGTCTTGGGATCTTCCGGATAATCCGGGACGGCATAGCCCTTGGACTGCAGTTCCTTGATGCAGGCCATCAACTGGCCCACCGAAGCGCTGATGTTAGGCAACTTGATGATGTTGGTATCGGGCAGCAGTGTGAGACGGCCAAGTTCTGCCAGGTTGTCAGGCACTCTTTGCGCTTCTGTCAGGCATTCAGGGAACTCACCGAGCACGCGTGCGGCGACCGAGATATCGCACTCTGCCACATCGATACCGGCTGGTGCCGCAAAGGTGCGAATGACTGGCAGGAACGCACACGTGGCCAGAAATGGTGCTTCATCAGTAAGCGTGTAAATTATTTTGGACGGTTTTGAAGCCATGGCAATCCTCTTTCTAATTGGGTTGGTCAGCAACCGCCAACTGTATTCGATGGGCACCGGACCGCCCGGCCTGGACTGCCGAAAAAATTTGATTTACATCATCAATTGATGAGGTAAGTCAGGCATCACATGTTCGCGATCATCACTTGGCCAAAGCCGGAGCAACTGACCTGCGTCGAACCTTCCATCAAACGGGCAAAGTCATAGGTCACCTTCTTGCTGGCAATCGATTTCTTCATCGAGCTGATGATCAGATCGGCCGCTTCGACCCATCCCATATGGCGCAGCATCATTTCCGCTGAAAGAATCTCGGAACCCGGGTTGACATAATCTTTACCCGCATATTTCGGTGCTGTGCCGTGCGTCGCCTCGAAGCAGGCCACGGTGTCCGACAGGTTGGCTCCGGGTGCAATCCCGATGCCTCCAACCTGGGCAGCGAGCGCGTCAGAGATGTAGTCACCATTCAGGTTCAGGGTGGCAATCACGCTGTATTCCGCCGGACGCAGGAGGATTTGCTGAAGGAATGCATCGGCAATGCTGTCCTTGACGATGATCTCTTTGCCTGTCTTCGGATTCTTGAATTTGCACCAGGGGCCGCCGTCAATCAATTCAGCGCCAAATTCCTTTTGGGCCAGGCCGTAGGCCCAATCCCGGAAGCCACCTTCGGTGTACTTCATGATGTTGCCCTTGTGAACAATGGTCAAATTCGGTTTGTCATTGTCAATGGTGTACTGCAGCGCCTTGCGCACCAGGCGCTCGGTGCCTTCACGCGAAACCGGCTTGATGCCGATGCCGGAGCTGCCAGGGAAGCGGATCTTGGTGACGCCCATTTCCTTTTGCAGGAAATTGATCAGTTTCTTGGCCTTGTCGGACTCCGCCTCAAACTCGATTCCGGCGTAAATATCCTCGGAGTTTTCGCGAAAGATCACCATATTGGTCTTCTGCGGCTCTTTGACGGGACTGGGAACGCCGTCAAAATACTGGATCGGGCGCAGGCAAACATACAGATCGAGTTCCTGACGCAGCGCGACGTTGAGAGACCGAATGCCACCCCCCACCGGTGTGGTTAACGGGCCCTTGACAGACACCACGTACTCACGCAGCGCCTGCAGGGTTTCTGCGGGCAGCCAAACGTCCGGACCGTAAACCTTGGTCGACTTCTCGCCGGCATAGACCTCCATCCAGTGAATCTTCTTGGTTCCCGCGTAAGCTTTGGCAACAGCCGCATCAACCACCTTGAGCATGACCGGTGTGATGTCAAAGCCAGTGCCATCACCCTCAATAAACGGAATCACAGGTTGATCTGGGACATTGAGCGACATATCGGCATTGACCGTGATTTTTTGGCCCTGGGATGGCACTTGAATGTGTTGATACATGAAATTTCTCCGTTGAAGGTCGAACTCAGGCCCGTTTATGAGCCTGAACCAGCCAAATAAGCCCATTCCACAGCAGTTTGAAGGGACTTTTTGATTCTAGTTCCAAAAAAATACCGATCTTTGTCAACCGGGGGCAAACCCGGTCCGTTACGGACAGACCTTCCAAAGCTTGGAGGGAAATTTTTGAAATAACGTTATCTCAAGGAAATTGAACATGAACAAACTCCTCGCCGCTTTGGTTGCTGGTCTTTTCGCTGCTGGCGCTTTCGCCGCTGACGCTCCTGCTGCTGCTGCTAAGGCTGCTGCTCCCGCTGCTGCTGCTGCTCCGGCTGCTGCACCTGCCAAAGCTGCCGCCCCCGCCGCCAAGGAAGCTGCACCCGCTGCCAAGACCGACGCGAAAGCTGAAGCCAAGGCCGCCAAGAAGGCCGCCGCTGCTGAAAAAGCCGCCGCTGCCAAGGCTGCCAAGGCTGCCAAGGCTGAAAAGGCTCCTGCCAAGAAGGCTGCTGCTTCTGCTGCCAAGTAATAGACTTTTCAGAAGCACAGCTTCTGAAACTTGTCAAAATGCCCGCTTCGGCGGGCATTGTTTTGTCTGAGTCACTTTGACAGTTGCCCTCCTTGCAGCAAAATCGGCATATGAAAAAACTGTTTACAGTCCTTCTCGGCTACGCGCTTTCGCTCGGCCCTCTGGCGCACGCACAAGAGGGGCCCCAGATGACCCTGCCGCGCATCAAGATTGGTGCGGGCATGCATCTGATTGACGTCCAACTGGCGACCAACACCCAACAAAGAGCGACCGGTCTGATGTTTCGCAAGGAAATGCCCGTCTCTGAAGGCATGCTGTTCATCTTCGAGCAAGCCAGCGAGCAGTGCTTCTGGATGAAGAACACGCTGATACCGCTAACGGCCGCCTTTGTTGCCGATGACGGGACCATCATCAACCTGGCCGACATGAAGCCCCAGACCACCGATTCCCACTGCTCGGCCAAGCCGGTTCGCTATGTTCTTGAGATGAATCAGGGCTGGTTCGGCAAGAAGGGCATCAAGGCCGGCGCCAAGCTCACAGGAAGACCTTTTCAGGGAAACTGAGAAGTCCGCGCCTGGCCTCAGGCGAAGTTGCTTTCGGCAAAACTCCAGTTGACCAACTTGTCGAGAAAGGTTTCGACGAACTTGGGGCGCATATTGCGGTAATCGATGTAATAGGCGTGTTCCCAGACATCCACCGTCAGCAGCGCTTTGTCGGCAGTCGTCAGGGGTGTCCCGGCAGCCCCCATGTTGACGATGTCAACCGAGCCGTCTGCCTTCTTCACCAACCAGGTCCAGCCAGAGCCAAAGTTGCCGACCGCAGATTTGACAAATGCTTCCTTGAAGGCCGCGTAAGAACCCCACTTGGCGCTGATCGCAGTGGCCAGAGCACCGGATGGCTCGCCGCCACCGCTCGGCTTCATGCAGTTCCAGAAAAAGGTGTGGTTCCAGATTTGTGCCGAGTTGTTGTAGATACCGCCACTGGACTTCTTGATGATGTCTTCCAGTGCCATGTTCTCAAAATCAGTTCCCTTTTGCAGGTTGTTCAGATTGACCACATAGGCGTTGTGGTGCTTGCCATGGTGGAACTCCAGCGTTTCCTTGGAATAATTTGGTGCCAATGCGTCAAGCGCATAAGGCAGGGCGGGCAGTGTGTGTTCCATGAGATCCTCGTTGGTTGATGGGTAAAGATGGGCGATTGTAGAAACTTTGTTCAATTTGCGTCGGCAACTGTCAAATCAAGCTTGCCGTCGGCCAGGGTTGCCTGCAGCGCCTGCCCGGGGCGGGCTTGTTGCACGCTGGTGATGGTATTGCCGTCACCGTCAGTGAGCCAGGCATAGCCGCGCTGCAACACCAGACCGGGATCGAGCAAACCCAGACGCAGCGACGCCCGCTGCAAGCCTTGCTGCTTTTGTTTCAGGAAATCGAGCGCCAGATAGCTCAGCCGCTGCGCGCGCGAAGCCAGTTGCAGGCGCTGCTGCGCCACCCGTGCCGAAGGCCGCCCCAGGCGGGACGCTGTCAGGTCAAGGCGCTGACTGTGCTGGTCAATATGCCGGTAGGCCGCCAGTTGGCAACGCCGTGCCAGACTGTCCAGGCTGGCCAGCCATGCCTCACGCGGTTGCGCTACCAGTTCGGCAGCAGCCGTCGGGGTCGGAGCCCGCAGGTCGGCCACAAAGTCGGCAATCGTGAAGTCGGTCTCATGCCCCACGCCACAAATGATTGGCACCGGACTTTGCGCCATGGTTTGGGCCAATCGCTCGTCATTGAAAGCCCACAAGTCCTCTGCCGAGCCGCCACCGCGCACCAGCAGGATCACATCAATGGGCGCACTGCCCTGCTGCGTCAAAAGATAAAGCTTTGACAGGGCCTGAATCAACTCCTCTGGCGCGCTGCTGCCCTGAACCGAGGCCGGCACCAACAGCACAGGGATGTGCGGTACGCGTCGCTGCAGCGCCGTCATCACATCGTGCAAAGCGGCCGCACCCAGGGAAGTCACGACACCGATGGCACGCGGCATCACTGGCACGGCACGCTTCCTGGAGGCATCAAACAGTCCTTGCGCCTCCAGTTTTGCCTTGAGTTTCAGAAATTTTTCGAACAAGGCGCCGGCTCCGGCCTGCCTCATGCTCTCAACAATCAGTTGCAGGTCCCCGCGCGACTCGTAGACGCCAAGTCGTCCGTACAACTCAACCAGTTCCCCATCCCGTGGGGAAAAATCGAGCAGGCCAGCGGCCCGGCGAAACATGGCGCAGCGAATCTGGGCGTTTTCATCCTTCAGGGAGAAATAGCAGTGGCCGCTGGAAGCGCGAGAAAAGCCCGATACCTCACCGCGCACCAAAACCGGATTGAAACGTGCCTCCAGCGCATCGGCAACAGCACGGCACAAAGCGTCCACACGCCAGATCTTGGCTGCGGGCAGTGACAATTCGGATTCGGGTGGCTGGGACATAATTGCGTTGCCCATTATTTGTGCGGAGATTGCATTTGTTTTCCATCATACAAGCCGCTGGCTGGCCGATCTGGCCACTCATTGCATGCTCTATCCTGGCTTTGGCCCTGATCATCGAGCGTTTCATCAGTTTGCGAACCAGAAAGATTGCGCCGGCCAATTTGCTGCAAGAAGTTCTGAGCGTTTCACGCGTGGCCGTACCCGCGGCTGAGGTGATCAAGCAACTGGAAAATGATTCCGCGCTCGGCGAAGTCCTTGCGGGAGGCTTGCGAGCATTGCACAACAACCCGCGTTGCAGTGAAACTGACCTTCGCTCCACCATGGAGGGGGTTGGTCGTGTGGTCGCGCACCGCCTTGAGCGCTATTTGGCTGCTCTTGCCACCATCGCCTCGGCGGCTCCGCTGATGGGCCTGTTTGGCACGGTGGTCGGAATGATTGAGATTTTCGGCTCCCAGACGCCGGCTGGGGGTGCCACGGGAGGCAACCCGGCGCAGCTGGCGCACGGCATTTCGGTCGCCTTGTACAACACGGCGTTCGGCCTGATTGTGGCCATTCCGTCCCTCATTTTCTGGCGCTACTTCCGGGCCCGGATCGACGCCTATCTACTGACCCTGGAACTGGCGTCTGAACAAATGGCACGGCATCTCAACACCCTGCGCAAATAAAGCACCATGAATTTCCGACCACACGTCCACGATGAGCCGGAAATCAACCTGATTCCGTTCATCGACGTCCTGCTGGTGGTACTGATCTTCCTGATGTTGTCGACCACCTACAGCAAATTCACCGAGCTGCAACTCAAGTTACCGGTCGCTGACGCCCAGGCACAACGGGATCACGCCAAGGAAGTGCTGATCAGCGTCAGCAGCGAAGGCGCGTATGCCATCAACATGACGCCTTTGCCTGAGCGCAGCGTGGAAGCGCTTGCCGCTGCCCTGCTTGAAGCCGCCAAGTCAGGCAAGGACTCGGTGCTGATCATCAATGCCGATGCCAGCGCCAGACACCAGGCCGTGGTTACGGTGATGGAAGCGGCCCGACGTAGCGGCCTGACACAAATCACGTTTGCCACACAGTCTTCGGCGCGGGCTGCCAGGCCGTAAGCCATGAACAAGGCGGCGCGGCAATGGGCCCTGCATCTCGCACTGACTGACGCCTGGGCGCACAGGGGTTGGCTGGCATGCTTGCTGTGGCCACTGTCCATGCTCTTTGGTGCTCTGGTGTCGCTGCGGCACCAGCTGTTCAGGCTTGGGCTGTTCAAGACTCAAAGGGCTGCCGTCCCGGTGATTGTGGTTGGCAATGTGGTGGCGGGCGGCTCGGGCAAGACACCTGTCGTTATGGCCCTGGTACAACACCTGCAGCGCAGTGGTCGCAAGGTCGGCGTCGTCTCACGCGGCTACGGTCGCAATAATCAGGACTGCCGTGAAGTGCTTGGCGAAAGCAGCGTTGCAGAGGTCGGCGACGAACCAGCGCTGATCCGGCGCAACACAGGGGCCAAGGTCTTTGTCGCTCCTGCTCGCATCGATGCGGCCAGGGCACTGCTGCAGCGATATCCTGACACCGAGATCATTGTCTGCGACGACGGATTGCAGCACTGGGGCTTGCACCGTGATCTGGAGATCTGCGTGTTTGACGATCGTGGCGTCGGCAACAGCTTCTTACTGCCGGCCGGGCCGCTGCGTGAACCTTGGCCGCGCGCGGTAGATCTGGTGTTGCACACCGGCAGCCAAGCTGCGTTTGCGGGCTTTCGCGCTCGACGTGCACTGGCCGATCATGCCAGGCGAGTCGATGGCAGCGCCGTCGCCTTGACCGATTTGATGGCGCCCAACGCCAAACCGCTGCTGGCGCTGGCGGCGATTGCGAAGCCGGAGGAGTTTTTTGCCATGTTGCGCGCTGCCGGTCTGAAGCTGGCCCGTACGCAGGCGCTGCCCGATCACGATGACCTAAGCGCCTGGTCAAAGCTGGATCACCAAACCTATCGCGTCATCTGTACCGAGAAGGATGCTGTAAAACTGTGGCCCGTGCTGCCGGACGCGCTGGCCATACCGCTTCTGTGCACACCCGAGCCGGACTTTATCGCGCGCTTTGACAGCCTGCTTTCAGGTTTGCTGAATGATCGCTCGAAGGCAGCGCTATCATCTCGCCATGGATACACGACTTCTTGAATTGCTGGTTTGCCCGGTCACCAAAGGCCCGCTTGAATACGACCGCGAGAAGCAGGAATTGACCTCCCGCAGCGCACGCCTGGCCTACCCGGTGCGTGATGGCATTCCTGTCCTGCTGGAGAACGAGGCGCGAACCCTGAGCGACGAGGAACTCGGACTTTGAATTTCACAGTCCTGATTCCCGCACGCCTGGCCTCCACCCGCCTGCCCAACAAACCCCTGGCAGATATTGCCGGCCTGCCGATGGTGGTCCGGGTAGCGCAGCGCGTCGGTTCCCTCACCCACGGCGGCACCAGAGTGCGCGTTGTGGTTGCGGCCGATAGCAGCGAAATCATGGCCGCCTGCCGGCTGCACCAGGTTGAAGCAGTATTAACGCGCGCCGACCATGCTTCAGGTAGTGATCGTCTGGCCGAAGCATGTCAGTTGCTCAGCCTGGACGACCAGGAAATCGTGATCAACGTGCAAGGTGACGAGCCGCTGATAGCGCCGGCGCTGGTGGAGGCAGTGGCCCGTTTGCTGAGCGAACAGCCGACAGCCAGCATGAGTACAGCGGCACATGCCATTGATACGGTGGCGGATTTCAACAACCCCAACGTCGTCAAAGTTGTAATCGACGCCAACGCGATGGCGCTCTATTTCAGCCGTGCACCCATTCCCCTGTGGCGTGATCAAGCGGCTTGTCTTCCCAGCCCGCCGCCGCTGCGCCATATTGGAATCTACGGATACCGGGTCGGCTTCCTGCGGCAATTTCCAACCCTGTCCCAGGCACCGATGGAATTAACTGAAGCGCTGGAACAACTGCGCGCCTTGTGGCACGGCTACCGGATTGCAGTTCACGTCACGCAGGAGGCTCCTGGCGCTGGTGTCGACACAGCGGAAGACCTGGAGCGGGTGCGCCGTCTTTTTCGGGTCTGAATGACGTGCTATTCTTCAAACCAACAAGGCATTGTGATCGGCTCGGAAGCAGGCTGAACAATGCGGCCTGATTTTCAATTGTTCGAAAGATTGTCATGAAACTTATCCTGTTGGGCGCGCCCGGCGCTGGCAAAGGTACACAAGCCACGTTCATCTGCCAAAAATACGGTATTCCGCAAATCTCCACCGGCGACATGCTGCGCGCTGCTGTCAAGGCTGGCACGGCTCTGGGCATCGAGGCAAAGAAAATAATGGACGCTGGTGGGCTGGTCAGCGACGAACTGATCATCAATCTGGTGAAAGAGCGAATTGCCCAGCCAGACTGCGCCGCCGGCTTCCTGTTTGACGGGTTTCCACGCACCATCCCGCAGGCAGATGCTATGAAAGCGGCCGGTGTCAAGCTCGATTACGTGCTGGAAATTGACGTACCGCCTGAAGCGATCATCGAGCGCATGAGCGGGCGCCGTTCGCACGCGCCGTCTGGCAGAACCTACCACGTCAAATTCAATCCTCCCAAGGTCGCCGGTCTGGACGACATCACCGGTGAAGCCCTGATTCAGCGTGCCGACGACAAGGAAGAAACCGTCAAGAAGCGCCTGGAGGTCTACAGCGCTCAGACACGCCCTCTGGTCGACTATTACGCTGGTTGGGCCAAGGCGGATCCCGTTGCTGCCCCCAAGTACCGGGCCATCAGTGGCACCGGCGATGTCAACGAGATTTCGGCGAGCGCCTTCGCAGCACTGGTGAGCTGATCACCGCGTCAGGGCACGTTCTGCCCTGACGCGCCGAGAGTTCCAGCACCCCTTCCTGGTAAATATTTTTCGCGATTGCTTGCATTCTTTCGAAAACTGGTTAAAAATACAGTTACTGGATATGAACCCAGTGTGTATAGACCAACAGCAAGCCCCGCCCAAATACCAAGGAGTCGCCATGCTTGAAAGCCCCAAGCTGACAGCCCGTCAGCAACAGATTCTGGACCTCATACAGAGCGCCATCGCGCGCACCGGCGCACCGCCAACGCGCGCCGAGATCGCAACCGAACTGGGTTTCAAGTCTGCCAATGCGGCCGAAGAGCATCTGCAGGCACTGGCACGCAAAGGCGTCATTGAACTGGTCAGCGGCACCTCGCGCGGCATCCGCCTCAAGAGCGAAGCCTTGCGCTCGATCAATGAGTCACGCAACAAGCAATACTCTTTCCAGCTCCCAAGTCTGGCCCAACTGGCCCTGCCCCTGATTGGGCGCGTGGCCGCCGGCTCCCCGATTCTCGCGCAGGAGCACATCGATCAAACCTATTACCTGGAGAGCAGTCTGTTTCAGCGCAAGCCTGACTATCTGCTCAAGGTGCGTGGCATGTCGATGCGCGATGCCGGCATCATGGACGGCGACCTGCTGGCGGTGCAGTCCACCAAGGAAGCCAAGAACGGCCAGATCGTGGTGGCGCGCCTGGGCGACGAAGTAACAGTCAAGCGCTTTAGACGCAACAAGAACCTGATAGAACTGCACCCGGAAAACCCGGATTACCAAACGATTGTGGTAGAGCCCGGCGAACCCTTTGAAATTGAAGGGCTGGCTGTTGGCCTCATTCGCAACACCATGCTGATGTAAGTGCACAAACTGTTGCACGCCTGGTGGCGCGGTTTCCAGCACCGTCCTGCGTCCAGACCCGCCCCGCGGCATCGGGTCGCCCCTGTCCAGGTGGTGGTCGCACCGCTGGTTCACAAGCCACTTCGCGTCGTGCGCATTCTCGAAGTGGGTCAGGCGCCAACGCATGTCGGTCGCATGATCATCTCGGGCCGCATGGCCGATGTCTGCGCTGAACTCGATCGTCTCGCAGCGCTGCACTGATTCTTCCCTGCAGAGTTGCAACTGCAGGGCGCCAGGGAAATGCCAAGGCACAATATCAACCTATGAATATTGTGATATTGGACGATTATCAGGATGCAGTTCGCAAGCTCGAATGTGCCGCCAAACTCGAACCCTACCCGGCCAAGGTTTACACCAACACGGTAAAGGGGCTTGGCCAGTTGTCATTCCGACTCAAGGATGCCGATGTCATCGTGTTGACCCGCGAACGCACTCACATGCCACGCTCGCTGATCGAGAAACTGCCCAAGCTCAAACTGATCGTGCAAACCGGACGGGTTGGATCGCATATTGACGTGAATGCCTGTACCGAACGTGGCATTGCAGTGGCAGAAGGCAGTGGCTCACCGGTGGCGGCGGCCGAGCTGACCTGGGCTCTCATCATGGCTGCCATGCGGCGCCTGCCGCAGTACATTGGCAATCTGAAACACGGCGCGTGGCAACAGTCCGGTCTCAAGGCCGGTTCCATGCCGGCAAATTTTGGCCTCGGCGTCGTTCTCAAAGGAAAGACGCTGGGCGTTTGGGGCTATGGAAAGATTGGCCAACTGGTGGCGCAATACGGCAAGGCCTTTGGCATGAACGTCTTGATCTGGGGACAAGCCCCATCGCGCCAAAAGGCAGTGCTCGACGGTTTTGCTGCAGCGTCAAATCGCGATGATTTTTTCTCGCAATGCGACGTGCTGACACTGCATCTAAGACTGGTCGACGAGACCCGCGGCACCGTCCGCCTGGACGATCTGGGGCGCATGAAGCCGACGGCGCTGCTGGTCAACACCTCGCGCGCCGAGTTGATTGAACCTGAAGCCCTGATCAGCGCACTCAATCGGGGCCGCCCCGGTCTGGCAGCAGTGGACGTATTCGAGACTGAACCGATTTTGCAGGGCCATGCCTTGCTGCGCCTCGAGAACTGCATTTGCACGCCACACATTGGCTATGTTGAGCAAAACAGCTACGAAATGTACTTTGGCGCCGCCTTTGACAACGTCATCAATTTCATCAAGGGCACACCAACCAACATCGTCAATCCGGGGGCCCTGCAGGTGCGCCGCTGAATCTGCCGGTCACTATTTTTTCGCTGCGTTGAGCTTCATCAATAGCTCGGTGTTAGCTTTGCGATCAGCGTTGACCTTTCGCACGGTGGCACGCTCATTCATCGACCGCAGATAGTCTTTGAGCGGCAAAGCCGCCAACACGTCCTCACCATAAATCAACTTGCTGACGCTGGCGACCAGCGGCAGATGCACAATCGCCGCGCAGTCGGCCAGTGTGAATTCGGATCCGGCGATAAAGGGAGCGACCCGGGTCAATTTGGCAAAACCGGTCACGCCTTTGACGAGCAGCTTGTAGGTTCGCTCTTTGGTTCCGTCACTGACTTTGCCACCGAAAAATGCTTCTGGATAAAGTTGCCTCGCCACCAGTTCAAGATGCAACTCACTATAGATGATCAATTCGCGCACCTTGGCTGCCGCATACGGGTCCGAGGGCAACAAGGGGTTCTGGGGAAAGACAGCTTCAATATATTCCGCGCAGGCCATGGATTCCGAGATCGGACCCTGTGGTGTATCAAGAAAAGGCACTTTTCCTAGCGGAGAGCGCTGCAGCAAAGCGGCTTCTGAATTGCCGACCCAAACCAGTTCTTCTTCAAATGCAAGCTCTTTTTCCAGCAACTGGAGCTTGATCTTGTTGTAGTAATTGCTGGCAGAAAAGCCGCATAGTTTGATGGTCATGGAATTTTCAAATCAAAGGTTGGAGCCGCATACCCGCGGCGCATGAGGGTCGGTCAAAAGTTCATTGTGTCATAGCATCATCGATTCATGAGTCACCCTTGTGTCGAGTCATAATTGAGCGCATGAAGCCAATATTTGAAACACTCGGCATCGTCGGCGCCGGCGCCATGGGTCGCGGCATTGCACAGATTGCGGCGCAAGCCGGCAGCACCGTCAAGCTGTTCGACATGCAATCTGATACCGCGCGCGCCGCCCAGGCCGCGGTTTTTTCCCAGTGGGACAAGCTTTGCGAAAAGGGTCGCCTCAACCCAGAGCAGACTGCCCAGTACAAGACTCGTCTTCAGTGCGTTGGTGCACTCGCCGAACTCTGCACAAGCGAGTTGATCGTGGAAGCGGTTGTTGAACGGCTGGATGTCAAGACCAAGTTGTTCGCTGAGCTTGAGAGCCTCGTTCAAGCCAGCACCGTGTTGACCACCAATACCTCTTCCCTCTCGGTCACTGCGATTGCCGCCCAGCTGAAGCGACCGCAACAGTTCGCCGGCTTTCACTTCTTCAACCCGGTGCCCTTGATGAAGGTGGTGGAGGTCATCGCCGGACTCAAGACCAGTACCAGCGTCTGCGCCGACCTGGCAGCCTACGCCAGGCAAATGGGGCACACGCCGGTGCAGGCCCATGACAGCCCGGGCTTCATCGTCAACCATGCTGGTCGTGGCTATGGCACCGAGGCGCTGCGCATCGTCAGCGAAGGTGTCACCGATTTCGCCACCATCGACCGCATATTGAGAGACCAGATCGGTTTCAAGCTCGGCCCCTTTGAATTGATGGACCTGACCGCGCTGGACGTCTCGCATCCAGTCATGGAATCGATTTACCACCAGTATTTTGAGGAGCCGCGCTATCGACCCAGCATCATCACGGCCCAGCGACTGGCCGGTGGTGTCCTTGGAAAAAAGGTGGGCGAGGGTTTCTACAAATACGTGGGCGGCACGGCACAGATCAGTCCGGAGCCAGCCATGCCGCAGGTCGATGAAATGCCACCCGTCTGGCTGTCGCCGCGCGCCGCGCGACGCGCCGAGTTGATGCTACTGCTGAAGAACCTGGGCGCCCGGATCGAAACCGGTGCTGCGCCTTCAGCGCAGGCACTGACGTTGGTCGCCCCGCTTGGCTTTGATGTGACCACCGTGGCCGTGGTCGAGCGACTCGACCCGGCGCGCACCATCGGCATCGACATGCTGGTGGACGATGCCACCACCAAACGCCGCGTGCTGGCGACCAACCCTGCCACCCGCGCTGACATGCGCCGCGCTGCCCACGCCCTGATGGCACGCGACGGCAAGCCGGTCAGCGTGATCCGTGACAGCGGTGGCTTTGTCAGCCAGCGGGTGGTGGCAACCATCGTCAACATCGCCAGCGACATGTGCCAGCAAAGCGTCTGTTCGCCCACCGATCTTGAAACCGCGGTGACGCTGGGTCTAGGCTACCCGATGGGCCCGCTGGCGATGGGCAATCTTTACGGCCCGACCAACATACTTGAGGTCCTGTTCAACATGCAGACCGTCTATGGCGACCCACGCTATCGTCCCAGCCCCTGGCTGCGTCGACGCGGCGCGATTGGCCTGAGCCTGCTGCACGAAGAGGAATAAACCATGCACGTCGCGATACTTGAAGACGACAGCGACCAGCGCGCCCTGCTCGAATTGTGGGTTGGCAGTGGCCAGCACACGACGCGTGGCTTTGGTATGGCTGCGCAGTTCATCGAAGGTGCCAAGCGGGAACGTTTTGACTTGCTGCTGATTGACTGGATGCTGCCCGACGGCACCGGTGCCGATGTCTTGCAGTGGGTCCGAGGCAACCTGGGATGGGACATACCCGTGGTCGTCGTCACGGCGCGCGACGACGAGGCGACAGTCGTCGCAGCTTTGAAGATGGGCGCGGATGACTACGTCGTCAAGCCACCCAAGCCAATGGAGTTGCTGGCACGTCTGGAAAATGTGGCAAGACGCGTCAAGCCCGGCGGGCTCCCGGTGCTGCGCCTCGGCTCATTTGAAGTCGATATTGCGAGCCATCGTCTGAGTCTGGACGGCGCGCCCGTCACGCTGACACAAAAGGAATTTGACCTGTCGGTCTACCTTTTTCAGAACCCCGGCAAATTGCTCTCGCGGGACCATTTGTTGAACAAGATCTGGGGACTCAACACCGATGTTGATACCCGGACCGTGGATACGCACATCAGCCGTTTGCGCAAAAAATTGCTGCTCGACGGCAGCAAGGGCTGGAAATTGACGCCCATCTATGGTTACGGCTACCGCTTCGACCGGGTTGATGCGACGAACTGAGTCATGAAGACTTCTGTGCTCTATGCCGGCCTCGCATCGCCTCACGCGGGCTGGGTGGCGATTGATGAACTGGCTGAATTGCTGGCTTATTACTTTGAGGCCGAGGTGCTCTCGCCCAAACCGGTGCCCGCTTCGTGGCCGGTTCGCAAGCTGCGACCCCACCGGGTCCATTTTGAGCCGCTGCAAAGCAGCGGCGGCGATGTCCTGATCGTGGTGGCGCGTGGCCCCGGCGACCTTGCAATGATCAATGCCATACCTGACTGCCGAAAAAAATTCAGCAAGATCTTTGGCTTTGTCACGGACTCTTATTTCCAGAGCGGCTTTGTCAAGGAAACCGCACTGTTTGACGCCATCACCGTGACCGCACACGAAGATGTGGACTACCCAAAGAACCGCTTCGGCATTGCGGTGCATCAGTTGTACCAGGGTGCCGACTGCCTGACCTGGGTGCCGCGCAAAATGCAGGAACGGGAAATCGATGTGATGGGTTTCGGGCGCACGCCACCGAGCTATCAGACCTGCTTTTCGCGGCGCTTTCATCCGGCCAGCTCACCCTACCTGTACCTGCACTCGCCCTTGGGCAACGCAAGCGGACCCAGCGTCGCGCTGGAACGTGGCATGCTGTTCAAGCTGCTGCACCGCTCCCGCATTTCGCTGGCGTTTCATCTTTATGTTGAACCACAGGGTGGCAGGCCGCGCTCGATGATGGTCACCAGTCGCTGGCTTGAGTCCCTGCTGTCAGGCTGCATCGTCGCTGGTCGGCGACCGGTCTCGCGCATGGCAGACGAAATGCTGTTCTGGCCGGACGCAACGCTCGAACTCTCTGCAGATCCTGCGGCGGCTGCCGACCAACTGGTTGACCTGCTGTCGCGCAATGTTGAACTGGAGCAGCAGAGGCGCAGCAACATATTTCATAGTCTGAGTTTTCATGACTGGCGCTACCGCATCGCTGCCCTGTGCGCACTGCTCGACTTGCCGGTGCCCGCTGCGCTAAGCAAGGACGTGGCACGGCTGCAGGGACTCTGTGCCTCCTATGCACCAGGCAACTGAGCCGAACGGACCCAGCCACCCCGGCTGACAGTTCACAAGCAGTTCACACTTCTGTCACGCTGTTTTTCCTGGGGTCGGTAGCATCCTTCCTCATGAATTTCAAATCCTTCCTGGGTACCCTCACCCGTGCGCTGCTCGTGTGCTGCGCAACGCTGCTGGCGAGTTGCGCTGCGCCGACGGGTGGGCTGCGTGGCAGCCTTGAAGCCGCTACCCAAAACCCGAATTTCAAGCCGGTTGAAAAAACTACCAGCGGTGCGCTAATGTCGAAAGAAGACCTGGCACTGCTGGAAGAATCTGTCAATCCGGTGTACCGTGTTGGCAGCGGCGACGTGCTCAAGCTCGACGTCTTTGGTCGACCGGAGGTCAGCGGCACCCACACGGTCGGCCCGGACGGCAGGATCACGGTTCCCATCATGGGAGATGTCTTCTTGAATGAGTTCACCCGCGAAGCTGCGCTCGATGCCATCAACCAGCGGTTGCAGCAGTTTTTTACCCAGCCGCACGCCACGCTCGCAGTCGATCAATACACATCCAATCAGGTAACGGTGCTCGGTCGGGTAGACCACGCCGGTGTGCAAAAGTTCTCCCATCCGCCCACGCTGGCTGAGGTGCTGGCCAATGCCGGCGCAATGCCTGTGATGGACAAGCAGGCGACCCTGACACGCTGCGCGATCATGCGCGGCCGGGAAAAACTGATTTGGGTTGACCTCAAGGCCTTGCTCAATGGCGACCCGAGCTACAACTTGCGCATGAAGAAAGGCGACATCGTCTTCATTCCGGACTCGTCCGACACCTCGGTCTATGTGCTCGGTTCGGTGCCCAAACCTGGCTCCTATCGCATTACACCCCGCATGACGGTGCTTGATGTGCTGGCGCAGGCCGGTGGTCCCACCGAAGATGCAGCACCCGAACAAATCGGCATCTATCGGGCCGGTGCCAACAAAGTCGAGGTGATTGACTTTGCTGATCTGATCAACGTATCGCGACGCGCCAACTATGCGCTGGAAGATGGCGATGTGATCTTCATTCCAAAGAGCAAGGTTGCAGATTTTGGCTATTTCGTGCGCCAGATTTCCCCCTTCATCTCGGTCCTGACTTTCGGCACGACCCTCAATACGCTAACCAAGTAAATGAGTCATCAGCCTCGCACCAAGGTCGAAGTCTCGGTCGTCGTGATCGGCCGCAACGAGGGCAGCCGCCTCGAACGCTGCCTGCAATCTGTGGCCCAGGCGCACTGGGGTAGCGCAAGACATGAGCTGATCTATGTGGACTCGCGCTCCACCGATCAAAGCGTTGCCAGC
>CAITQH010000197.1 GCA_903894475.1 uncultured beta proteobacterium
GATAATTTAATTCAAGAAATAATTAGAATCTGACCCCAATTAATTCGCTTGGTGCTTTTGTTGCATTGCGGTAACCTCTTGAACTCTGAATATTTAGGAGCGTGCCATGTCGACGGCTGCCGAGATCTCGCATCTCCAGGAAAACGGTTTGTATTCTTCTGCCCAGGAGCATGACTCCTGTGGTGTTGGATTTGTCGCGCACATCAAAGGCACCAAATCACACGAGATTGTCAAGAACGCGCTCAAGATCCTGGAAAACCTTGATCATCGGGGCGCCGTCGGTGCGGACAAACTGATGGGTGACGGCGCGGGCATCCTGATTCAGTTGCCCGATGCTCTGTACCGTGCCGAGATGGCGGCGCAGGGCGTTTCCTTGCCGCCGCCGGGTGAATACGGCGTAGGGATGATCTTTCTGCCCAAGGAACACGCTTCACGCCTGGCTTGCGAGCAGGAGATGGAGCGTGCCATCAAGGCCGAACGCCAAGTCTTGCTGGGCTGGCGCGATGTGCCGGTGAATCACGAGATGCCAATGTCGCCGACCGTGCGCGAGAAAGAACCCGTCATCCGCCAGGTCTTCATTGGTCGCGGCAACGATATCATCGTGCAGGACGCTCTGGAGCGCAAGCTCTATGTCATCCGCAAGACGGCCAGCGCCAGCATCCAGGCGCTCAAGCTCAAGCACAGCAAGGAATACTACGTTCCCAGCATGTCGAGCCGGACTGTCATCTACAAGGGTCTGCTGCTGGCCGATCAAGTTGGTACTTACTACTCAGATCTGCAAGACCTGCGTTGTGTGTCGGCGCTGGGCCTGGTTCACCAACGATTTTCCACCAACACTTTCCCGGAGTGGCCACTGGCGCATCCTTACCGCTACGTCGCGCACAACGGTGAGATCAATACCGTCAAGGGCAATTACAACTGGATGAAGGCTCGCGAAGGCGTGATGTCGTCACCGGTGCTGGGCGCCGATTTGCAGAAGCTTTACCCCATCACCTTTCCCGGCCAGTCCGATACGGCGACCTTTGACAATTGTCTGGAGTTGCTCACCATGGCGGGCTATCCAATCAGCCAGGCGGTGATGATGATGATTCCCGAGCCTTGGGAACAGCACACGACCATGGATCAGCGGCGCAAGGCCTTTTACGAGTACCACGCTGCCATGCTGGAGCCTTGGGATGGTCCTGCCTCCATCGTCTTCACCGATGGGCGCCAGATTGGCGCTACGCTGGACCGCAATGGTCTGCGTCCCTCGCGTTACTGCATCACTGACGAGGATCAGGTCATCATGGCTTCCGAGTCGGGTGTGCTGCCGGTACCGGAGAACAGAATAGTGCGCAAGTGGCGTCTGCAGCCGGGCAAGATGTTCCTGATCGACCTGGAACAGGGGCGCATGATTGACGATGAGGAACTCAAGGCCAATCTGGCCAATGCCAAGCCCTACAAGCAGTGGATCGAGAACCTGCGAATCAAGCTCGACGACGTGGTGGTTAAAACCGGGTTGGGTTCAGCACCGACACCCACTCCAACAGTTGATCGTCATGCCGGACTCGATCCGGCATCCATGTCGCGAGTCCATGGATTGCGGGTCGATCCCGCAATGACAGGGGAAGAATCAGCGCCGGATCTGACCCCTGTTTCAACCAGTCTGTTGGACCGCCAGCAGGCATTCGGATTCACGCAGGAAGACATCAAGTTTCTGCTGTCTCCGATGGCTGCTGTCGGTGAAGAAGCAATCGGCTCCATGGGCAACGACAGCCCGCTGGCGGTACTGAGCGACAGAAACAAGCTGCTCTACAACTACTTCAAGCAACTGTTCGCCCAGGTCACCAACCCGCCGATCGACCCGATTCGTGAGGCAATCGTGATGTCGCTGGTGTCCTTCATTGGCCCCAAGCCCAATCTGCTCGACATCAACCAGGTCAATCCGCCGATGCGTCTGGAAGTGACCCAGCCCGTGCTCGATTTTGCTGAAATGGCCAAGTTGCGTGACATCGAGAAGCACACGCAGGGAAAATTCCGCAGCTACACACTCGACATCACCTACCCACTGGCCTGGGGCCATGAGGGAGTGGAGGCCAAACTGGCCTCCTTGTGCGCCGAAGCGGTGGATGCCATTCGGGGTGGCAAGAACATTGTCATCATCAGTGACCGCGCCGTCAGCGCCGCGCAATTGGCCATTCCCGCTTTGCTGGCGCTGTCAGCGATTCACCAGCATCTGGTGCGCGAAGGCTTGCGAACCATTGCGGGTCTGGTGGTGGAGACGGGCAGCGCTCGCGAAGTGCATCACTTTGGGGTTCTGGCTGGTTATGGAGCCGAAGCGGTTCATCCTTACCTGGCAATGGAAACTCTGGCCAGCATTCACCAGAGTCTGCCAGGTGACCTGAGTGCAGACAAGGCTATTTACAACTACGTCAAGGCAGTGGGCAAGGGACTGTCCAAAATCATGTCAAAAATGGGTGTGTCCACCTACATGAGTTATTGCGGCGCGCAGTTGTTTGAGGTGATCGGACTATCGGGCGAAACCGTCAGCAAGTACTTCGCCGGCACCCCGAGCCGGGTCGGCGGCATCGGTGTCTTTGAGATTGCCGAAGAGGCGATTCGCATGCACAAGTCGGCGTTCAGCCAGGACCCGGTTCTTGCCGGCCAACTCGACGCCGGTGGCGAGTATGCCTGGCGTGCGCGCGGCGAAGAGCATATGTGGACGCCCGATGCCATCGCAAAACTGCAGCACAGTACGCGCGCCAACAACTGGAACACGTACAAGGAATATGCACAGTTGATCAACGACCAGAGTCGGCGTCACATGACCTTGCGCGGCTTGTTCGAGTTCAAACTCGATCCGGTCAAGGCGATTGCCCTGGAGGAAGTTGAATCGGCCAAGGAAATTGTCAAGCGCTTTGCCAGTGGTGCCATGTCCTTGGGCTCGATCAGCACGGAGGCTCATGCCACACTGGCTGTTGCCATGAACCGTATTGGTGGCAAGAGCAACACGGGAGAGGGCGGTGAAGATCCGGCGCGCTACCGCAACGAACTCAAAGGCATTGCGATCAAGACGGGTGATTCGCTCAAGAGCGTGATTGGCGACGATGTGGTGGAGGTTGATTTGCCACTTCAGGACGGTGACAGTTTGCGCTCGCGCATCAAGCAGGTCGCTTCGGGTCGTTTTGGCGTGACAGCGGAGTACCTCAGCAGCGCGGATCAGATCCAGATCAAGATGGCGCAGGGCGCAAAGCCGGGCGAAGGGGGGCAACTGCCGGGGGGCAAGGTCTCGGACTACATCGGCAAGTTGCGTCATTCAGTGCCTGGTGTCGGCTTGATTTCACCGCCGCCGCATCACGACATCTATTCGATCGAAGATCTGGCGCAATTGATTCACGATCTGAAAAATGTCGCGCCGCACGCCAGCATCAGCGTGAAACTGGTCAGCGAAATCGGCGTCGGCACCGTCGCTGCCGGCGTTGCCAAATGCAAGAGCGACCATGTTGTGATTTCGGGCCACGATGGTGGCACCGGTGCCTCACCCTGGTCGTCCATCAAGCATGCCGGCAGCCCCTGGGAAATTGGTTTGGCTGAAACCCAGCAGACACTCGTCTTGAACCGCTTGCGCAGTCGCATCCGGGTGCAGGCAGACGGTCAGATGAAGACTGGCCGCGATGTGGTCATTGGTGCTTTGCTGGGTGCCGATGAGTTCGGTTTTGCTACCGCACCGCTGGTGGTCGAAGGCTGCATCATGATGCGCAAGTGCCATCTCAACACCTGCCCTGTCGGTGTGGCGACACAGGACCCGCTGCTGCGCAAGAGGTTTTCCGGCAAACCTGAGCATCTGGTGAACTACTTCTTCTTCATCGCCGAAGAGGTGCGCGCCATCATGGCGCAACTTGGTATCCGGAAATTTGATGACTTGATTGGACGTGCTGACTTGCTCGACACGCACAAAGGCATCGCGCACTGGAAAGCCAAGGGGCTGGATTTCAGTCGCCTGTTTGCCCTGTCCAACGCCCCGCCCTCGGTCTCGCGCTACCAGACCGAGAGCCAAGAACATGGTCTGGCCCATTCGCTTGACAACGTGCTGATCGAGAGATCGCGCGCGGCAATCGATCGTGGTGAAAAGGTTCAGTTCATCGAGGTTGTACGCAACGTGAATCGCTCCGTTGGAGCCATGTTGTCGGGGGCTGTAACGCGGGTCCATCCGGAGGGATTGCCAGACAACACGATTCACATTCAACTCGAAGGCACAGGCGGTCAGTCGTTCGGTGCCTTTCTGGCGCGCGGCATCACCTTGTACCTGATCGGCGATGCCAATGACTACACCGGAAAAGGCCTCTCCGGTGGTCGGGTCGTGGTGCGACCCAGCATCGATTTCAGGGGCGAGGCGGTTCGCAACACGATTGTCGGCAACACGGTGATGTATGGCGCTACCAGCGGTGAAGCCTTCCTCAGTGGTGTGGGTGGTGAACGCTTTGCGGTACGCTTGTCGGGTGCGACCGCCGTTGTGGAAGGAACTGGCGACCATGGTTGCGAGTACATGACCGGTGGCACGGTGCTGGTGCTTGGACGCACCGGGCGCAACTTTGCGGCAGGCATGAGCGGCGGTGTGGCCTATGTTTACGACGAGGACGGCCAATTCGCCCGACGCTGCAACACGGCGATGGTTTCATTGGAAAAGGTGTTGTCGACCGCGGAGCAGGAAGCCACCCTTGAGCCTGGCCTGTGGCATCGGGGGCAGAGTGATGAAGCGCAGTTGGTGAAACTTCTGGGAGATCACAACCGCTGGACTGGTAGCAAGCGCGCGCGCGAACTGCTCGACAGCTGGGAGCATTCTCGATTGAAATTTGTCAAGGTCTTCCCGAACGAATACAAACGCGCCCTGGCCGAGATTCACGCCAAAAAAGAAGCGGCTCCTATTGTCATCCCGGACCCCGGATCGGAGTCCGGGGCAGGCCCGATCCGGGATCCATGGATTGCGGGTCAGGCCCGCAATGACAAGTAATTGAGGCATCAGGTGTAAAGACGAACAGGACGGCGATTATGGGAAAAGTAACTGGATTCATGGAGTTTGATCGGCTTGAGGAAGGCTACAAGCCGATTCCTGAGCGCCTCAAGAACTACCGGGAGTTTGTTCTGGGGCTGGACGAGACTCAGGCCGGCAAGCAGGCCGCTCGATGCATGGACTGCGGTACACCGTTTTGCAACAATGGCTGCCCGGTCAATAACATTATTCCGGACTTCAACGACCTGGTTTATCGGGGCGACTGGAAAAATGCAGCTGAGGTACTACACAGCACCAATAATTTCCCGGAGTTCACGGGACGCATATGCCCGGCTCCCTGTGAGGCGGCCTGTACGCTCAATGTGAATGACAGTGCCGTGGGCATCAAGTCGATCGAGCATGCCATCATTGATCGCGCCTGGGCCGAGGGCTGGGTGCAGCCGCAGCCACCGCAAAGCAAGTCCGGCCGAAAAGTTGCCGTGGTTGGCTCCGGCCCGGCCGGCATGGCGGCGGCCCAGCAACTGGCACGCGCCGGACACGATGTCACGCTGTTCGAAAAGAATGACCGCATTGGTGGTTTGCTGCGCTACGGTATTCCGGACTTCAAGCTGGAAAAGTCGCACATTGACCGGCGCGCCCAGCAGATGCAGCAAGAAGGTGTCACCATTCGCACCGGTGTGCTGGTCGGTGCGATGCCGACCCCTGGCGCCGGTGCCACGGTCACCAACTGGTCACTTGAAACCATCAGCCCAGCCCAGTTGAACAGGGAGTTTGATGCGGTGCTGCTGGCCGGCGGCGCTGAGCAGTCGCGTGATTTGCCGGTACCCGGACGGGATCTCGGCGGCGTGCATTTCGCCATGGAGTTTTTGCCGCAGCAGAACAAGCTCAATGCCGGGGACAAGTTAAAGGCCGACGGGATCAACCAGATTAGGGCAGATGGCAAGCATGTGATCGTCATTGGCGGCGGCGACACCGGTTCCGACTGTGTTGGCACCAGCCGGCGCCAGGGTGCGGCCAGCGTTACCCAGTTTGAAGTCATGCCGCAGCCACCCCTGCAAGAGGATGGGCCGATGATTTGGCCGTACTGGCCGCTCAAGCTGCGTACCAGTTCCAGCCATGACGAGGGCTGTGCGCGCGAGTTTGCTATTTCAACTCAGGAGTTCATTGGTGCCAAGGGCAAGCTAACTGGCGTGAAGACGGTGCGCGTTGAGTGGCAGGATGGAAGAATGCAGCCAATCGCTGGGAGCGAACAGCTTCTGAAGGCTGATCTGGTGTTGCTGGCGATGGGTTTCGTCAGCCCCTTGGCGTCGGTGCTGGATGCTTTCGGTGTCGAAGCAGATGCGCGCGGCAATGCCAGGGCGAGTACCGACCTCATTGGTGGGTATGCCACCACAGCCAGGAAGGTCTTTGCTGCCGGAGACATGCGGCGCGGCCAGAGTCTGGTGGTCTGGGCGATTCGTGAAGGTCGTCAGGCGGCGCGCGCCATCGACGAATATCTGATGGGAGTCAGCGTCCTGCCACGCTGAGATGACCCCCACGCTTGCCATTTCATGTGCTGC
>CAITQH010000198.1 GCA_903894475.1 uncultured beta proteobacterium
ACTTTGGTGCTGGGCGGTAGTCTGCTGCCTGGCCTCTTGCTGATTGCCGGTTGGATGCTGGGTGGTCATGCCGCCTCAATCCTGTTTGCGCTGGCCGGTGCCTGCGCCGCCTCGACGGGTGCCAGTCTGAAGTTCATACTGGTGACGCGCGCCAGCTACAACCAGGGCTTTGCGCTGTCCAAGATGCCGGTGCGTGGTGTCAGGACCCCTTAAAGACATGGCAGTTACGAAAAACACAATGTCATCCCGGAGTTGCGGTTTGTCATCCTGCAGTTGCGAGTTGTCATCCCGGAGTTGCGAGTTGTCATCCCGGACTCGATCCGGGATCCAGTGCCACGCATACACTGGATTGCGGGTCAAGCCCGCAATGACAGATCGAATGCCCGCAATGGCAAAGCGGAGGCCGGCAATGACAAGCCAGAACTTCGCCATGGGTTGGTATGCAGAATAACGATTGAAAATGAGGAGACAAGAATGAACGCCACAACGAAAGCGGCAAGTACTGGCAGTTACTTTGACGCCGCCGTCGAAACCATGCCGCGCGAAGCGCTGCAGGACCTGCAGTTTGATCGATTGAGAGCAACGCTGCGCAATGCCCACGATAACGTGGAACTGCACCGACGGCGCCTGGATCAGGCCGGGGTTGTTCCGGAAGAAGTGCGCACGCCCGACGATTTGCGGCGCATTCCTTTTACCTACAAGGCCGATCTGCGCGACACCTATCCTTTTGGTATGTTCGCGCGTCCCTTGAAGGAGGTGGCACGCATTCATGCATCCAGCGGCACCACCGGCAAGGCCACCGTTGTGGGCTACACCCAAACCGATATCGAGAACTGGGCCGGCCTGATGGCGCGCTCCATGCATGCCGCCGGCGCGCGCAGGGGTGACATCATTCACAATTCCTACGGCTATGGTTTGTTTACCGGGGGCCTGGGCGCGCATTACGGCGCCGAGCGCCTGGGTGCCACGGTGGTGCCGATGTCGGGCGGTTCGACCGAGCGCCAGATTGCCCTGATCATGGACCTGGGTGCCAATATCCTGTGCGCTACACCCTCCTACACGCTGGCGATGGCCGAGGTGGCAGAGCAGCAAGGCGTTGACTTGCGCAAGAGCCAGCTGCGGGTCGGCATTTTTGGTGCCGAGCCCTGGAGCAATGCGATGCGCTTGGAAATTGAGGAGCGTCTGGCGCTCAAGGCGATCGACATCTACGGTCTGTCCGAGATCATGGGTCCCGGCGTGGCCTGCGAATGTCCGGCACAGGCCGGTCTGCATGGCTGGGAGGACCACTTCCTGTTCGAAGTGCTGGACCCCGAGACCCAGGCGCCGGTACCCGAGGGGCATGCGGGCGAACTCGTGATCACGACCCTGACCAAGCAGGCGCTGCCGATGCTCAGGTACCGCACACGGGACATCACGCGCGTCACCACCGAGCGCTGCGACTGCGGCCGCACGCATCTGCGCATTCTGCGCATTACCGGACGCAGCGACGACATGCTGATCATCCGCGGCGTCAATGTCTACCCGTCGCAGATCGAAGCCGTGCTGGTCGGCCGCGCCATGATCTCGCCGCATTACCAGTTGGTGGTTGAGCGCAAAGGCACACTGGACCACGTTACGATCGAGGTTGAGGTTCAATACGGTGTCGACGCGCAGGCGTTTGCGACCATCGCAAGGGATGTGAAGCATCACGTCAAATCGATGGTCGGTATCAGTACCGATGTGGTGGTCAAACTGCCCGGTGAAATTCCACGCTCGCAAGGCAAGGCGGTGCGTGTGCGTGATCTGCGGCCCAAGGAGTAATCAGTGAGCAAGCGACTTGTCAAACTCAGCGTCAATGGCCGTGAGCGCGAAGATGCAATTTCCGAGCACACGCTGCTGCTGGACTACCTGCGCGAGCAGCTTGGCCTGACCGGCACCAAGCGCGGCTGTGACGGCGGTGAGTGTGGCGCCTGCACGGTACTGGTGGACGGCAAGCCGCAGCTCTCGTGTATCACGCTGGCCTGTCGCTGCGAGGGCAGCGAGGTCAGCACCATTGAATCGCTGGCGCAACAGGGTCGCCTGAGCGCGCTGCAGACGGCCTTCAACGAGAAGCTCGGCACCCAGTGCGGCTTTTGCACGCCGGGCATGATCATGGCGGCGCAAGCCCTGCTGCTGCGCGAACCGGACCCGAGCGAGGCGCAGATTCGCGAAGCCCTGTCGGGCAATATCTGTCGCTGCACCGGTTATGTCAAGATCATCGAATCGGTTCAGGCGGCTGCCGCAGCCATGGCCCAGACCGCAGGAGAAGCAGCATAGATACCGCCCTTGATCCAAAACTTTCACGCCTGGCCGTTGGCGTGCGCCAGCCCCTGATCGACGGCGTCGAAAAGGTGTCGGGACAGGCGCTCTACACGGCGGATCTGCCCTCGCGTGAGGCGCTGGTGGGAGCCATTTTGCGCAGCCCGCTGGCGCACACCCGCATTCGCTCCATCGACCTCAGCCGCGCGCGCGCCATGCCCGGCGTGCGCGCCGTCATCACGGGAGATGAGTGCGATGTGCCCTATGGCGTGATACCGATTGCGCAGAACGAGTTTGCGCTGGCGCGCGGACGCGTGCGCTACTGTGGCGAACCGATCGCCGCGGTGGCCGCAGTGGACCAGGCAACGGCGCGCGCTGCGCTGGACGCCATCGTGCTGGATCTGGAGGTACTGCCCACCTGCTTTGACGCCACCAGTGCGCGCGCCGCCGACGCATTCCAATTGCATGACGATCAGCCGGGCAATATTGCGCGCGATGTAGACCACACTTTTGGTGATGTCGACGGCGGCTTTGCTGCCTCCGACCTGGTGCTGGAAGAGCGCTTTCATTACGCCGAGGTGACGCACGCCATGATGGAGCCCAATGCTTCGCTGGCGAGTTGGGACGCCGAGCGCGGCCGCCTGACGCTGCATACGGTGTCGCAGGTGCCTTACTACGTGCATCTGATTCTGGCGCAGTGCATGCACCTCGACGCTTCGCAAATCCGCGTCATCAAGCCCTTTGTCGGTGGCGGCTTCGGACACCGGACCGAGACCCTGAATTTTGAGATCATCGCCTCGCTGCTGGCGCGCGCAGCGCAAGGTACGGTCAAGCTGGAGCTCTCGCGTGAGGAGTCCTTCATCACGCACCGGGGCCGGCCCGAAACCGACGTGCGCCTGAAGATCGGCCTGTCAAGCAACGGTGTCATCAAGGCGGTTGACTGCGAGGTGGTGCAGCGCGGCGGTGCCTACGCGGGTTATGGTCTGGTGACGATTCTGTACTCCGGCTCCTTGCTGCACGCGATGTACCAGTTGCCGGCCTGCCGCTACTACGGCTTGCGCGTCTATACCAACACACCACCGAACGGCGCCATGCGCGGTCATGGCTCGGTCGACGTGCGCCATGCCTTCGAGTCCATGCTCGACACCATGGCGCAAACCTTGGGC
The DNA here is from genome assembly GCA_903894475.1 of uncultured beta proteobacterium. Classification (GTDB taxonomy): domain Bacteria; phylum Pseudomonadota; class Gammaproteobacteria; order Burkholderiales; family Burkholderiaceae_C; genus Rhodoferax. The sequence continues at coordinate 3,444 of CAITQH010000198.1, forward strand.
CTGGATCCGTTTGCCCTGCGTCGCGCCAATCTACTCTCGATTCCGCACCGCACCATCAATGATCTGCAGGTCAATTCCTGTGGCCTGGGGGAGTGCCTGGACAAGGTGCAGGCGGCCTCGGGCTGGCACCAGCGCCGCGCCAGCATGCCCAAGGGGCGCGGTCTGGGCTTGGCCTGCTCGCATTACGCCAGCGGCTCGGCAAAGCCCGTGCACTGGAGTGGCGAGCCGCATGCGGTGGTGAATCTGAAACTCGATTTCGACGGTGGCATCACGGTGCTGACCGGCGCCGCTGACATCGGCCAGGGTTCCTCGACGCTGCTGGCTCAGATGGTGGCCGAGGTGTTGGGGCTGTCGATGCAGCGCCTGCGCGTGGTCGCCAACGATAGCGCAGTCACACCCAAGGACAACGGCTCCTATTCCTCGCGTGTTTCCTTCATGGTCGGCAACGCCGCCATCAATGCCGCCAAGGCCTTGCTGCAAATTCTGCTGCAGGCCGCAGCGAGCAAGTTCGGCGTGCCGCTGGAGCAGGTCGAGTGCCACGGTGAAAGCTATATCGTGACCGGCAGCGACAAGGCGCTGAGCTACAAGGAGGTCGTCACACTGGCGCTGCAGGCGGGTGGCACCGTCACGGCGCGCGGCCACTGGTCAACCCCGCGTGAAACCCAGGGCGGCAAGTTCCGTGGTGCGGCCGTGGGAACCAGCGCGGGTTACTCGTATGCCGCGCAAGTGGTGGAAGTCGAAGTGGACGAAGACACCGGCATGGTGCGGGTCGTCAAGGTCTGGGTCGCGCATGACTGTGGTCGCGCCATCAATCCGCTGGCGGTGGAAGGTCAGGTGCAGGGCTCGGTCTGGATGGGCATGGGCCAGGCGCTGTGCGAGGAAACACAGTACCACCAGGGCTTGCACATGCGCGCCAATTTTCTGGACTACCGCATTCCCACCATCGTCGAGTCGCCACCGATAGAAACCTATATCGTCGAGGCACCCGATCCGAACGGACCCTTCGGCGCCAAGGAAGCCGGGGAGGGTTCGCTCTCGGGTTTTCTGCCAGCCCTGACCAATG
>CAITQH010000199.1 GCA_903894475.1 uncultured beta proteobacterium
TCAGGTACTCGGGCAGGATGTGCTCTGGAAAGCCAGGTTGCTTCTGGTCCAGATTGACTGCAATCAGCTCGAAGCGGATCGGCGCCCGGGCCTGCAGCTTGAGCAGGATATCAAGCAGGCCGTAACTGTCCTTGCCGCCCGAAACACAGACCATGACGCGGTCGCCTTCCTCGATCATGTTGAAGTCCATGATGGCCTGGCCGACCTGACGACAAAGCCGCTTTTCGAGTTTCTGGGTTTCGCGTTCGATTTTCAGTTCCATGGGAGGGATTTTCTCTTACTTCCGGATCTTGCTCAGCTGGCGCTGCTTGTTTCCCCCCACTCTCTCACCCCCGCCTCTCTCCCGCCCCGCCGGGCGGAAGAGAGGAGCTAACAGCCCTATTTGGCCGCGTGTCTAAACGAAAGAAGTGCATGTTCTAAGTTCAGTCAGGCACAGGTACTTGATTGAAGGTCTTGTTGACGATGGCTCTGTCTTCTTCTTCGGCGATGGCCTTGATCGCAACCAAGGCCTTTTCGTAAGCGATTCGATGCGCTTCAATGGCACCCGCGGTGCTTGCGGCGTGCGCGTGGATCACGTGGGTGAACGCAAGTTCCCAGTCGGCCGTTTCACGACCAACAAAGTAAGTCCGCATCTCGTCGGCGTAGCGAAGCGCAGAGGCGCCAAAGCCAAGCAGTGCGTGCACTTCAGCCAGAAGCATGGTCGAGCGCATCCGGTTCAACTCTGTGCCTATAACGCTCCAATGCCAAGCCGACGCGTGGGCTGCATCAAGCATTTCCTGGTCCTGCTCTGCAGTACGCTCAAGGACCGACAGCTCCCAAGCCCGATTGTTCGCCTGGGCGGCGAAACGTTTGTGCCAGTCCTGTAAGTCAGAATCAGAGGGGGATAGAGTCATGATTTTTTAGATGTTGAACGTGCTTCAAATCGAGCGTGTACTGCCTTCGTTCAAACACGCGGCCAAATACGGCTGTTGGCTCCCTCTTCCGCCCGGCGGGGCGGGAGAGGGCGGGGGGTGTGAGTGGGGGAAAAAAGAAATGGAGAAAATCACCACTCCCCCGTCTCCACGCGAATGGCAACCTCGCAATCCTCAAAAATCTCCAGCTTCGCAATCTTCACGCGCACGCCCAGTACGCCGGGCAATTGCAGTAGGCGGTTCGCCAGTTTGCCGATCAGGGTTTCCAGCAGATTCACGTGTTCTGCCGTGCATTCGTTGATGATGATCTGGCGCACCTTGCGGTAGTCCAGCACGCGGCCGATGTCGTCGTCGTGCGGCAGCAGCGGCTGCTCGCCAAGATTGAGTTCGGCGTCCACCTGGATCGGCTGCGGCGCGCTTTTTTCCAGCTCGAGTATGCCCAGGCTGGCATTGAAACGCAGGCCGGTGAGCGTCAGGGTGTTCTTGCCTTGGGTGGGAGACATGGTGTGCCCTGGACAGAGTGGGGGAGGCTGTTTGGCGCGTCACAGCAGCGAGAAGTCGCGCTCAAACTTCATCAGGTGCTGTCCGCCATCCACCAGCAGGGTGGTGCCGGTGATCGACTGGTTGTCGATCGCGAATTTGACGGTGGCGGCCACGTCGGCTGGCGTCGAGGAGCGACCCAGCGGAGAGAGTTGGTGCAGTGCTTCAAACTTCTTGTCACTCAGCAGATGGCTCGTCAAGGTCAAACCCGGAGCCACGCCGACAACGCGAAGTTGTGGACTCAAGGCCATGGCCAGCATGGTGGTCGCCGCTTCCAGTGCCGCTTTGGACAGGGTGTAGCTGAAGAAGTCAGGATTCTGGTTCCACAACTTCTGATCCAGCAGATTCACCACCACGCCGAGCGGTCGGCGCGCGAGCGCACTGGCCGAGCCATCGCGCCCGGTCACGTGCGCATGCAGGGCCTGCGCCAGAATGATGGCGGCACCAGCGTTGCTGCGCAGGTGTTTGTCCATGGTAGCAAAGGTAAAGCTGGCGGCGGTATCGTGCTCAAAGGTGGAGGCGCTATTGACGATGGCGTCAACCCGGCCAAATTGCTGGATGACTTTCGGCAGCAGATTGCGCACTGCCGTCTCATTCGTCAGGTTGGCGCGAAAAGCGGCACTGGCCCCAGCCAATTGGGCGCAGTCGGCCACCGTCTTGGTGGCGTCTTCCAGTGAATCGCGGTAATGCACCGCGACCTGCCAGCCGTCTTTCGCCAGCGCGAGCGCAATTTCGCGACCCAACCTCTTGGCAGCGCCAGTGACAAGTACCGTGCGGGCGGATGAGGGAGCAGACATTGGTGGACAATTCAGCCTGTGATGACAACAGCCTACAGTTTAACGAGCGCCCTGCAGTCCCATATTGCACAAACCATTGCTGCGCGCGGCGGCTGGATTGGCTTTGATGAATTCATGGCGCTGGCCCTGTACACACCGGGCCTGGGTTACTACGCCAATGACAGTCTCAAGTTCGGTCCCCTGCCGGGTTCTGGGTCGGACGCCAGTGCGGGCGGCGGCAGCGATTTTGTGACCGCGCCAGAGATGACGCCGCTGTTTGGTCAAACCCTGGCGGCGCAGGTGGCACAGGCCCTGCAACTGACGCAGACCAGCGAGATCTGGGAGTTCGGTGCCGGCTCGGGTGCGCTCGCGCTGCAGGTGCTGGAGACGCTGGAGGCGCAAGGCCTGCCTTTGCCGCGTTACGGCATTGTTGATCTGTCGGGTACCTTGCGCCTGCGCCAGCAAGCCACGTTGGAAAAGTACGCTGCCGTCGTGCGCTGGGTGAGCGAGTTGCCGCAGAGCATGCAAGGCGTGGTGATCGGCAACGAAGTGCTCGATGCCATGCCGGTCAAGCTGCTCTCCCGGGTGCGTGGGGTCTGGTATGAGCGCGGCGTGATTTTGAACTTGGCGCACGACGAGCAGCCAGCTTCTTTCAGCTGGAGTGAGCGAGCGACCGATCTGCGTCCACCCTGCCAGATCGCGGGCGAGCATGACTTCTTGACCGAGATCCATGAGCAGGCGGACTCCTTTATTCGCACGCTGGCTGACAAGCTGCGGAGCGGCGCGATTTTCCTGATCGATTACGGTTTTCCGGAGCATGAGTACTACCATGTGCAGCGCCACATGGGCACCGTGATGTGCCACCGCAGTCATCAGTCTGACCCGGATCCCCTGTCGGACGCCGGCCTCAAGGACATCACGGCTCACGTCAATTTCACGGGCGTCGCGCTGGCCGCCCAGGAGGCCGGTCTGGGCGTGCTGGGCTACTGCACGCAGGCCCGTTTTTTGCTCAATTGCGGCCTCGCCGGCTTGCTTGAAAACGCTCCCCTGCGTGAGCGTGTGCACGCTCAACGCCTGATCATGGAACACGAAATGGGCGAACTGTTCAAGGTGATCGGCCTGTTCAAGGGCGAACCCTGGGACGCCCTCGGGTTCTCCCATGGCGACCGGACGCACACACTGTGAGCACGAAGCGGATTGCCGGCAACATCCTCACGCCAAGCGGTTTTGTCCGTGGCGTGCTTGAACTTGACAATGATGGGCGCGTACTGGCCGTGTCCGGCGAACTGGTCGACGAATCCCAGGTGCGCAATTCCAGGGAGCCGCTGGTGTTGCCGGGTTTTGTCGACCTGCATGTGCACGGCGGTGGCGGTCGCGACATCATGGAAGGCGGCGACGCGTTGACGCGCGTCAGCGAGTTACACGCCCGCCATGGAACAACGGCTTTGCTGGCAACCACCATGACCGCCCCAGCGCCGGAACTGGAGCAGGCCTTTGTTGCAATGCAAGCCTTGGGCCTGCAGCGCAGCCCTGCCGGCGCGCGTGTGCTGGGCGTGCATCTGGAGGGGCCTTACATCAGCCGGGAGAAGCTTGGCGCCCAGCCCGACTTTGCCCGTGCTCTGGACCTCGCAGAGTTGCAGCGTCTGAACGGTCTGTTTCCGATTTGCCTGATTACGCTGGCGCCTGAAGTGCCGGGTCACATGGAAGTCATAGAGTCGCTCTGCGCAGCGGGTTTTCGGGTTCAGATTGGCCACACCCTGGGGACCTATGAAGAAGGTCTGCAGGCCTTGTCCAAAGGAGCTGGCGGCTTTACCCATCTGTTTAACGCCATGACCGGCTTGCACCATCGTGCGCCAGGCATGGTGGGAGCTGCGCTGGCGCACGCGACTCACGCTGAAATCATTCCTGACCTGATCCATGTGCATCCGGGGGCCATTCGCGTCGCCCTGCGTGCCATTCCAGGGCTTTTCTGCGTCACCGATTCCACGGCAGCGGCCGGCATGCCCGACGGGGACTACCGTCTGGGTCGTCACACCGTGACCAAATGTCTGGGGGGTGTGCGTCTGGCTGATGGCACGCTGGCGGGATCCACGCTGACCATGGACCAGGCTTTTCGCAACCTGGTGAGTGAGCTTGGCCTGAGCCTTCGCGAGGCCTCCAGCCGCGTCTCGACCCATGCGGCCGACTACCTTGGACTGGCTGAGCGCGGGCGTCTGGCGTTGGGCAGCTGGGGCGATGCAGTGCTGCTTGATCGTGACCTCCATTTGCTCGACGTCTACGTCGAAGGACGATCTCTTGATCACA
>CAITQH010000200.1 GCA_903894475.1 uncultured beta proteobacterium
CCGACCCGCAATCCATGGCTCGCGTGGCACTGGATCCCGGATCAGAGCCTGCCCCGGGCTTGATCCGGGGTCCGGGATGACAATTTCAGGTTCAGAGTCCGTGTGCGGTATCGGGCCGGATTCGGGAGGCTCGCAATGACTAAAGGGGAGCCAGCGAGACGAATTCCGGGTTCATGGTCTGCTCGCGAGTGCTCCCGTTCCAGCGCGCTTGACCAGGCGAATGCTGGCAACGCCCGGCATCGGGCTGGTGTATTCCACCGAGTCGACCGATTGCTCGATGATGTAAAGACCGAATCCACCCTCACTGAGGCCGCTCATGTCAGGCTTCGTTTGCGCGGGTGGAGTGAAGGCCGCGCTCGGATAGATCAGTTCGACCGCCAGGGCCTCGCTCTCGCGCGTGATGCGGCAACTGATGCTCGCATTGCCGACCAGCACGCGCCCGTGACGAATGATGTTGGTCGCCGCCTCGAAACTGGCAAGAATGAGCGCATCGGCATCGTCTTCAGGCAGGTTGCTGGCGCTGGCCATGATGCGAGCGCGCAAGCTCCCCAATGCGTCCAGGCTCCAGGGCAGATTGAAGACGAAGGGGGCGATGCGATCCTCGACCCGCCGGGTCGCCGCGCCGCGCCGGGCTTGCAGGGTGACCATCACTGCTGTCAGGTCGTCCGCGCCGGGGCCGCCGCCGGTAAAGCGCCGCTGCTCGCCGCGCAGGGCCTGCATGATGGTGCTGGGCAACAGGGCAGCCTTGCTGCCCGCCTCGACCAAGTCGGAAAGCCGCTCTATTCCGAATTCCTCACCTTGCGGACTGCGTGCCTCGGTGATGCCGTCGGAAAACACCAGCAGGCTGTCGCCCTGACCGATGTCCAGGCTCAACTCAAGGTAGTTCTCCTCAAGCAGGACGCCAATGGGCAGGTTGTCGCCCAGAATGGCGACCGGGCGTGCGCCGCCTACGCGCGTAAGCAGGCCGGGCGTGTGCCCTGCGTTGACGTAAGTCAGCGTCCCGGCATCCAGGTCAAAGCGGTACAGGGCCAGCGTGGCAAAGGAGGAAATCGCGATCAGTTGCCTGGTCAGCGAGCGGTGTATTGCATTCACGATCTCGGCTGGCGCGGGCAGCGAGCGCGTGTCCTGCTTTGCAAGCAGCAGTTCGGCGAGCGCGCGGTTGTAGGCGGTGATGATCGCAGCACCCATCAGCGCGGCCTGCACGCCCTTGCCCATGACATCTCCGACCAGTACCTCAAAACAGCCCGTGTGAAAGCGATGGATAGAGGAGAAATCGCCGTCTATGATTTGCGATGGATCGGCGTACTGGGCCAGCGACGCGCCCTCGATGCCCTCGGGTACCTCGCACATCAGGGATCGCTGGACGATGACGCCGACCTCGATCTCGCGCCGGCGCATCTCCTGCAAGGCTTGGGTTGCCTGTTTGCTCCCTGTAATGTCCACCGCAACCATCACGTAATGCGCAATGCCTCCGTTCTCGTCCCTGACCCCTGAGATGGACGCGCTTTCCCAATGCAGTTCGCCGCTCTTCTTGCGATTGCACAAATCGCCACGCCAACTTTCTCCGGCGCCAATCGCACCCCATATGCTGCGGTAGGTCTCGGGCGGGGTCCGGCCCGACTGGAAGATACGCGGGTTCTGGCCCAATAACTCTGCTTTGAGGTAGCCCGTGACCTGCTCGAAATGGGGATTGACGTACTCGATTTTGCTCATCCGGTCGGTGATCATGACGGCAGCGGGACCTTGCTCCACCGCCATCGAGAGCTTGCGCAATTCTGCTTCGGATCGTCTGCGTTGCCCGATTTCATTTTCGGAACGCGCCAGTGCGTCCTGCGTCATTCGGTTACTGTAATAAACCAGGCTGGCGGTGACGCCGAACAATGCCGTGAAGTTCAACCATTGCGTTACGCCAACGCTGTAGTCGGGCTGCGGTAGCAGTCCGGCGTTTTCTGCAAGGACCAGGCCCAACACGGCCAGCGAGCTGGCGCTGGTGGCAATCAGGATGCCGGGCAACCGAAATAGCATACCTGCCAGGATGACCCAAAACACGTAGATCGCGGCCGTCGGTGTGCGGATGGTTCCCAGCCCGATGTTCACGCTTGTGAGAACGACAAAGAAGAGTATCGTCAAGATGAGGGCAATAAAGGTGGCCCTGCCGCTGCGCAGCATGAGCCGGCTCAGGGTGAGAAAAAACAGCCACAAAATGCCTACCGTCAGCAGGCTGGGAGGGGTGTTCCTGCCAAGTAGCGCGCCCAGGACGAACAGAGCCACGAGGGCCATGCTTATGACGATGACCTGGTTGAGCAAACCGGCGCGGCGCGTCTTTGCGTCGTCACCTTCAAAGACGGGGGGTTGGAACCAGCGCTTGATGGTTTTCTTCACATGGGTCTCGCAAGCAGTTGCAGGACAAGTGTAGCCCTACAAGAGCAGCATGCCACTCGCCGCGAAGGCGGCATTACCTTGCGCCTAAGCCTGATCCCGAAGTGGGAGCAGACGATCGCCAGGCAGCTGCGGCAGCTGACTCAGGCCTGCTTGGCAGTGGGCACTGCTACTGTGCTCAGCAGGCTGGCGCGCTCCATCGCCACCGCAGCGGCTGAAGTTTCCCGCACATGGCCGTAGCCGCGAATCTTCTGCGGCAGGGCCGCCAGTGCCACCAGGGTGTTGAGTGACTGCGCCTGCGGCTCCTTCAACAGACGCTCTGTCTCCTGCTCGTACTCGACCAGCAAGCGGGCATCAAGCTGACGCTCGGCGCTGTTGCGAAACGGGTCGAGCCAGGTGCCGCGCAGGCCGCGTAGCGCGTTCATCACCCGAAACGCGCTCATGACCCAGGGACCGAGCTCAGCCTTCTTGACTTTGCCTGTGCCCTGGTCCACCTTGCCAAAAGGCCAGGCACCGAAGTGAAAGTGCAACCGGTAATCGCCCTCGAAGGTGCTGGCCAATTGCTGGCGGAAGGCGTCCGATGTGTACAGACGCGCAACTTCCCACTCGTTCTTGGTCGCAAGCAACTTGAAGTAACTCAGCGCCACGGCCTTGGCCAGCCGCTCATTGCCACCGAGTTGCCCGTCGACTTTCGCGACTCGCTCCACCAGGGCGCGATAGCGCGCGGCGTAGGCGGCATTTTCATACTCCGTCAGGAAGGCCTGATGGCGCTGCATCAATTCAGAGAGTGACTCCTTGTTGCGTGGCACAAACTTGATGACGTTGGCAGGCGTTGCCACCTTCTGCACCGCCGCCAGATCGGTGGCAGCGCGTCGGCCCCAGAGAAAAGCGGCTCGGTTGAACTCGACCTGCACTGCGTTGAGTTCGATCGCCCTGTTCAGTGCTGCCAGCGTGACCGGCACCCAGCCATGCTGCCAGGCTGCGCCTAGCATGAACATATTGGAGGCGACGCTATCGCCCATCAAGGCACGCGCGATTTCAAGGCCGTTGGCAGCAAAGAACTGCTCACCGCAGACACTTCGAATGCTCTTGAGCATGGCATCGGCGTCCACGCTCCAGTCGGCGTTGCGGGCAAACTCCGAGGTCGGAATCACGTCGGTACAGACCACGGCCCGCGTGCGACCGGCGCGCATGCGCGACAGCGCCTCGTCGCCGGCGGTCACGATCAGGTCGCAACCGATCACCGTATCGGCCTCGCCCGGCGCGATGCGGGTTGCGTGCAGCATGGCGGCGTTCGGCGCCATGTGCACGTGCGAGAGCACGGCGCCGTATTTTTGCGACAGGCCGGTCACGTCCAGAATCGAGCAGGCCAGACCATCGATATGCGCTGCCATGCCCAGCAACTGACCGATGGTGACGACACCCGTGCCGCCGATGCCGCCAACCAGTACACTGAAACTGCGTGTCGGCCTCTCGAAGACCGGCAAGGCCGGCTCAGGCAAGGCGGCGCTGGTCTGACTGCTGACTTTGGCCGGCTTGCGCAGCGTGCCGCCGTGCACCGTGACAAAGCTCGGACAAAAGCCCTCAACGCAGGTGAAGTCCTTGTTGCAACTGTTCTGGTTGATTTTCCGTTTGCGTCCCAGCGCTGTCTCCAACGGTTCGATCGACAGGCAGTTGGAAACCGTGCCGCAGTCACCACAACCTTCGCAAACCGCCGCGTTGATGAAACTGCGCTTGGCCGGGTCCGCCCACTTGCCGCGCTTGCGCAAACGCCGGCGCTCGGTAGCGCAAGGCTGCTCATAGACCAGCACCGTCACGCCTTTTTGCTCGCGCAAGCGGCGTTGCACCATCTCCATGTCGTCGCGGTGATGCACCTTGACCCCGGGGGGCAAATCCGCATTCGCGTACTTCTCGGGCTCGTCACTGACCAGCACGACTTCACTGACACCCTCAGCCAGCAGTTCGCGAATGGTTTGCGGCACCGTCAGATCGCCGTCCACCGGCTGGCCGCCGGTCATCGAGACAAAGCCGTTGACCAGAAGCTTGTAGGTCATCGGCACCTTGGCCGCGACCGCCTGGCGGATGGCCAGAAAACCGGAGTGGAAAAACGTGCCGTCACCCATGTTGGCAAACACATGGGGCTCGTCGGTAAAGGGTTGCTGGCCCAGCCACATCGCACCTTCGCCACCCATGTGGGAGACGGTGCCAGTGGTGCGCGGGTTGTTCAGCATGGCAATCGTGTGGCAGCCAATGCCGGCCAGCGCCCGCGAGCCTTCGATCACTTTGGTGGATCGGTTGTGCGGACAGCCGGAACAAAAACTGGCGTTGCGCTGCGCCGAGCCCGGCCCTGGGGCCTTGGACGAGGGCAGGCTGATAGTCTGCAAGCCGCAATCAGGCTGCAGCATCAGCATGACATCGAGCAGGACCTTGGCCACGATCAGCGGCGAGATTTCAGCGTTGTTCGGGAACACCCTTGCCGCGCGCTCCAGGCCATAGGTTGGCGAGCCGAGCGCCTTGCCAATCACCCTGGGTCTGTTCGGCAGATTCAGGTCGTACAGCATGGACTTGATCTGTTCTTCGAGCAGCGGACGTTTTTCTTCGACCACCAGAATCGCGTCCACGTCCTGCGCCAGCGTGCGCACAAACTCGGGATCGAGCGGCCAGGTCATGCCGACCTTGGCGATACGAATACCCATCTCCTGCAACTGCGCTGCCGACCAGCCCAGTTCCACCAGCGCCTGGCGCACGTCCTGGTAGGCCTTGCCGGCCGACACAATGGCCAGCCGCGGCTTGTCGCTGTCGATGCTGATGAGGTTCAGATGATTGGCGCGTGCGTAGGCCACTGCCGCGTAGAGCTTGTGGTTGTAGAGCCGCTCTTCGGCCAACAGAGCGGTATCGAAGGGTCGGATGGAGAGGCTGGGCGCACCCATTGGTGTGCCTGCCGGCAAGGAGGGCACTTCGGGCAAGACAATGTTCGGTGAATCCGGGCCGACGTAAATGGTGCCGCCGCCTTCGACGACATCAGTCACTACCTTCATGCCGACCCAGCAGCCGGAAAAGCGCGACATCGCTATCCCGTGCAAACCGAAGTCAAGCAGTTCCTGGGTGTTCGACGGGTACAGCAGCGGCAGCCCGGCAGCAATGAAGATCTGGTCAGAAAAATTGGTGATGGTGGAGGATTTGGCACCGTGGTCGTCGCCCGCCAGCGCCAGCACGCCCCCCAGCGCGCTGGTGCCCGCGCTGTTGGCATGGCGCAGCACATCGCCACTGCGGTCCACGCCGGGGCCTTTGCCGTACCAGATGCCAAAGACGCCGTCAACACGCGCACCCGGAAAACTGCCTACGTGCTGGGAGCCCCAGATGGCGGTGGCTGCCAGGTCTTCGTTGACGGCCGCTCGAAAAACAATATTGTTCTGCTTCAGAACCGCTTCGGCCTGCCACAGATCCATGTCGAAGCGACCCAGTGGCGAGCCGCGGTAACCTGAAACATAGCCGCCGGTTTTCTTGCCTTCGGCCTCGTCGCGCAAACGCTGCTGGATGGGCAGGCGCACCAGCGCCTGCGTGCCCGCCAGAAAGACCCAGCCCTCTTTGACCTGGTATTTGTCGGCGAGTGTGATGTCGGGGTGAGCCAACTTGTCAGGCGCATTCATAGGCTACTCTTGGTACTGCACAAGAGGGGCATTATCAGACAGCTGTGCCTTGCTGTCCTAACAGCTCGCATTCACTGGCGTCCATGGGCTTGCAGCGAGGCCAGCGAGCGCAACTGGCGATAATCACTCAGCCCCCGATTTGTCGTAGTACATTCCACCCTATGTCCGTAGTCGATCTCTCTCTTTCTGAAACCTCGCGCGCCACCCTGCCGGGTCTGGGCCGCGCACTGGTCCTGGCCGGCAAGATTGGCCAGAATGCTGCGGAAGAAATCTACCGCAAGGCGCAAACTTCTCGCACCAGTTTCATTGCTGAACTCACGGGTTCCGGCGTTGTGTCGGCATTTGATCTTGCGCACACCTTGTCAGCCGCCTTTTCCACACCGCTGATCGATCTGAAGGCAATTGACGCGCAGCGCCTGCCCAAGGGCCTGCTGGACGCCAAAATTTGCCTCAATTACCGGGTCGTCGTCCTGGGCAAACGTCACAATCGCCTGGTCGTCGCCACGGCCGATCCTTCCGACAGTGAGGCGGTCGATAAAATCAAGTTTGCCACCCAATTGCGTGTTGACTGGGTGGTGGCCGAATACGACAAACTGCTGGCTCTGGTATCAAGCAACGCTGTGTCCGCAGAGGAGACCATCGACAGCATCATCGGTGACGAGTTTGAGTTTGACGAATCCGGCCCCGCTGAGCTGCGCGAGGTTGATGACAATTCTGCTTCTGAAATCGAGGACGCTCCGGTTGTCAGGTTCCTGCAAAAGATGCTGCTCGATGCCTACCACCTTCATGCATCCGATTTGCACTTCGAACCGTATGAGCATCATTATCGGGTGCGTTTTCGCATAGACGGGGAGTTGCAGGAAATCGCTTCACCACCGGTTGCGATCAAGGATAAACTGGCCTCGCGCATCAAGGTCATCTCGAGGATGGATATCTCGGAAAAGCGCATTCCGCAGGATGGCAAGATGAAGCTGAAGGTCGGACCTGACCGCGTCATCGACTTTCGAGTCAGCACTCTGCCAACCATGTTTGGCGAAAAGATCGTGATCCGTATCCTCGACCCGAGCATCGCCAAGCTCGGTATTGATGCTCTGGGCTATGAGCCAGAGGAAAAGGACAGATTGCTGCGAGCCATCGAACGGCCCTACGGCATGATCCTGGTGACCGGCCCTACCGGTTCGGGCAAGACGGTTTCCCTGTACACCTGCCTGAACCTGTTGAACAAGCCTGGCCTGAACATCGCAACCGCCGAAGACCCGTGCGAAATCAACCTGCCCGGCATCAACCAGGTCAATATCAATGACAAGGCAGGATTGACTTTTTCAGCCGCCCTGAAGTCATTTCTGCGGCAGGATCCGGACATCATCATGGTCGGTGAAATTCGCGATCTGGAAACGGCCGATATTTCGATCAAGGCAGCCCAGACCGGACACTTGCTGCTCTCCACACTGCATACCAATGACGCGCCGGCGACACTGGCACGTTTGCGCAATATGGGTATCGCCCCTTTCAATATTGCCTCCAGCGTGATCCTGATCACGGCACAACGTCTGGCACGACGACTGTGCCCGAAATGCAAGACACCGGTTGATATTCCACGCAAGGCCTTGCTCGATGCCGGCTACCAGGACAACGAGCTCAACGATGCCTGGGTGCCATACCGGCCGGTCGGCTGCGACAATTGCACCAAAGGCTACAAAGGGCGTGTCGGAATCTACCAGGTGATGCCGATCAGCGAGGCAATGCAGCGCATCATCCTGCGTGATGGCAATGCTCTGGAGGTCGGCCAGCAGGCAGCCGCGGAAGGTGTGCGCACACTGCGGCAAGCCGGTTTGCACAAAGTTAAACTGGGTCTGACTTCGCTGGAAGAAGTGCTCGCTGTGACGAACGAATAAACCAGCAATCCAGAGGACGCGATGGTAACTTCAAGGATCAAGGGCATCAAGGACTACGTCTTTGAATGGGAAGGCCGGGACCGCAACGGCAAGTCGGTGCATGGCGAAACCCGGGCTGGTGGCGAGCACCAGGTGCAGGCTGCGCTGCGCCGCCAGGGCGTGACGCCGACCAAGATCAAGAAGCGCAAGATGCGCTCCGGCAAGGCCATCAAACCGAAAGATCTGGCCATCTTCACGCGCCAGCTCGCCACCATGATGAAAGCTGGCGTGCCGCTGCTGCAGGCCTTTGACATCGTTGGTCGCGGCAACCCGAACGCGAGCGTCACCAAACTGCTCAACGACATCCGCACGGACGTCGAAACCGGTACCTCGCTGAGCATTGCCTTTCGCAAGTTCCCTCTGTATTTTGACAATCTCTACTGCAACCTGATCGAGGCCGGTGAGACCGCCGGTATCCTGGACCAGTTGCTGGAGCGACTGGCCGTCTACATGGAAAAGACCGAGGCCATGAAATCAAAGATCAAGTCAGCCTTGATGTACCCGATTTCGGTGTTGATCGTCGCTTTTGTGGTAACTGCCGTCATCATGATCTTTGTGGTGCCGGCGTTCAAGGAAGTGTTCGCCAATTTTGGTGCTGACCTGCCAACGCCGACGCTGGTGGTGATTGCCATCAGTGAAATATTCGTGAAGTACTGGTGGCTGATTTTTGGCGGGATCGGTGGTGGCTTTTACTTCTTCATGCAAGCCTGGCGACGCAATGAACAGATGCAGAACCTGATGGACCGCATCATGCTCAAGATGCCCATCTTTGGTGTGCTGGTGGACAAGTCCTGCGTGGCGCGCTGGACGCGCACGTTATCGACCATGTTCGCAGCCGGCGTGCCGCTGGTGGAGGCACTGGACTCGGTCGGTGGCGCAGCCGGCAATTCGGTCTATCTGAACGCCACCAAGAAGATTCAGCAGGAGGTGTCGACCGGCACCGCGCTGACAGTTGCGATGGGCAATGTCGGATTGTTTCCGTCGATGGTTCTGCAGATGTGTGCGATTGGCGAGGAGTCGGGCTCCATCGATCACATGCTGGGCAAGGCAGCTGACTTTTACGAAGCCGAGGTCGACGACATGGTCGCGGGTATTTCAAGCCTGATGGAGCCCATCATCATTGTCATTCTGGGCACGGTGATTGGCGGCATTGTGGTCGCCATGTACCTGCCCATCTTCAAACTGGGTCAGATAGTCTGATGTTGATATCAAACGGAGTTGACGCCGCCCTGTTTGGCGTCCTGGGGCTGCTGATTGGCAGCTTTCTCAATGTCGTTATCCACCGCCTGCCGATCATGCTGGAGGCCCAATGGAAGGCCGAGTGTGCCGAACAGAATGGCTTGCCGGAGCCAGCGTCAGAGCGTTTGAACCTGATGCAACCAGGCTCTCGTTGTCCCCATTGCGGCCATGCCATAAGCTGGCATGAGAATATTCCTGTCCTGAGTTATCTCCTGCTGCGCGGCAAGTGCTCGGCCTGCAAGGCCGCTATCAGCTTGCGCTATCCGCTGGTGGAACTGAGCACTGGCATCCTGTTCTTTTGTTGCGCCTGGAAATGGGGCGCAAGCCCGACCGCGCTGCTCTGGAGCGCGTTTTCAGCGACCCTGCTGGCGCTGGCCCTGATCGACTGGGATACCACGCTGCTGCCTGATGTCATGACGCTGCCGCTGCTCTGGGCCGGGCTGATCGCCGCCGCTTTGCAGTGGACCAGCGTCTCCCTGGTGTTTGCTTTCTGGGGCGCCGTTGCGGGCTATCTCTCGCTGTGGCTGATCTACTGGGCCTTCAAGCTGATCACTGGCAAGGAGGGCATGGGCTTTGGTGATTTCAAGCTCTACGGCGCACTCGGAGCCTGGTTTGGCTGGCAGGCGCTGGTGCCCATCATCCTGATGTCCTCGGTCATCGGCGTCGTCATCGGCATTGCCATGAAATTCTCCAGCGGCCTGCGCGAGGGTGGCTACCTGCCCTTTGGCCCCTTTCTGGCTGGCGCCGGTCTGGCCGTGATGGTTTTCGGGCCGGACACACTGCTTCATCTGATCGGACTCTGAATCGTGCCCTTTCCTGTGCGGCTCGGATTGACCGGCGGCATTGGCAGCGGCAAGAGCACGGTTGCCCATTTGCTGGTCGGGCTCGGTGCTGGCCTGGTTGACGCGGATGCCATTTCGCGCCAGCTGACGGCCGCGGGGGGCCTGGCAATGCCAGCCATTGTTGCCACTTTTGGCGCGGATTTCGTTGGCGCCAGCGGCGCTCTGGAGCGCGACCGCATGCGCCAGTTGGTCCACACACAACCCAGTGCGCGAGGAAAGCTGGAAGCCATCATCCATCCACTGGTGGAGCAGGAAACCCGGCGGCAGGCAGTGCTTCTTGCCGAACAGGCGTGCCGCTGCATCGTTTTTGATATTCCGCTGCTGGTCGAATCGGCCCGCTGGCGCCACGATGTGGATCATGTGCTGGTGGTCGATTGCACGGCCGAAGAACAGATCAGCCGGGTCATGGCGCGCAATCAGCTGTCGCGAGCGGAAGTTGAAAAAATCATTGCCTCTCAGGCCAGCCGCAGCCTGCGCTTGACGGCGGCAGATAGCGTCATCTTCAATGTGGGTCTTTCCCTTGATGAACTGGCGGCCGAGGTGCGGCAAATTTCGGCCCGCTTCGGGCTATCATCCGGGTAGCACCCAAGCCTGACCAGCATTTAAATCAGCGTGATCCTTTACGAATACCCCTTTAACGAACGCATCCGCACCTATTTGCGGCTGGAACAGTTGTTCCTTCGCTTGAGCGAATTTGTTGTGCGTGAATCTGCGCTGGACCACCACTTTGCGCTGGCCACGATCTTCGAAGTGATGGATGTGGGAGCGCGCGCCGACCTCAAGTCGGACGTACTCAAAGACCTGGACAAACAAAAGCATTTGCTCGATGGTTACAGGAACAATCCGGCGATTGCAGCGGAGGTGCTGGACATGGTGTTCAACCAGGTTGATCGCTGTTTTGCAGCCTTGAGCAATTTACCTGGCAAGGCTGGTCAGTCACTGACAGAAAACGACTGGCTGATGAGCATCCGCAGTCGCGTTGGCATTCCGGGAGGCACCTGTGCCTTTGATCTGCCGGCCTACTACGCCTGGCAGCAGCACGACGCCGCCCAGCGCAGGTCCGATCTGGAACGCTGGGCCGGCACACTGACGCCGCTGGCTGAAGCGATTTATCTGCTGCTCAAGCTGCTGCGTGGCTCCAGCACGGCGCAGAAAGTGATGGCGGTCGGTGGTCAGTTCCAGCAAAACCTGCCCCAAGGCAAGACCTTTCAACTCTTGCGCATGACGCTGGATCCGGCGCTGGAATTGATTCCGGAGATCAGCGGCAATCGCCTGATGGTGTCGATTCGCCTGATGCGCCATGGTGACGATGACAAGCTGCACGCCAGCCAGGAAGACACGGCTTTTGAACTGACTTTGTGCTCATGACAGCGGCCCCCAAAACGGTCTCTTGCCCGAGCTGCGGCGGCGAAAGTATTTACGCGATTTCCAACCCGTTTCGACCTTTTTGCAGTGCACGCTGCAAGAACGTCGATCTGGGCGCCTGGGCCAGTGAGAGTTTTCGTATGCCGATCAGCAGCAACGCTGAAGATCAGCCACTTGAGGACGCTCCGCCCTCGTCCGCCAGCCACTGAAGCACCGGCAGCGTTCCCGGCAGCACGGGAGACACTTGCACCGGTAGCCGCTGCCAGGAAAAGGACTGCCCCTCACGCATCTGCAGTTCTCCGCTCCATTGGTAAACCTTGAGAAAATTCAGTTTCACCAGTGCATGCGGATAGTCCACGGTGGCGCAGTGCCAGGGCGTAGCAGCGCCGATCAGGACACCGAGTTCCTCCTGCAACTCGCGCCGCAATGCCTGCTCCACGGTTTCCCCGGCCTCCCGTTTGCCACCAGGAAATTCCCAATAGCCCTGGTAGACCTTGCCTGGCGGGCGAGTGGTCAGAAGAAACGCACCATCCGGCCGAAACAAAACACCGACCGCCACATCAACAGGTGCCCTGTCAGCGCCGCCATTGCGCGGCAATTCGGCGTTCGCCACCAGAACCGGCGAGGTCATGGATTTTGCGAATGCTGGCCAGCGTAATCGCGTGCGAACTGGTAAGCCACCCGACCGCTGCGCGAACCCCGCTCCAGCGCCCAGATCAGGGCGTCTGCTCGCGCCGCTTCAATGGCTGGCGCTGGTACACCAAAGGACGACAACCACTGCGCCACGATCGTCAGGTACTCATCCTGTGTGAAGGGGTAGAAGCTGACCCACAGACCAAAACGCTCGGACAGGGAGATTTTTTCTTCCACCACCTCACCTGGATGGACTTCACCCTCTGCCGTGTGGGTAAAGCTGAGGTTCTCCTGCATGTACTCGGGCAGCAGATGGCGTCGGTTGCTGGTTGCGTAGATCAGCACGTTGGCCGTGGTCGCTGCCACAGAGCCGTCGAGTATCGACTTGAGCGCCTTGTAGCCCGGTTCACCGTCCTCAAAACTCAGGTCATCGCAATAAACGATGAATTTCTCGCTGCGCTCGGACACCACATCCACAATATCGGGCAAGTCGGTCAGATCGGCCTTGTCGACCTCGATCAGGCGCAAACCGCGCGCTGCGTATTCATTCAAGCAGGCTTTGATCAGCGACGACTTGCCGGTACCCCGGGCCCCGGTCAAGAGCACATTGTTGGCCGGCTGACCGCTAACAAAATGCTCTGTGTTGCGGCGGATTTTTTCTTTTTGCGGCTCGATTTCTTTCAGGTCCGACAAGCGCATGACGCCAACATGGCGCACTGGCTCGAGCACGCCGTGACCGGAGCTGCGTTTGCGATAGCGATAGGCCATCGACGTGTTCCAGTCAGGCGCGGTCAAGGCCTGTGGCAAGACCGCCTCAATGCGATCAATGAGATGCTCGGCGCGCGCCAGCAAGTGCTCGAACTGCGTGTTCATGAGCGGTAATCGGCGTTGATGCTGACGTAATCATGACTGAGGTCACAGGTCCAGACCGTCTGCATCGCGGCGCCGCGTCCCAGCAGCACACGCACCGTGATTTCGCTCTGGCGCATGACGCGCTGACCGTCTTCTTCACGGTAGGTCGGATGGCGACCACCGCAGGAGGCTACCTGCACATCGTCGAGGTACAGGTCGATGCTGCCCTGGTCCAGGTCTTCAACGCCGGCATAACCGACCGCCGCCAGAATACGGCCGAGGTTCGGGTCACTGGCAAAAAACGCTGTCTTGACCAGGGGCGAGTGAGCTATGGCATAGGCGACCTGGCGGCATTCCGCCGCCGTCTTGCCGCCTTCCACCTGGATTCGGATGAACTTGGTGGCGCCTTCGCCATCACGCACGATGGCTTGTGCCAGCTTCTGCGCGACTTCCAGCAAGCCTGCCTTGAGCACCTGTGCATTCGCGCTCTCCAGATTTTCAATCACTGCATGGCGCGCCTTGTTGCTGGCAATCAGCATGAACGAGTCGTTGGTGGAGGTGTCGCCATCGACCGTAACGCGATTGAAAGAAGCCTCTGCCAATTCCCTGGCCAGTTGTTGCAGCACCACCGGGCTGACACAGGCGTCGGTGGCCAGAAAGCCCAGCATGGTGGCCATATTGGGCCGTATCATGCCGGCGCCTTTGCTGATGCCGGTGATGCTCACCAGCGTGCCATCAAGCAGCACCTGCTTGCCAAAGGCCTTGGCCACGGTGTCGGTCGTCATGATCGCCTCGGCCGCACGCAGCCAGTTGTCTTCGCGCGCGTCGGCAATCGCCGCATCGAGCCCGGCTTCGATCCGCTCCACTGGCAGCGGCTCCATGATGACGCCGGTTGAGAATGGCAGAATTTCCGGCGCTGAAAGCTTCAATTTTTCGGCCAGCGCGACGCAGCTGCGAAGCGCTCGGTGGCGCCCGTCCTCGCCGGTGCCGGCATTGGCATTACCGGTATTGATCAGCATGGCACGGACCTCGGCGCCCTGCGCGAGATGCTCGCGGCAGATCTGCACTGGCGCGGCGCAAAACCGGTTTTGCGTAAACACCCCGGCCACCGATGCCCCGGGCTCAATCAAGAGCACGGTCAGGTCTTTACGACCCGCCTTGCGCACACCGGCTTCGGTGACGCCCAGACGCACACCGGCAATCGGATAGAGCTCCGTCGAATTGGGGGGGGACAGGTTGACAGCCATGGCTCAGCCTCAATCTTTCACGCCAATTTTCCGTGACACTGCTTGTACTTCTTGCCACTGCCGCAGGGGCAAGGCTCATTGCGCCCGACATGGGGTACCGCCGCCTTGACGGTCTGTTCATCGACCACGGTTTCAATTTCGCCAGTCTCGGTCGGCGCGCTGTAGGTCACGTTGGAGATGCTTTCGCCGCGCGTCTCCATGTCGACGGCAGCCTGCTCCAACTGCTCGCCGGATTGAATCTGCACGGTCATCAGCACTTTGGTGACGTCATTCTTGACAGCATCGAGCAGTTGCCCGAAGAGCTCAAAGGCTTCACGCTTGTATTCCTGCTTGGGCTGCTTCTGCGCGTAACCGCGCAGATGAATGCCCTGGCGCAGGTAGTCGAGTGAACTCAGGTGCTCGCGCCAATGGGTGTCTATGCTTTGCAGCAGCACCATGCGCTCAAACTGGGTGAAATTCTCGCCCCCGACCAGTTCCACTTTTTCGTCAAACACCTTGCC
>CAITQH010000201.1 GCA_903894475.1 uncultured beta proteobacterium
CGCCGCCGCTGGCGGTGATATGCAGTCTTCACTCATGAGCATGCTGCCCCTGGTGTTGATGTTTGTGGTGCTTTATTTTGTGATGATTCGTCCCCAGATGAAGAAGCAAAAGGAGCACAAGACCATGATTGATTCGCTGGCAAAGGGGGATGAGGTTGCCACCGCTGGTGGTGTACTTGGCAAAGTTGCGAAGCTCGGCGACAGCTACCTGAGCCTGGAAGTTGCCAGCGGTGTTGAACTGCAGGTTCAGCGCAGTGCCGTGGTACAGGTTCTGCCCAAAGGCAGTATCAAGTAAGCAAGAAACGCGATCATGAATCGTTACCCGATATGGAAGTACACGATCATTGTGATCGCGTTGGTGGTGGGGTTTTTGTACACCTTGCCGAACTTTTTTGGCGAAGCGCCTGCGGTCCAGGTTTCGTCGGCCAAGGTCACGATCAAGCTTGACGCCGGCACCAAGCTGCGCGTCGAAGAGATCCTGAAGGCGTCCGGCCTTGCAGCCGATTTTGTGACGCTGGACAACACCTCGGTGAAGGCGCGCTTTGGCAACACCGAGACACAGCTCAAGGCCAAGGATGCCATTCAAAAAGCCCTGATCCCCGATGCGGCCAATGCCGGCTACATCGTTGCGCTCAACCTGTTGTCGCGCTCGCCGGTATGGCTCACGTCTCTGCATGCCTTCCCGATGTATCTGGGGCTCGATTTGCGCGGTGGCGTGCATTTCATGCTGCAGGTGGATATGCAGGCGGCACTGGCCAAGAAGGCGGAATCCCTGTCG
The DNA here is from genome assembly GCA_903894475.1 of uncultured beta proteobacterium. GTDB lineage: Bacteria > Pseudomonadota > Gammaproteobacteria > Burkholderiales > Burkholderiaceae_C > Rhodoferax. The sequence goes on from CAITQH010000201.1 coordinate 779, forward strand.
GGCGACATTCGCACCAGTTTGCGTGAAAAGAATGTGCGCCACAGCGGCATCAGTCGCAACGGACAGACCATCGAAGTGCGTTTTCGGGACATGCCTACACTGGCCGCTGCCAAAGCGCTGATCCTCGATCAATTTCCTGATCTGCAGACGATCGAGGCGAGCGATGGCGCTGAGTTCAAGTTGACCGCCAGCATCAAAACCGAGGCAGCCCGCCGGGTGCAGGATCAGTCACTCAAACAAAATATCACCACATTGCACAACCGGATCAATGAACTCGGTGTAGCCGAGCCCGTGATTCAGCAACAGGGTCTGGACCGGATCGTGGTGCAGTTGCCTGGGGTGCAGGACACGGCCAAGGCCAAGGACATTCTGGGACGCACGGCGACGCTGGAAGTGCGCATGGTTGACGAGACCAGTGAAGCGCGCGCTGCCGAGAGCGGCGCTGCCGCGGTGCCCTTTGGCTCTGAACGCTATCTGGAGCGCAACAGTCAGCCTGTCATTGTCAAGAAGCAGGTCATCCTCACTGGTGAAAACCTGACCGACGCGCAGCCCGGCTTTGACAGTCAGACGCAGGAGGCGGTGGTCAACCTGACGCTGGACGCCAAGGGTGCGCGCATCTTCAGGGACGTGACGCGCGAGAGTGTGGGCAAGCGCATGGCCATTTTGCTGTTTGAAAAGGGCAAGGGCGAGGTCGTCACGGCGCCGGTGATCCGCTCTGAAATTGGCGGTGGTCGGGTGCAGATTTCCGGTCGCATGACCACCATGGAAGCCAACGACACGGCCCTGCTGCTGCGCGCAGGATCGCTCGCCGCGCCGATGGAGATCATCGAGGAAACCACCATCGGCCCGAGCCTGGGCGCAGAAAACATTGCCAAAGGCTTTAACAGCGTCACCTATGGCTTTGCTGCCGTGGCGGTTTTCATGTGCATTTACTACATGCTGTTTGGCATGTTCTCGAGCATTTCGCTGGCTGTCAATCTGTTGCTGCTGGTGGCTGTGCTGTCGATGCTGCAGGCGACCCTGACGCTGCCCGGCATGGCCGCCATGGCCCTGGTGCTCGGTATGGCGATTGACTCCAACGTGCTGATCAACGAGCGGGTTCGCGAGGAACTGCGCAACGGAGCGTCGGCGCAGGCGGCGATCCATGCCGGCTATGACCGGGCCTGGGCCACGATTCTCGACTCCAACGTCACCACCCTGATAGCCGGGCTGGCCCTGCTGGCCTTTGGCTCGGGGCCGGTGCGAGGCTTTGCCGTGGTGCATTGCCTGGGCATTCTGACAAGCATGTTCTCGGGCGTGTTTTTCTCAAGAGGCCTGGTCAATCTCTGGTACGGCCGACAGAACAAGCTCAAGAGCCTGTCCATTGGCACCGTCTGGCGCCCCGATTCCAGCAATCAGCTCGCCCCTCAGTAACGGAGATATTGCATGGAATTTTTCAGAATCAAGCGCGATATCCCGTTCATGCGGCATGCGCTGGTCTTCAATCTGGTGTCTCTGGTCACCTTTCTGGCAGCCGTCTTTTTCCTGTTCAGCCGCGGTCTGCATCTGTCGGTTGAATTTACCGGCGGCACTTTGATGGAGGTAAGCTACACCCATCCGGCCGACTTGAATGGCGTGCGCGGTGCGGTGGAGGCACTTGGTCTGAAAGATCTTCAGGTACAAAATTTCGGCACCGCGCGTGATGTGCTGATCCGCCTGCCGGTGCAAAAAGGAGTCAGTTCTGCGCAGCAGAGCGAACAGGTCATGACGGCGCTGAAGGCGGCCGATGCCTCTGCCGCCATGCGCCGTACCGAGTTTGTCGGCCCGCAGGTGGGGGATGAACTGGCGACAGACGGCTTGAAGGCGCTGGCATCGGTGGTAATCGGCATCATGCTTTACCTTGCCATTCGCTTTGAATGGAAGTTTGCTGTGGCTGCCATCATTGCCAATTTGCATGACGTCATCATCATTCTCGGATTTTTTGCATTTTTCCAGTGGGAGTTTTCACTACCGGTGCTCGCCGCCGTGCTGGCGGTGCTGGGTTATTCGGTCAACGAGTCGGTCGTTATCTTTGACCGGATTCGGGAGAATTTTCGGCGTTATCGCAAGATGAACACGGTACAGATCATCGACAGTTCGATCACTTCGACCATCAGCCGGACCATCATCACGCATGGCTGCACGCAGTTGATGGTGCTGTCGATGCTGCTTTTTGGCGGGGCCACGCTGCATTACTTTGCTCTGGCCTTGACGATCGGCATCTGCTTTGGTATTTATTCCTCGGTTTTTGTCGCGGCGGCGATTGCCATGTGGCTGGGTATCCAGCGCGAAGACCTGATCAAGGGTGGCACCAAGAAAGACGGTGACCCGAACGATCCTAACGCTGGCGCCACCGTTTGACGGGGAAAGAGGGCATGGCAACGCAACCGACAGTGAAACCGCGCGAGCAGCTACCGCAGGAAACGCGGCGGCGCTTTGTGCGTGATGCCGCTCGCGTCATGGAGCACCTTGGCAGCGCCGTGCTGGAGCGCTTCACCGAGTTGATGAACGAGGCCGCACCGTCGCGGGAAATGCAGAACCGGCGCGATGCCTGGACCGCCTACCAGAAGAACAAGGCGCCCTGGGTCGACGGTACCTGCAAAGCGTGGATGGAGGCGTTGCAACCAGCGCTGCCAAAGGTAAAAACAGCACTTGACGGTGTCTTTGAACTGGTCGCGACCGATGTCGCTGAAAACAAGATTCTGGCCTCCCGCTTGGCTATCGGTGTGCTCGAACAAGCCGGCTCCGAGTACAACGATCTGCTGTTTCGCATGAAGCAGTTGCTGGGCACACAAGAGCTTGAAGACGACGATATCCTGCGGCCCGAGGTATTGTTCATGGCATTGGTTGAGCGCTGGGTAGGTCTTGACCTTTCGCGCGAGGCCTGGGCAATGGTCAATGATGTAGCCCAAAAATTGCTGACCGAAGGGATCAGACAGGCGTACGCCAGCGCCAATGCGTTCCTGATCGAGCGGGGTGTCTTTCCAACCATCGAATTGGCCGACCGGATTGCGCGCTCACAGGTGCTTGCTGGTCACACCGCGTCGACCGCAGTCAAGGCACCGCTTCAAGCACCAGCAGCGGTCGAGGCGGCGCCACAGGATGGAGCCGCGCCGCGCCAGGGTGCGCCCACTGCTCAGCGGGCTGGCGCTCCGTTTGCTGGGCGCCTGGGTTGGGAAAGCGAACGAGGCGCGGTCAGTTCTCCGGGGGCGCCCATTTTCGGCGCTGCGGCGGGCGAAGCGTCGACCGGCTCCGGTGGGGTCGAACGGGCGCCAAACCGGCCATCCACCAGCGGCTACAGTTCGGATGGCGCCAGTGCCGCTGATGAGACCCGCATGATGACCGGCACCACGCCGCTGGCACGGGCGCGCAGCCGCGCAGCCGGTGTGGTAGGGCAACTCAGGCGCTTGCTCGGCAACGCTGGCGGTGTCGATTTTGAGGCGACGGTGCGCAGAGCGCCTTCGCCGGCCCTGGCTGCTGCCATTGCAGCGCCGTCAGCGGCTTCGGCAGCCGCTGGCGGCAGTGCCACCGTGCTGGAAGATTACAGCCCGGCCGGTGTCGCCAGAGTCTCGGCAGACCTGCGGCGGCGCACCACGGACCTCAAGAACAAGGCTGAAACCAAGAGCGAAAAGGCCACCATCGAAATCGTGGCGCTGATGTTTCAGGCGATTTTGCAGGAAGATCGGATCCCGCCCGGCATCCGTGTCTGGTTTGCCCGATTGCAAATGCCTGTGCTGCGCGTGGCCTTGGCGGAGCCGGATTTTTTTGGCACCATGGATCACCCGGCGCGTCAACTGATTGACCGGATGGGTTCCTGCGTCATGGGTTTTGACGCCAGTGGTATCAATGGCGGCCCGCTGGAGATCGAAATCAAGCGGGTTGTCCAGGTGATCGAGCAGTACCCGGAAACCGGCAAGCGCGTCTATCAGCTGGTTTATGACGAGTTCCAGAAATTTCTGGCGCAGTTCCTGACGGGTCGTGACTCAACGCAAAAAGTTGTCGGTGTGGCGCAGCAGGTGGAGCAGAAGGAAACGCTGACGATCCAGTACACGATCGAGATGCGCAACATGCTCAAGGACTTGCCGGTGCGCGAGGAAATTCGACAGTTTCTGTTCAAGGTCTGGGCCGAGGTGCTGGCGCTGGTAGCGGTACGCAAGGGCCCTCAGAACGAAGAGACACTCAGTCTGAAAAAACTGGCATCCGATCTGGTCTGGTCGGCCAGCGCCAAACCGAATCGCGCTGACCGGGCACGCGTCATACGCGACTTGCCGCAGTTGCTGCAGAAACTGCGCTCCGGCATGACCTTGCTCGGCATCACGCCGACCGAACAGGACACCCATATCAAGACCGTCAGCGATACCCTGGCGGATGCGTTTGTCTCCAAGACGCAGGCTATTCCTAGCGAGCAGATCGCCGCGATGGCCGAGCGCCTGGCGAATCTGGAAGATTTTGTCACCGACGAAGGCACAGGTGACTTGCCGCTCGATGCGCAAGGCATCGAGATGATGCTCGGGATTGACGCCTCCAATATTGACGTTGTCACCGATGGCGGATCCAAACCGACACCGGCCATGATTTCATGGGCGCAGCAGTTGCAGGTTGGTGCCTGGTTTACGATGGACCATAACGGGCGGGTGGCGCAAGTGCAATTTGTCTGGCGCAGCGAGCGCAAACACCTGAATTTGTTTGCGTCGAGCGATGGACGCAGTTATTTGATCCAGGCCCGGCGACTGGCTGCCTATCTGCAGGCCGGATTGCTGGTACCGCAGGAGCAGGAAGCGCTGACGGTGCGCGCCACGCGCGACGCGCTGGTCAAGCTCAACGCCAATCCGGAGCGTTTGCTGGGCTGAGCTATTTGACGCGCTGGAACAATCCGCCGGGCAGGCGCGCCAAGTCTCCGGCAAGTTCGAGCCTCATCAATTGTGCCTGAAGTCCTGCCGTGTCGAGCCCTGAGCGCGCCTGGAGCGCGTCCAGCCCGACCGGATCGAAACCGACAAGCTCGAGCAAGTACTGCGCGGGGTCGCGCCCACCGAGTTCGTCCCTGCTCTTGTCCGCAGCGCTGTGCTTGCCCTGTTGCGGCTGAAAATCGATTTTCAGTTCTTCCAGGATGTCCTGTGCCGACTCCACCAGTTTGGCACCCTGCTTGATAAGGGCGTGACAACCACGCGCCTGCGGTGAATGAATCGAGCCGGGGATGGCAAACACCTCCTTGCCCTGTTCCGCCGTCAGCCGCGCCGTGATCAGTGAGCCCGAGCGCAGCGCTGCCTCCACCACCAGCGTACCCTGTGCCAAACCGGCAATCAGGCGATTGCGTTTCGGAAAATTGGCGGTTAAAGGGGGCGTGCCCAGCGGGTACTCGCTCAGCAACAGACCGTGGCGCGCGATCCGGTGCGCCAGTTCCAGATGCCGCTTGGGGTAGACGCGGTCCAGTCCGGTGCCAACGACTGCCACCGTGGCGAGCCGCTCCGAGCCGACGGCAAGGCTCGCCAGAGCGCCCTCGTGAGCGGCGCCGTCAATGCCCAGGGCCAGACCGGAGACGATGGCGAGGCCCGCTTCGGCGAGCGCCTTGGAAAAGAGTCGAGCATTGAGCGCACCCTGGGGCGTCGGGTTGCGACTTCCAACCACTGCAATGCTGTTGAGCAGGGCGCCGGCCAGGCCGCTTTGGGCGAGTTTTCCGGCACCGAGCAGATAGAGCATCAAGGGTGGATCGTTGATGTTCAGGAAAGATGCGGGGTAGTCTGCGTCGCCCAGAACCAGAATCTGACGCTGAGAGGCCCCCTCACCGGATTCCTGCAACCATTTCCAGCTCAGTTCGAGAAGTTCAGGCAATTCGGCGGGCGTCTGGCGCAGCGCCATCGCTTGCGCTTCGCTGACGACGTGACGCAGGGCATGGACCGACTGGCCGAAGACGGACTGCGGCAGTCCGAAGGCGCTGAGCAATTTGCGCGCCGTGCTGTTGCCGATGCCCTGCGCCAGCGTCAGTCGCAGCCAGCTTTCAAGTTCCTGCCGCTGCATGGACTGCATGGCGCAGGCACGCTCAACGGGGGTTGACCAAGCGGTCGCCGACGCGCACGCTGTCCGTGATTTCCAGAATCAGGGCGTAGGAGAGCCGATCGAAAGCCTTGAAAACCATCAGCAAGCCATTGCGCTCATCGGGCAGTTTCAACTCGGTTCGCGCTTCATCGGTTTTGTCAATCAGTCGCGCGCCGTCCTTCAAAATGGCCAGCACATGTCCGTTCTCGATGCCGTCTCGCGTGCCACGATTGATGGACACCACCTGGTTCTGTGCCGCATTGACGACGGCATTTCCGTAAACTGAAACGATTCTGGCGTCGCTAGGGGCCTGCGGTGCATGCGGCACATAGTTGAGCAATTGCCGCTCTGGCTCGGGCAGCAGCCGGTCGCCAACGCGAATTTCCTCTTTGGCCGCTGTGATGTCAATCGTGGCCGGAATCGTGTCAGTGCGGGTCTTGCCATCCTTGTCTTGCGACTGCTCGGTGGCCTCGCTGCCCGCCAGCAGCGCCTTGCCAAGATACTGAGCCTCCAAACCCAGAACCTCACCGGTGATCGGGTCTTTCAGCGGCGTGGCCTCGCGAAATATCCGGTACACCTGCTGCTTCTGGCTGAGGTCATCTTTCAGGGCGGCGTTGGCCGGGCCGCGGGCATAGGCGCGGTCACCGCGCGTCAGCAGGACGCGCCCCTCCTGGGTCGCCACGATGCGTGGTGCCGAGCGCATCGTGCTTTCGTCAACGATCACCGGTTCCGCCAGATAGGGCTCGATCAAGTGAAATTTCAGAGCCGGCAGCGCACCGCTGCCCAGTATTTCGGAGCGAGTATGGGGCGACCAGCGCACCGTTGCCAGCGGCTCCGTGGCGGACCCATCAGCGCCGGCAGCGGGAGCGACAGAATCGGCGACTGTGCGCAGGGTCGCTCGTCCGTCCTTCTTTTCCAGGTAGAGCTTTTGTCCAGGGTAAATCAGGTGCGGATTTTTGATCTCGGCCAGATTCATGCCCCACAACTCGGGCCAGCGCCAGGGAGATTTCAGGAACAACGTAGCGATGCCCCACAAGGTGTCGCCGCTCTTGACGCTGTAGCTATCAGGCGCATTGGCAGCGAGCGCGCTCAGGGCAATGCCGCTTTGCGCCACCTGGTCTGCCATGGCCTTTTGCTGGGGCGTCACGGTAAGGGTCTGGGCCAGGGTCGGCGTTGCCGCGAGCAATGCCAGGGACAGGCTTGCTAGCTGCGTCACCACTTTGAATTTCGCGGTCCTGCTGTTTGTGATGATTGCTTGCACTGGGATCCCTTTTCAACTGTTCTGGAAGACGCCTCGTGGTCTGGTCAGGCCGCGAAAAATCTTGATGAATTTGGCGCAATTTTGCTCTCAAGCCCTGCAGAGGGCAACGCTTTTAGGGGGCACGCGCTGGCAAGGTACATAAAAGTAGCGAAAATAGCGACAACTGCAAACCGATTAAAACATGGCTTTACTTCCCCTTCTTTTCTTCCCTGATCCGCGACTGCAGACCGTCGCCAAGCCGGTGCCCGCCATGGATGAACGCATTCGAAGACTGGTTGCCGATATGCTGGAAACCATGTACGAGGCCAAGGGTATTGGTTTGGCGGCGACCCAGGTTGATGTTCATGAACGTGTGATCGTCATTGACGTATCGGAGCAGCGCGACCAGGCCGTCGTGCTGATCAATCCGCAAGTTGTCTGGAACAGTTCGACGACCCACCTCAATGAGGAGGGCTGCCTCTCGGTACCCGGTATTTACGACGGTGTCGAACGTTTTGATGCGGTCACGGTCAGCGCCCTCGATGGCACTGGCCAGTCCCGTGTGGTGCAGGCCGAAGGTTTGCTGGCGGTCTGCATCCAGCATGAGATGGACCACTTGCTGGGCAAGGTTTTCGTTGAATACCTGTCACCCCTGAAACGCAACCGGATCAAGAAGAAAATGCTCAAGGCACAGCGTGAGGACGCCCGGTGAGGCTGATCTTCGCCGGCACGCCCGAGTTTGCCAGGGTCGCGCTGGAACAGCTGCAACAGGGCGGTCACGAGGTTGCACTGGTGCTGACGCAGCCCGATCGACCGGCCGGGCGTGGCATGAAGCTGCAGGCATCAAGCGTCAAGCAGTACGCGGTCGAGCACGGTATGCCCGTGTCGCAGCCGCGCAGCCTGAGGCTGGACGGCAAGTACCCTGAAGATGCCCAGGCGGCCAAAGCAGCCATCGAAGCGGCGCAGGCCGACGCCATGGTGGTAGCAGCCTACGGCCTCATCTTGCCGCAATGGGTACTGGATGCGATGGCCGACGCGCCGGGCCGCCCCAAGCCTGTCGTGCAGTCCCTCCGGGACCTGCCCGAGGGCACGGCCCCCTCGGGGGGCAGCGCAGCACACGAAGTGGCAAGCGTGGGGGCCCGTAAATTCGGTTGTTTCAATATCCACGCCTCATTGCTGCCGCGCTGGCGCGGTGCGGCACCGATTCATCGCGCGATTGAAGCCGGTGACGCCGAGACGGCGGTCACGATCATGCAGATGGACGCCGGGCTCGATACTGGTGACATGCTGATGGCCCATACGGTAGCGATAGAGGCCAGCGATACCACCGGCAGCCTGCAGGACAGGTTGGCACAACTGGGTGGGCGATTGATGTTGCTGGCGCTGGAAAAGGCCGAGGCGCACGCCTTGAAGCCCGTGCCGCAGAGCGCGCAAGGGGTCACTTATGCGCAGAAGATTGAAAAGAGCGAAGCCGGCATTGACTGGCGTCAGGGCGCTGGCCAGATAGCACAGAAGGTTCGGGCGTTCAATCCGTTTCCGGGCGCCACAACCACGCTGAACGGTGAAATCCTGAAAATATGGATGGCAGCGCAGGCACCCGTTGCGCCACCAACTGACGCGCAGCCGGGCACAGTTCTGCTGTTGGATCCGAAGGGCCTGGCTGTAGCAGCGAGGGATTCGGTTGTGGTCATCACTGAATTGCAACGTGCGGGAGCCAGGCGCATGCACGTCGCCGAATTTCTGCGCGGCTGTGCAGTACAGCCGGGTATGGCTTTTGAGAATCCGGCCTGATGTTTTTTCTGCCAGGAAACTACCGGCACCCGGAATTTCGCCAGGGTGTCCTTGATTCGCTTTCGGTGGCGCCGGGTATTGCCGCCTGGGGCTTGATGACCGGTGTGGCGATGATGAAGTCTGGCATGAGCACGCTGGAAGCGCTGCTGATGAGTGTCATCGTCTTTGCCGGCAGTTCGCAACTGGCTGCCATCCCGCTGCTCACGGCAGGGGCACCGATGTGGGTCGTGCTGGCAACCGGTTTTTGTGTCAATCTGCGCTTTGTCGTTTTCAGCGCGCACCTGCGACCTTACATGATGCATCTGCCGCTCTGGCAGCGCCTGACCAGCGGCTACCTGACGACGGATTTGAGTTACGTGCTGTTTACCAGACGCTATCCGGCGCATGGCGGCAACAGCGCGCAGATGCAGGCCCAACAGGCTTATCTGGCGGGCAATTGCGGCATCAACTGGGTCGCCTGGGTCGGTTGCAGTGTCATCGGTGTGGTGTTGGCCAATTGGATTCCAACCGAGTGGGGTCTGGGCTTTGCCGGCATTCTGGCCTTGCTGGGCATTCTGTGCTCACTGGCGTCGAGTCGCATGCGCCTGGTATCGGCGGGCGTGGCTGGTGCTGCGGCCATTGCTGCCTTTGCCTTGCCCTTCAAGCTCAATATTCTGGTCGCCATTGCGGCCGCCGTGGCGCTCTGCCTGACGCTGGAAAAACCATGAACGCACAGAGCGATCCCTGGACACTTGCCATCATCGTCGGACTGGCCGGCGTGACGGTATTGACGCGTTGTTTCTTCTTCATCTCCAGCAAGTCGTGGAGCTTGCCCTCATGGGCACAACGCGGCTTGCAGTACGCGCCCATTGCGGCGCTGGCGGCGGTGATCGCACCCGAAGTGCTCATGACGCAGGGGCAATTGATCAGCAACTGGCAGGATGCCCGACTGTTTGCCGGTGCCGCCGGCGCGCTCTGGTTTTTCTGGCGCAAGGGTGCCGGGCAGGCCGTTCTGGGCACCATCATCGTCGGTATGGCGGTGTACTTGCCGCTGCATCTGGGACTCGGCTGGTAAGGTTGAGCGCGGGCGCGCTTCTACAATCGGGCCAGCAACATACTTTGACGGGCTTTTCCATGAACGTTATTCGCTTCTCCGACCTGTGCGCCAGCGGCCAGATCACCGGCAAACGCGTCTTTATCCGGGCTGACCTCAATGTGCCGCAGGACGATGCCGGCCAGATCACGGAGGACACCCGCATTCGGGCTTCTCTGCCTTGCATCCGCATGGCGCTGGACGCCGGTGCTGCAGTGATGGTGACCTCACATCTGGGGCGCCCGACCGAGGGCGAATTCAAGGCGGCTGATTCGCTGGCTCCGGTGGCCGAGCGCATGGCTGAACTGCTGGGACGCGAGGTGCCTCTGTTGGCCAACTGGGTTGATGGGGTCAGTGTGCAACCGGGGCAACTGGTGCTGCTGGAGAACTGCCGCGTCAACAAAGGCGAGAAGAAGAACAACGAGGAACTGGCACGCAAGATGGCCGCCTTGTGCGATGTCTTTGTGCATGATGCTTTTGGCACCGCACACCGCGCAGAAGCCTCCACTTACGGCATTGCCCAATATGCCAAAGTAGCCTGTGCCGGTCCGCTGCTGGCAGCCGAGATGGATGCCATCACGCTGGCCCTGGCGAACCCAAAGCGACCGTTGGTGGCCATCGTGGCGGGCTCCAAAGTCTCCACCAAACTGACCATTCTCAAGAGCCTGGCGGCCAAGGTTGATCAGTTGATTGTGGGCGGTGGCATCGCCAACACCTTCATGCTGGCGGCAGGACTCAACATTGGCAAGAGTCTGGCCGAGGCCGATTTGGTGACCGAGGCCAGGGCCGTGATCGAGGCAATGAAAGCGCGTGGCGCGGCGGTTCCAATTCCAACCGATGTCGTTACTGCCAAGAGCTTTTCTGCCGATGCTGTGGCCAGCGTCAAGGCGGCCGCCGATGTGACAGACGATGACCTGATCCTGGACATAGGTCCGCAGACCGCAGCGGTGCTGGCTGCGCAGCTCCAGCAGGCCGGCACCATTGTCTGGAACGGTCCGGTGGGGGTGTTTGAGTTTGCAGCGTTCGAGAACGGTACCCGGGTACTGGCGCACGCCATCGCCGACTCCAGCGCCTTCTCCATCGCTGGTGGCGGCGATACCCTGGCCGCCATAGCCAAATACGGCATCGAGAAGCAAATCAGTTACATCTCGACCGGTGGCGGTGCCTTTTTGGAGGTTCTGGAGGGCAAGATCTTGCCGGCCTTTGAAATCCTGACGCGTCGCGCAGCGGGTGCAGCGTGATACCTCGGCGCGCCACCAAGATCGTCGCCACGCTGGGCCCGGCCTGTAGCGATCCGGCCTTGCTGGAGAAGATGTTTCGTGCCGGCGTTAATGTGGTGCGACTGAATTTCAGCCACGGTACAGCACAGGACCATATAGAGCGGGCACGGCTGGTGCGCGAAGTCTCGCTGCGCGTTGGTCGGGAAGTTGCCATCATTGCCGACCTTCAAGGACCCAAGATCAGGGTTGGCAGGTTCGCACAGGGAAAGGTCTTGCTGCAGGCCGGGCAAAAGTTTGTGCTTGATGCGACGCGCATCGAACTGGGTGATACGGATGCTGTGGGCCTGGACTACAAGTCCTTGCCGCGCGAGGTCAAGGCTGGCGATGTGCTCTTGCTCAACGACGGCCTGATCGTCATCACGGTGGATGCGGTCACTGGAGACAAGGTTCACACCACGGTCAATCTGGGCGGTGAATTGTCGAATAACAAGGGCATCAACAAGCGAGGCGGTGGGCTCAGTGCGGCGGCGCTGACCGCCAAGGACATGGAAGACATTCGCACGGCGATGAGTTTTCAGGCCGACTATGTGGCGGTCAGCTTCCCGAAGAACGCGACCGACATGGAAATGGCTCGTCAGTTGTGCAATGTGGCGGCCGGCGAGTATGGGCACAAGCCGGGCTTGATTGCCAAGATTGAACGCGCCGAAGCGATTCCTAAACTGCAGGAGATCCTGATGGCCAGCGATGGCATCATGGTGGCGCGCGGCGACCTGGCGGTGGAAGTGGGCAACGCCGCGGTGCCGGCATTGCAAAAACGCATGATCAAGATGGCGCGGGAGTTTGACAAGGTGGTCATCACGGCGACGCAGATGATGGAGTCGATGATCAGCAACCCGGTGCCCACGCGGGCCGAGGTCAGTGATGTCGCCAACGCAGTGCTCGACGGCACCGACGCCGTGATGCTGTCAGCCGAGACCGCCGCTGGAAAATTCCCGCTGGAAACCGTGATGGAGATGGCAAAAATTTGCCATGCTGCCGAGGACAACGAAGAGTTCAGGCTGGAAGCAGATTTCACTGGCAAGACCTTCAACCGCATCGATCAGTCGATTGCCATGGGCGCTTTGTTCACGGCGCACCATCTGGGCGCCAAAGCCATCGTTGCTCTGACCGACAGTGGTTCGACCGCCTTGTGGATGAGCCGGCACCTGATTCACGTGCCGATTTACGCCTTGACTTCCAAGGTCGCTACGCAGCGCCTCATGACGCTGTACCGAAATGTGCGTCCACTCTTCATGGACACCAGCGCCGATCGCGACACGGCACTGGCTGAAGTCGAGAACAATCTGAAAACCCGTGGTCTGGTGCAAAAAGGTGATGTTTATGCCATTACCTGCGGTGAGCCGATGGGCGCGCCGGGCGGCACCAATATGCTAAAGATTTGCAGGGTATCCTGAGACCTTGCGGGACAGACCGCAGCTACGCGCAGCGAACCAGCTCTGTCCCCAACACGAAACGGGATGTCGGAGGTCCGCTCAGACCGCGTAAATCGCCGCCAGCACTGGCTCAGTCTTGCCCTTGGCCTGAATGCTGCTTGTTTCTTCGCTACCGTTGGAGATCGCGTTCACCGGACCGGCCAGCAACTGGCCACCTCGCGCGTGATCGCACAATCTTTTGGCTGTGTTGACAGTGTCGCCGATGACATCGTGGATCTGTGCGCTTGGCGTGCCGAAGAAACCTTCCACCACCGGCCCCAGCCAGAGCCCGGCTCCCGCCGTGAGTTGCATGGGTTCCAGGGTGGCGATGGCGGCAGCCAGGGCCTTTTGCATGAGCGCGATGGTCGAGGCGTCGGCAGGAAGCACCAGCATCACTTCGTCGCCGCTCATCTTGGATTTGACCAGGTCCGCGCCGCAGGCTTCGAGTATCGCAGTGTAAAAGCCGTTCAGCATACCGATCACCTGCTCGGGTTGGTGTGCCTCGCTCCAGGAGGTGAATCCGCGCACGTCGATGAAGCCGATGGCCCGCTCAATCCGACTGGCAGCATGGGTGCCGCTGTCACGCAGCACGTCTTTGACCACCTGGCTGCCAAAGCCCCATCGTGACAAAGTCTTTAGCTGCTGCGTCAGATCGACGATCACAGTCTGCTGCCGGCGCGCCACCAGGGACAGCGAGATGTAAGCGCCGGCCTGCATGATGGCGAGGACGAACAGATACAGGTGTGCGGGCGAGGAAAAGAAGTCAAAAACACCCGCGACCCAGGGCATGCCCTTGACGTCCAGTGCAATGTAAAAAAGAAGCGGTCCAAGGCCTTGTGCGGTGCGGGAAAGGCAAACACCGCTGATCGCGCGCCATGGCTTGTCGGCGCGCTCCTCCAGGGCTGCACCCCATGCATACATCAACATCAGGACGATGAAAGTGAGGTGCTTGGGCTTGTCAAAAAAAGAAATGCCTTCAATCAAGGACTCCATCAGGGCATAAGCCCCCAAACCCACCAGCCGGCTCCACCAGGGCAGTGTCAATCCGTGGAATCTGCGCCGCGCGAGCCAGGCGCTTTGTCCCAGTGCCGCTACGGACAGCACGTAGACGTCGGGCTTGCCGAACATGAAGCCCCACTCCCAGATAGCCTCCAGCATCAGCAGCAGCAACGCAATGTGACCCACACCCTGAAACAGGTCGGTCAGGAAAAAGCTCAACCAGGACCCTTTCAAGGTGGCATTGACTTGCTGGTCAAGGGAGTCTGTTGTTGGAGTTTGCATGGAATGCTTATATGGATTTTCATTCTATGACAGGGTCGGCGCCGTCTGGTTACACGAAGGGCTAGGCCGTTCACGCACCGTGTCGCTAAAATTCATCCAAGTCACCAATCAATCCCCCACTTTCAAAGGACTCCATCATGGCTCTGGTCTCAATGCGCGAACTGCTCGATCATGCAGCAGCCAACGGTTACGGCATTCCCGCTTTCAATGTCAACAACCTGGAGCAGGTGCAGGCGGTCATGGCGGCAGCTGACGAGGTGGGCGCGCCGGTGATTCTGCAGGCCAGCGCGGGTGCCCGCAAGTATGCCGGCGAGGCCTTCATCAAGCACCTGATCCAGGCCGCCATCGAAGCCTATCCGCACATTCCGCTGGTCATGCACCAGGACCACGGGCAAAGCCCGGATGTCTGTCAGGGCGCCATCAACCTGGGTTTCAGCTCGGTCATGATGGACGGCTCGCTGATGGCCGATGGCAAGACCATCTCCAGCTACGAGTACAACGTTGAAGTCACGCGCAAGGTGGTCGATCTGGCACACGCCACCGGTGTCACCGTGGAGGGCGAACTGGGCTGCCTGGGAAGTCTGGAAACCATGAAGGGCGATAAGGAAGATGGCCATGGCACCGACTCCACCATGACGCGCGAGCAGATGCTGACCGACCCCGAGCAGGCGGCAGACTTTGTCAAGCGCACGCAGCTTGACGCTCTGGCGATTGCCATCGGCACCAGCCACGGTGCCTACAAGTTCACACGCAAGCCCACCGGTGACATTCTGGCCATCAACCGCGTGATGGAGATCAACAAGCGCATCCCCAACACGCATCTGGTAATGCATGGCTCCAGCAGCGTGCCGCAGGAGTCGCTGGCGATCATTCGGCAGTATGGCGGCAACATGAAGGAAACCTACGGCGTGCCGGTGGAAGAAATCCAGAAGGCCATCAAGTTCGGCGTGCGCAAGATCAATATCGACACCGACATCCGTCTGGCCATGACCGGTGCGGTGCGCAAGTACATGTTTGAAAACCCCGAAAAATTTGACGCCCGCGACTGGCTCAAACCGGCCCGCGAGGCCGCCAAGGCGCTGTGCAAGCAGCGTTATCTGGAATTCGGTTGTGAAGGCCAGGCCAGCAAGGTCAAGGGCAACAGCCTGATGGTGGTGGCTGCTCAATACACGCGGGGTGAACTGGCTCAGGTCGTGCGCTGATATGTCTGCTGCCCTGCACACGTCCATGCTTACCTCGTTGCCGCTGCTGGCCAGGGGCAAGGTGAGAGACAACTACGCTGTCGGAACCGACCGCATCCTGATGGTGGCCAGTGACCGTCTGAGCGCCTTTGACGTGATCATGGGTGAGCCCATTCCCGGCAAAGGTGCTCTGCTGACACAGATGGCGCTGTTCTGGTTCGACAAGCTCGGACCGAATGGCTTGAACATCTGCCCGATTCACCTCACGGGTGATGCACCCGAGAGCGTGGTGAGCGCCGCCGAGGTGCCCCAAGTGGTGGGTCGCTCGATGTTGGTCAAGCGCCTGAAGCCCTTGCCGGTGGAAGCAGTGGTGCGCGGTTATCTGGCCGGCAGCGGCTGGAAGGAATATCAGCAGAACCAGGCAGTGTGCGGCGTGAGCTTGCCTGCCGGTCTGAAGAACGCGTCCAGGTTGCCCGAGCCTATATACACGCCTGCAGGCAAGGCTGCCGCTGGCGACCACGATGAGAACATCACCTTCGAGCAGACGGTAGCGGTGATCGGTGTTGAACTGGCCACGCGTATACGCGACATCAGCATCGCGCTTTACAAGGCAGCCAGCGAGATCGCCGCGGCCAAGGGCATCATCATTGCCGACACCAAGTTCGAGTTCGGTCTGGACGCACAGGGCACGCTGACCCTGATGGACGAGGTGCTGACACCCGATTCCTCGCGTTTCTGGCCGGCCGAGAGCTACCAGGAAGGCATCAATCCGCCGAGCTACGACAAGCAGTTTGTACGCGACTGGCTGGAGCAGGTGCAAATCGACGGCAAACCCTGGAGCAAGACGCCACCGGCGCCGCGTGTGCCCAACGAGGTGATTGCCAAGACGGCTGCCAAGTACCAGGAAGCGATGGCGCGGCTGATGCGATGAGGTGAAGCATGCTTACCGACACTTGACGAAGTCGATGCAGGTTCGGAAACGATCGGTCCGGCTGAAGACAACGAGCTCAGAATCAGTGGCTGTCTTGGCCTGTCATTGGCACCGCCATGATGGGAATAACCACGCGTGGTTTGGCGGCTTTCTTGGCTGCGCGGGTTGCGGTCTTGCGTTGCCCCGGAAAGGCCAGCGCTTCAGTCAGCAGGTACGCGGCCTGTGCATACGACGTTGGACAAAGCGCAAAGCATTCCTGGCAGTCCCAGCATTCGTTTTTGGCGACTTCGGGGACGAACTTGATCTGGCGCACGGAGCCGTTGTCGAAGAAGCTGACAGCGTTCTTTTTCTTCACCTCGTTGCAGTAACGCACGCACAGTCCGCATAACACACAGAACGATGCCTCCTTCTCAAACCGGTTGCGGTCGGCGCCGTACTCCTCGGCCATCTTCACCAACTCGGGAGAATCTGGCGCGTGCGCCATCAGTTCTTCGACCAGCACCTTGCGGATTTTGTCCACCTTCTCCGAGCGGGTGCGCACGATGATGTCTTTGGCGACCGGATAAAGGCAGGACACGACGTAACTGGTCCAGCCGCGCGACTCCACCTCCACCATGCACAGGCGGCAGCCGCCATAGGCTTCTAGCTGTTCGTGATGGCACAGGGTGGGGATGTAGATGCCTGCCTGCTGTGCTGCCTGCAAAACCGTCATACCGGCTTCGGCCTTCACCTGCCGGTCGTCGATGGTCAAAACAATTTCAGTCATTTGGCGTCACTCCCGGCGGCAATGCGTGCTTCATACTCGGGCTTGAAATAGCGGAACATGCTTTTCAGCGGGTCGCCGGAGGTCTTGCCCAGTGCGCACAGGCTGGCCACGCCGGTCACCTCGATCAGCTCCTGCAGGCGCTCAATGTCGCCGGCCTTGCCCTGACCTTCGGTGATGCGTGTCAGGATTTGCAGCATCTGCATCATGCCCTCGCGACACGGCACACACTTGCCACAGGATTCCTTGGTCAGGAAGTCCATCAGGTAGCGCGAGACTTCGACCATGTCGGTGTCTTCGTCCATCAACAGCAAGCCGCCGGCACCAATCGGTGCGCCCAGCTTGGACATGCCGTCAAAGTCCAGCGGCGCGTCGATCAGGTCCGCCGGAATCGAGCCGCCCATGGCGCCACCGAAATGGATGGCCTTGAGCGTCTTGCCGTCACGTACACCGCCACCAATGTCATGCACCAGCGTGCGCAGCGGGGTGCCCATCGGCACTTCGACGATGCCGCTGTTCACCACGTGACCCGAGAGCGAGACCAGCTTGGTGCCCTTGCTCTTCTCCGAGCCGATGCTGGTGAACCAGTCGGCACCCTTTTCTATGATCTGCGGCACGTTGGCCCAGGTCTCGACGTTGTTCAGGTTGCTCGGCTTGTCCCAGATGCCCGACACCGAGGTGCGGATGTACTTGGGCCTAGGTTCTGGTACGTTGCCTTCGATCGAACGCATCAGCGCACTCGATTCACCGGAGACGAAGATGCCGACGTCAAAGTGCAGTTCGCATTCGAAGTCGAAGCCTGACCCGAGGATGTTCTTGCCCAGCAGGCCGTACTCGGCTGCCTGGGCCAGCGCGTTGCGCACATGCTTTTCCAGGAGCGGCATGTCGTGCCGGGTGTACATGAAGCCCTTTTGCGCGCCGATGGCGTAGGCACCGATGATCAGGCCTTCGAGGATTTTGTGCGGGTTGCCGGTGAGCATGGCGCGGTCCATGAAGGCGGCGGACTCGCCTTCGTGGCCGTTGACGATGACGTACTTGGTCTTCTCCGGCGCGTTGCGGGTCGTCTCCCACTTCAAACCGGCCGGAAAGCCGCCGCCGCCACGGCCACGCAGATTGGCTTTCTTGACTTCATCGAGCACCTGCTCCGGGCTCATCGTGGTCAAGGCCTTGACCAGCGCAGCGTAGCCGCCCACCGCCAGATAGTCGTCGATCTTCATCGGGTCTATCTTCGGGTTGTCGCCCATCAAAAGGCGCGTCTGGTGTTTGTAGAACGGCACTTCCTGCATGTGCACGGCCTTGGCGCCGGTGTTCGGATCCTTGTAGACCAGACGCTCGACCACTTCACCTTGGAGCGTGGCTTCGATGATCTCCGGTACATCGGCAGGGCTGACCTCGAAATAGCAGATGTCGCCCGGCGTGACGACCACGTTCGGTCCCTTTTCGCAGTAGCCGTGGCAACCGGTGGTTCTCACCTCGATCCTGTCACCCAGCGTGGCAACCGCAGCGACAAACGCAGCCGCCACCGCCGCCGAGTCCTGGCCGTCGCAGGCCGCGCCAGCGCAGACCGCGATGCAGGGTTTGGCGCTGGAGCGCTTGGCCAGGATTTCTGACCTGAATTTTTCCAGCTCAGCGGCTGATTGCAACTTTGGCATTGGATGACCTACTCGTATTGTTTCAGGACGTCTTCGACCTTGTCCGGTGTCATCCGGCCATAGTGCTTGCCGTCGATGATCAGTTCGGGGGCGATGCTGCAACTGCCCAGACAGGCGCCGGTTGCAAAAGTAAATTTGGCATCGGCGTCGGTTTGCCCGTCCTGCAGGCCGGTCAGCTCCTCCACCTTGGCCTGCAGCCTGGCCGCACCGCGCAGGTGGCAGGTCATGCCGGTGCACACATGCACTTCGTGACGGCCTTTCGGCGTCAGGCTGAAAGTCTTGTAGAAGCTGGCGATCTGCATCACCTGGGCGAATGGCACCTGCAACGCGTCGGCCACCCGGTGCATGACCTCGCGGGGCAGCCAGTGGTTGGCATGCTGGATTTCCACCAGAGCGTGGATCAGCGAACTCGGCTGGCCCCGGTATTTCTCGATGATGGTCTTGATTTTTTCTTCGCTCATAGTACGGTTTGACCTCTGATTGCTTGTTGCGCCTTAGGTAGCGGGCAATTTGAAAACTAACGTTTTAGAAACGCCGGAAACACCGTCGTTGTCATGCCGGAATTGATCCGGCATCCAGTAAGCGCGAACACTGGATTGCGGATCAAGTCCGCAATGACAAGCCAGGGGTTCGCAACGACAAACAGGATGTCCGCAACGACAAGCCAGGGGTTTGCAATGACAAACAGGATGTCCGAAATGACAAACGCTAATAGCCGATACATTTGAAATTTCCATCTTCCTCAGGCGGCCACCGCGACCTGTGCCTGCTTGCCGTGCAGACGGACTATGCCTTGCTCCGACAGTGCAAGCAGGTGCCGCGCTACTTCCGAATCCTGGACGCCGATTTTTGCCGCAATATCCTCGGTCGTCGTCACGTCGGCGCGCAGTGCACCCATGATGCGGCCCATGGTCAGCTTGTCGAGCACCAGTTCCTTGAACAGTGGTTCGTAGTCAGGTCTGGCAAAGAATTCCTTGTAACCATTTTCGGTCCGCTTGCTCACCCGAAAGCGTTCGCGCTCGACCAGCTTGAAGTAGGGCACCAAATCTGTTGCGGCCTTCAGGCCGTCGAGCAGACCAGCAACGTCGCGTCCTTCGCTTGAGCCAAAGGGACCCAGGGCTTTGATCTTGGCTCCGAACTCGTGCATGATCTCGGCGAAGCGTATGCCTTCACCGGCGGAGACCCATTCCAGGCGCAGCCGGTCCGGGTTGATGCCGATGTTCTCCAGGATGCGCTTGGCGACGAAGCTGTTGCCCAGGGCGTCGTAATTGCCTTCGGGGTTGTAGTGACAGTCGCCCAGATGGCAGCCGCCGATAAACACGGCGTCCGCCTTCTTGGCAAAGGCTCGGAAGATGAACTCCAGATCGACCCGGCCCGAGCACATCAGGCGGATCACGCGCAGATAGGGCGGATACTGAAAGCGCGAGACGCCAGCCAGATCGGCGCCGCCATAGCAGCACCAGTTGCACAGAAAACCGACGATGACGGGTTTGAATTCAGAAGGGGATGCCATGCTTGATACCTTAACGTGAAATAACGGCTTTGGCTGTCATCCCGGACCCTGAAGTTGTCATCCCGGACTTGATCCGGGATCCAGTGCCAGGGGGCCATGGATTGCGGATCAAGTCCGCAATGACAAAGCAAGTGCCCGCAATGACAAAGCAAGGGTCCGCAATGACAAACACTGAGAGTTCGTAAATTTCTGTCTCCCTTAAGTTGGTCTTTTCAGACCTCCGCAAGTGCGGCGTCAATCTGGACGAACACCTCGTCGTCCGTGTAGTGCGAAAGGCTGATGGCCGCGGTCGGACACTTGGCGACGCACAGGCCGTCGCCCTTGCACAGCACCGCATTGACCACTGCCTTCTTGCCACGCGGCGTATCCTCGAACGAGATGGCACCATAAGTGCAGACCGAGATGCAAGCGCCGCAGGACACGCAGTCCCTGGCGGACACAGCGCACACCGCGCCCGAGGCCACCACCGTGTCGTTTGACAGCAGGGTCAGAGCTCGTCCCGCTGCACCATAAGCCTGGGTGATGGTCTCCGACAGGTGCTTGGGATACTGCGCGGTGCCGCACAGGTAAACGCCTTCCGCAGCAAAGTCGACCGGCCGTAACTTGGCATGGGCTTCCTGGAAGAAGCCGTCCGGGCTCAGTGGCACTTTGAACATGCGCCCAAGCTCGGCGGAACCGGCAGCAGGGATCACGGCCGCGGCCAGAATGATGGCATCGGCATCGAGCTCAAGCTTTTTGCCCAGAATCGGATCGGCTGCCGTGACGCGGATGAAGCTGCGTCCGCCTTGTTCGACGCTTTCGAGCTGTGGCTTGTCGTCCGCTTCGTAGCGGATGAACTTGACGTTCTGGTGCGACGCCTCGAGGTAGTAATCCTCGCGGAAGCCGTAGGTCCGGATATCGCGGAACAGCACGTAGATTTCCACTTCGGGCTTGAGCGCCTTCATCTTCAAGGCGTTCTTCATGGTTCCGCTACAGCAGACGCGGGCGCAGTAGTTGCGGTCCTCGTTGCGGCAACCGACGCACTGAATCATCACCACGTTCTCGGCTGCCATCAGCTTTTCGTCCTGCTTGGCGAGTTTGCCTTCCATCTCCAGCAGCGTCATCACCTTGTCGCTCTTGCCGTACAGGTACTCGGTTGGCTTGTACTCGGCCGCGCCGGTGGCGATGATGGCGGCACCGTGTTTGATGGTGCGTACCCGGGCCTTGGACTTGACCGTGGTCGTGAAATTGCCAACGTAACCATCCACATGCGTTATCAAAGCGTCCATGATGGCGTGGATCTTCGGGTGGCGATACACCTTTTTCTTGAGGTCCTTCAGGAAGCTCTGTACGTCCATCCCTTCGAGTGTGTAGTGCAGGCGGTTGGCCATGCCGCCCAAATCCGAGGCTTTCTCGATCAGGTAAGTCTCATAGCCCTGCTCGGCCAGGGTGTGGGCGCTGATCATGCCGGCCACACCGCCGCCGATCACCAGTGCGGTCTTGTCCACCGGCAGCGAAAACTCGTCAAGTGGTTCGAGTATGCCGACCCGTGCCACTGACATGCGAACCAGATCCTTGGACTTGGCCGTTGCGGCTTCCTTCTCCTTGGAGTGCACCCAGGAGCAGTGCTCGCGGATGTTGGCCATGTCGATGTAGTACTGGTTCACGCCAGCTTCGCGCAAGGTGTCGCGAAACAGTGGCTCGAGCGTGCGCGGCGTGCAGGCGGCGATCACCACCCGGTTCAGCCCCTTGTCGCGGATGGTGTCGGAGATCGCCTGGGCGGTATTGGTGGCGCAGGCGAACAGGGAATCTTCGACGTGTATCACGCCCGGCAAGCCCAGGGCGTATTGCGCGACATCTGGCACATCGACGACGCTGCCGATGTTGGCACCGCAGCGACAGACGAAGACGCCGATCTTGGCTTCGTCTTGCGAGACATCCTTTTCCACCGGATAGACCCGGTCCGTCGAGAGCTGGCCGCGCCGCGACTTGAGCAGGTTGGCGACCTGGGCGCCAGCGCCGCTGGCCCCCATCACCGACTCGGGAATGTCCATCGGTCCCTGGAAGGCGCCGCTGGTGAAAATGCCCGGACGGCTGGTCTGCAGCGGGTTGAAGGGCTCAACCTTGCAAAAGCCGTGATGGTTGAGTTCAATGCCAAAGACTTTGGAAAAACGCTGGGCATCCTTGGGCGGTGCCAGACCGACCGAGAGCACCACCAGTTCGAAGAATTCCTCGACCACCCCGTCCGCTGTGATGTAGCGGATCGAGACGTCACCGGTCACCGGGTCTTCGCTGCCGACAGAGACGTAGCTGCGCACGAAATGCACGTCGGGCAGATTCTGCGCGCGCTGGTAGAAGCGCTCAAAGTCCTTGCCGTAGGAGCGAATGTCGTTGTGAAAAATCTTGGCGTGCATATCCGGCAGGTGGTCCTTGGCCAGGATCACCTGCTTCTGCGTGTACGAGCAGCACACGGCAGAGCAGTAGCTGTTGGCGCCTTCGGGGTTAACCTGGCGCGATCCGACGCAGTGAATCCAGGCGATCTTGTGCGGATGCTTCTTGTCCGAGGGCCGCAGGATCTGCCCCTCGTGCGGACCGGTGGAACACAGCAGGCGCTCGAAGTCCATACTGGTGACGACGTTCTTGAACACGCCGTAGCCGTAATCGTTGCGCGGCAGGGGGTTGTAGGTTTCGTAGCCGGGCGACAGGATGATGGCGCCGACCTTGACCTTGATTTTTTCGGGTCGCTGGCTGAAGTCGATGGCGTCGTTTTCACAGACGGCCTGGCAGATATTGCAGGTTTTGTCCTTCAGGAACAGGCAGCTGTCGTCGATGTAAGTGACCAGCGGTACGGCTTGTGCAAAGTAGATGTGCACCGCCTTGTTCAGCGACAGCTCCTGATTGAAGGGGTCGGGGATTTTGACCGGGCAGCGCTCGACGCAGGCGGTGCATCCCGTGCATTTGTCGGCGTTGACGTAGCGCGGTTTTTTCAGCAGCGTGACGGTGAAGTCTCCGGGCTGGCCCTCGACGCTGTCGACGTCGGTGTAGGTCATCAGCTGGATGTTGGGCGCCCGGTCGGTTTCGATGAATTTCGGCGACTCGATGCACATCGAGCAGTCATTGGTCGGGAAGGTCTTGTCGAGCTGCGACATCTTGCCGCCGATGGTCGGCGACTTCTCGACCAGATAGACCTTGTAACCATCCGTTGACAGGTCGAGCGCGGACTGGATGCCGCTGATGCCGCCACCGATGACCATCACGTCGCCCATGTTGTCGTCCGCCGGACGAAACACGTTCTGCGTGTTCCATTGCTGCTGTAAGAGTCCAAATTCCACGTTGGTGTCCTCGGCTAGATTGCTTCGCGGATGATTTCGGTGATGTCCAAGATAGAGATCGAGGCACCGCCGTCAGCACGGCCCAAGCGACTGTCTTCGAAATTGGTGATGCAGTAAGGACAGGATGTCACCAGGACCTGCGCGCCGGTCACGGCCGCCTGCTCCAGGCGCACGTCGGAGAAGCGCTCGCCCTTGGGCGTTTCCATCCAGATGCGACCGCCGCCACCGCCGCAGCAGAAGCTGTTCTTGCGGTTCTCGGCCATCTCGGTCAATTGCAGTCCCGGCACGCTCTTGAGTGCTTCGCGTGGCTGATCGAAGATGCCGTTGTGACGGCCCAGGTAGCAGGGATCGTGATAGGTGACGTTCTTGGCGACTTCCTTGGTCAGCTTCAAGCGGCCCTCGCCAATCAACTGGTGGATGAATTCGGTGATGTGCACCACCTCGAAATGCACCATGAACTCGGGGTACTCGTTCTTGAAGCTGTGATAGCAGTGCGGCGACGAAACCAGGATCTTCTTGACACCGTTGCCGACCAGTTGACCAATGTTCTGCCGCGCCAGCGTGCGAAACAATTTCTCATCGCCGGTCTTGCGGATGCTCTCTCCGCAGCAACTCTCGTCGGTGCCGAGGATGCCGAAGTTCACGCCCGCCGCCTGCAGTATCTCGACCGTGGCCTTGGCGATCTTCTTGCCGCGCGGATCGTACGAAAGGTAGCAGCCGGGGGAGTACATGACTTCCATGCCCTCCTCGAAACGCTTGACACCCAAGCCGTTGGCCCAGTCGGCCCGCTTGGAGCGCGCTTCGCCGAACGGATTGCCCTCAGCCCGCAGGCTGGCAGCCACACCCGGAATTGGCGAGGCGCCGCCGGCGAAGACGTCATACTCCGTGGCGACGCGGCGCAGCGCGACGCCGGACTCGATCTGTTTGACGTCGCGCGGACAGACCTGCGGACATTTGCCGCAAGTGGTGCAGCGCCAGATGTCCTCGCTGTCGATCTCGGTCAGGCCGAAAGTGGCTTCGCGCACGAGTTTGCGCATGCTGAATTTGGAAACCCTGTTCCACGGGCAGACGGTATCGCACATGCCGCACTGGTAACAGGATTTGAAAGCATCGCCACCGGCTGCCTTGATGGCATCGATGATTTCTTTTTGGGGGGCTACGGTTTCCATGCCTCAGGCCTTCGACATTCTTGCCAGGGTGTCCAGCACTTGCTGCAAACCGTGTTTATCTATCATGGCGCCGATGCCGATCTCGACATCGCCGAGCTTGGGCTGATCCTCTTCGACTTCCTCTTCGCGCTCGACGTAAATCAGGGCCTCGGCATGGCACCACTCGACGCACTTGGGCTGGTCCAGCGCCGGTGTCTCCTCACACATGTCGCACTTGAGCGGCAGGCCCGAATCGGGTTCCTTGAACAGGTCGCGCGAAGGGCAGGAGGCGCGGCAGAAATCGCATTCGTTGTATTCCTTGCCGTCGATGATGTACTTGTCGCGCCCGGTGCATTCCGACTCGGTGTACTCGCCGGCGTAGACCGGCAGGTAGATGTCGCGCAGCGGCAGGCGCACGATGCGGATGCGTGAACGCGCCGGGTTGTTGCTGCTGTAGCGCGGCGTTGCGTGCCACGAAGAACAGATCACCTCGCAGGCCTTGCAGCCGTTGCATTTGTCGGCGTCAATGGTGATCGACTTGACGATTTTCTTGACCTTAGCCATGGCCGTAAATCCCCTTCTGCTCAAATTCTTCGGCGACGAAATCCATTTCAAGGTCGTGCAGCGATTCCTTGGTCGGAATGCCCTGATCGTTGAATCCCTTGAGCTTGTAGTACTGGTCCAGTAACTCCTTCTCCAGATCGGGGAAGCGCTTCCTCCAGTGGTCCTCCGGTGGCTTGTCGTCGACCCGGCGCAGGCCACGGCGCACATTGAGTGCGCGCATCAGGGTGCGGGTACGCGTTGCTGACTTCCACACATCGTCCTTGCTCATCTTGATGCCGGTGCCGGCGGTGACGAACTCCGCATAGTTGTGGATGTGGTAGGGCGGCTTGAGCGGGAACGATGAGAGACCGGCGCACATGCCCAGGGCGTCGTCGATGTAGTGCATCTTCTCCATCCAGTCGACGATCTCGCAACTGGCCTCGACCGTCGGGTAGTAGGGATTGGACATTTCGCCGCGTGGCTCCCAATCGACGTAGTACTTCTTGAACTTCTCGTCGGGCACCTGGAACCAGTCCTTGACAAACTCTTCGCGCAACTCGCGCGTGGCAAAAGGCTCCTGCGGAAACTGGCCTTCGATCTGCGTGATGTTGATCTTCTCGCCGGTCGAGTACATCAGGTAGTAGACCGGATTGAGCATGCCGAGCTTGAGCGGCAACTGCTCGTGCTTCTTGATGGTGTTGTGATCGTACTTTTCCGCGCCCTTGCCGATGCGACGCGCGGCCCAGTAGGTACCGTCGGCCAGGTAGTCGCCGATGCCTTCACGGCGCACCATCTTTTCCAGCAGGTAGTAAAAGCGTCCCTCGGTATCCTCGGGCATACCGGGGAAGTCTTCCATGGTCAGGATGCCGGCCTCCAGCAGTTCCAGGCCGAAAGCCATCGCCTGCGGTGCAGAGAAACCGTCGACGCCATACTCGGTGGCTTTTTGCGCTATCTTGAAACCAAAGTCCAGGTCCGAGAAGGCTGCCATGGTGTAGGTCAGCTTCGAATAGCACTTCATCATGTAGGTTGGCAGACCCGGCACCGAGATGGTGGCGCCGCACTTCATCGGGCAGTTGTGGCAACTGATCAGGCGTGTGCGCACGTTCTCCTGGGTTTCCTTCCACTTCTGCTCGATTTCATGGGTCCAGAAATCCTTGCGCCGGGTGCGTGAATTGCCCCAGGTGAAGTTGGTGGTGTGCCATTCTTCATCGACGATGGCCATTTCCTGCGGTGAACCCAGGCCCTGCAGAATCGGCGGCACACCCTGGATCGGATGGTCGGCGCGATATTTGATGTACTTGAGAACGCCGTCGCACAGTTCCATGTACTTGACAGGGTCAGCGACGTTGA
This sequence comes from uncultured beta proteobacterium, assembly GCA_903894475.1. GTDB lineage: Bacteria > Pseudomonadota > Gammaproteobacteria > Burkholderiales > Burkholderiaceae_C > Rhodoferax. Next base: position 27,298 of record CAITQH010000201.1, read on the forward strand.
TGTCCTTGGTGCCGCGCACGGCGACGGCCTTCAGGCCCTTGTCGCCCATCACGGCACCAATGCCGCCGCGGCTTGCGCTGGAGCGCCCCTGCTCGATCGAAGCAAAGAAGACACGGTTCTCGCCGGCCAGGCCAATGGCAGCGACCTGAATGTCGGGGTCTTTCAGTTCCCGGCGGATGGCCTCGGAGGTTTCGGTGGCGCCCAGGCCCTTGAGGTGCGAGGCGTCACGGATTTCAACCTTGTCGTTATTGATCCACAGGTAAACCAGTTCCTCGGACTTGCCGCTGATGACGATCTTGTCGTAGCCGGCGTACTTGAGTTCGGGTGCAAAGAAGCCGCCCATCATGGAATACGCCATCAGCTTGGTTTGCGGCGAGATGGTCGAGACGATGGTCCGGTTGCTGCCTGGTGCCGCCGTCCCACACAGTAGGCCGCTGCTGAAGATCAGCAGGTTTTCAGGGGAGAAAGCATCCGTCTCGGCTGGAACCCGGTCCCACATGATCTTGGCGTTGGTGCCGAGCCCACCCATGAACAACCTGGTGTCGTTCGGGTCGGTCTCGACCCGGTCGATGCTGCCTCGCGTGAGGTCCACTTCCAGGTCAAAGCCTATTTCTCCGTAACGCATATTTCTGGTCCTCTGTCAGACGGTGTTTCTATCGATCAATCCTGACTGTGCTGGCGCAACGCCATCAGGCGTGCGTCCAGCTGGGTGCGCGCCGCGCCAGAAAGGCTGCCAGCCCCTCGTTCGCATCGTGTGTTTTCATCAGGCGGTCCAGGTAAAGGGTCTCGACTTCCTGCAAGCGTGCGCGCAGACTGCGAATCAGCGGTCCCCGCGCGGCGGCCACCGCACAGGCCAGTGCTGCCGCGCTCTTGGGCGCGAGATGCTGGTCAAAATACTGCAGGGCTGCACTCTCGGGGTCGTCGGCAACGGTCTGCACCAGGCCCATGGCCTTGGCCTCGACGCCGCTGATCGAGCGACCGGAAAAAAGAAGGTCTTCGGCGTCGCTCTGGTTGACGCGGTAGGGCAGCAAACAGGAAGCGGCCGGCGCAAACACACCCAGGCTCATTTCAGGCTGACCGAGCTTTGCGTCAGCCGTTGAAAAGATGGGGCCCCCGGCCAGCGCCACTTCAAGTCCACCGCCCAGACACTGGCCGCGTACCACCGTCAGGATCGGCAGCGGGAACTCGACCATGGTGAGGATCAGTGCATGCAGCGCAGCAAGCATGCCGGCGCAGCGTTCGGCGAGGTGCTCTTCCACACTGGCGCCAAAGCTGAAATGCGTTCCTTCCGCATCGAGCAGCACGCCGCGCAAGCCTGGTGACGCACGATGTGCATCGAAGGCTGCCTGCAGACAGGCAATCATCGCGGCGTCGACGATGTTGGCTTTCGGACGGTCCAGCCGCAGGCGCAACAGCGCGCCATCGCGATCAAGCCAGACTTTGAGGGGGGAGGTCGTGTTTGTTTCAGTCATATCGATTCAATTCCTGAGTCTGTCATTCCGGACTCGACAGCTGTCATCCCGGACCCCGAGTTTGTCATCCCGGACCCCGAGTTTGTCATCCCGGACCTGATCCGGGATCCAGTGCCTCGCGAACACTGGATTGCGGATCGAGTCCGCAATGACAAGGCAAGAGTCCGCAATGACAAGGCAAAAGTCCGCAATGACAAGGCAAAAGTCCGCAGTGACACCATGAGTGTTACCGGCCATCGCTGCGTTCAACCCTTGCGTTTGGCCTTGGGCTGAATCGAGTCATGCAGCGGGCCGACCCAGCTCTCTCCGGCGGCCAGCTTTTGGCGCAGCAAGACGAAGTCGGCTTCGCGATCGTCCTTGGTGCCTTCGTTGAAAGCGGTGAAGCCGGCGCGCGCTTCGGTCATCATGTTCAGGGCCAGCCAGGCGCGCGAGTTTTCCTTGTTCTTGTCCCAGGCTTCGAGCTTGGGTTTGCGCAGCTCTTCCAGGGTCTTGGTGGTGCAATCCGGGAAGGTCAGCAGGATCTTGGAACACAGTTCCTCGACTCTCGCGTCGAGCATGGACAGGTCCACAGTGCCGCGCGCCATCAGGGCCTTGCCTTCCTTCAGCGCGTCGCCGGTCTTGGGTTCGCCAAAGCAGAAGCGGCCATGGTCGTCCACCATCTGTTTGGTCTCCACCAGCGGATTGGCAACGAACTTGCCATCGACCTTGAGCGCCGGCACGACATCGGTCAGGATGCCCATCCAGCTTGCCTTGTGCGCCGAGAACGGCTCGCACAGCACGCAGGCCGCCATGGCCCGCTCGGCGCCGGCGATCACGGGCAGGAAGTCAGTGGCGCCGCCAATCGGTGCCGAGCCATGCTTGGGGCCGGCCTGGCCGAAGCGCGCCAGATCCTGGGCGACCGAGAAGTCGCAGGCCATGCCGATTTCCTGGCCGCCGCCGATACGCATGCCATTGACCCGGCAGATCACCGGCTTGTCGCACAACAGAATGGCGCTGACCATGTCGTTGAACAGCCGCATGTACTGACGGTATTCCTGCGGATGGCCCGCGTAGTATTCGGCGTATTCCTTGGTGTTGCCGCCTGTGCAAAAGGCCTTGTCGCCGGCGCCGGTGAAGACGACGCAGACCACGTCGCGCGCATTGGCTGCAGCGCGCATGGCCAGGATGACGCCCTTGACCATGTCGGTCGTGTAGGAGTTGTACTGGCTTGGGTTGTCCAGTGTGATCCAGGCGTTGAAGAGGCCGGGTACGGCGCTGCCATCGGGCATGCGTGCCGGGCGCTTTTCAAATTTGACGCCAGGCTTGGAAATGTCATCGACCAGGTCGTGGTTCTTGAACTCGCGTGTCATGGGTGTGCTCCTTAAGTTGACTTGATTGGGTTTGTCATTGCGTGCAAAAGGGCTGTCATTGCGGGCAGAAAAGGGTTGTCATGCCGGACTCGATCCGGCATCCATGCCTTCTTGGGCGCACTGGATTGCGGGTCGAGCCCGCAATGACAACGAGCGGCGGCAATGACAGCTAAATGGGTCACGTGTTCGCATTCATCACGCCGGTATCAGCACAGCACGCCGCTTGATCTCGCGGTGATGTACGGCAGGAAAGATCTGGTTGATGTTGTCAAGCGGGTGCTCTTCAACAAAAGGTGCCAGTTGCACCTTGCCTTCGAGCACCAGATCGAGTGCGGCCGGGTAGTACTCCGGCGGGCAGCCCCAGTTGCCCAAAGCGCGCGCGTCGAATGCCATCAGGTTGGACAGGCGGACTTCCACACGGTCCATGGTGAAGCCGACCACCGACAGGGTAGCACCATGCACCAGCAGGCCAAAGGCCGACAACTGCCCGGCGGCGGTGCCGGAACATTCGAAAATCTGCCACTCGGTGCTGCGCAAGCCGTTCTGCTTGGCAAAGGCCTGAATCGCGGCCTTCAGGGCCTTGGTGTCGTGGTTGCGGGCGTTCAGTGTGAGTGACGCGCCGCCATGCGCTGCGATGGCGGCGAGTTTTTCGTCATCGACGTCGATCGCCACCACCTTGGCACCGAAGGCGCGCGCCACCTGAACGCAGTAGCCGCCAACGCCACCGGCGCCGATCACAACCGCCAGACTGCCAGGTGTGACGCCAGCACGACGCACTGCCTGGTAAGGCGTGGTGAGCGCGTCGGCGATGATGGAAACTTGCGCCAGATTCAAATCGATGGCGGCAAGGCGCTTTTCGTCGACTTCGCACAGGCCGCGACCGGGCACCACAATGTGCGAAGCAAAACCACCTTGAATGTCGTTGCCGGGCATTTTTTGCGCGCGGCAGATCGGCTCCAGTCCGCGCTTGCACAAATCACATTCACCGCAGGGCAGCACGGCCGGGATGATCACCGCTTTGCCGAGCCAGTCTTGCGCACCGGCGCCGGCTGCCACCACGTGGCCGCTGATCTCGTGCCCGAGGGTCAGGGGCAGGGCGATATTGGTCCGCACACCATCGTAGTAATAGCCCAGATCGGTGTGACAGACGCCGCATCCGGCAATCGCCACCACCACTTCTCCGGCCGCGGCTACAGCGCTGAAGGCGATCCGCTCGAACGGCTCACCCGGCTTGTTCATTTGCCAACGGTAGGCTTGGATGCTCATGTCTTGTCTCCTGCTTAAAGATGGATAGAGTGGACTTTTTTTAATTGTCGTATATTAGTACCTAAATACCATCAATGCCAGAAAAAGTTTTGAAAATCGATGAACGGCGGCTGATTTGAGTCAAACTAAACACCTTTTGGTCGGTCCCGCAAGGTTTTAAATCGAAGGAGAGCAACTTGCAAGAACAAATTTCGGCCCCAACCAGTGTTTCAATAGCACTGGCGGGTAGCGGTGGCAGCGGCGTCATGACCGCTGGCACTGTGCTGCTGGCTGCTGCCGCCAAGGCGGGTGCCTATGGACTGATGGTACGCACCAGCGGGCCGCAGATTCGGGGTGGCGAGGCAGCCGCACTGGTGCGCCTGGGGCCGCAGCCGATCAGTTCGCTCGATGACGGATTTGACCTGTTGCTGGCGATTGACTGGCAGAACGTCAATCGCTTTGCCGACGAGATCGTGCTCGGAGCGCGCAGCGTGCTCATCGGTGACCCCGACGAAGGTGAGGCGCCGGAGGTATTCAAGGCCACGGGGGCGCGCTACATTCCCCTTAGCCTGAAGAAGATGGCCAAGGAAATTCCGGGTTGCTGGATCAATATGCTGGCGCTGGGGATCTCCGGCACGCTGGCCGGCCTGCCACTGCAGGCCTTGCAGGATGCGGTGCGCGAGTCGTGGAAGAAGCCGGACACGCTGGAGGCCAATCTGCTGGCAGTGGCCAGAGGTGCGCAAGCTGCTGCGGGTGTGGCCGAGCAACTGGCGAAAGATGGCGGACCGATGGCGCAACTGCAAGACGCTGGCGCATCCACTACCAAGCGCTGGATGATCAGTGGCAACGAAGCTGCCGGTCTGGGCGCGATCCGCGGTGGCGTGCGTTTTGTCGCGGCCTATCCGATCACACCGGCAACCGAGGTGCTGGAGTGGCTGGCGCCGCAACTGATCAAGGTCGGCGGCACCTTGTTGCAGGCCGAGGACGAATTGGCGTCCATCAATATGATCATCGGTGCCTCGTACGGCGGCGTGCCTTCGCTGACTGCCACGGCAGGCCCGGGACTGGCCCTGATGACCGAGGCGATTGGTCTGGCCGTCGCAGCCGAGGTTCCGATTGTCATCGTGGATGTGATGCGCGGTGGTCCGTCCACCGGTATTCCAGCCAAGAGCGAACAGAGTGACCTCTCGTTTGCGGTGAGTGGCCTGCATGGTGATGCACCGCGGCTGGTCGTGGCACCGAGCTCGATCTCGGATTGCCTGGGCGCGACCCAGTGGGCGGTGCAGTTGGCCGAGGCCCTGCAGGCGCCAGCGATTGTGCTGTCGGACCAGTACATGGGACAGTCGCGCGCCATCATCGACCGCCCACTTGACAGCAGTGGTGTCACACAACGGCTGACAGCGCCAGCCAACGCACCGGACTACAAGCGCTACCGCAACACGGACTCCGGTGTATCACCCATGGCCATTCCGGGAACAGAAGGCGTGAGTTATACGGCCGACGGCCTGGAACATTCCGAAGCCGGTATTCCCAGCAGCCAGTCCAAGGACCATGTGCTGCAACTCAACAAGCGCGAGCGCAAGCTCGCGCTGCACGACTACGGTCCGTACTGGGCTGACATAGAAGGCGATGCCGATGCCGTGGTGATCACGTTTGGTTCAAGCTCGGGTCCGGTGCGTGAGGCTGTGGCCCGCGCCCGCGCCATGGGTGTCAGTCTGCGTCTGATGGTATTGCGTCTGCTGGCACCGGCCCGACCGGAGCAGATGGCCGCAGCGCTGCAGGGCGTCAAACATGTCATCGTGGTGGAGCAGAACCACGGTGCCCAGTTGTACCGTTACCTGCGCGCCTGGTACGACTTCCCGCAGCGCCCCGCCAGCTACCACCGACCCGGGCCCTTGCCGCTGCGTCCCGGAGAATTATTGAACGCCCTGCTTGACTGGAGGAAAGCACAATGAACGATATTGTCAACGAAGTGGCAGAAGTACCCGTCAAGGTTCTGACCGCTGCCAACTTCAAGTCGAGCTACAAGCCGATCTGGTGCCCTGGCTGTGGCGACTACACGGTGCTGAGTTCAGTCACCAAGGCGCTGGCCATCATGGGCGTGCCACCGAAAGATTGCGCAGTGGTTTCCGGCATTGGCTGCTCATCGCGTATTCCGGCTTACACCACCTGCTACGGTTTTCACGGCGTGCATGGCCGCTCGCTGGCTGCTGCCACCGGCCTCAAGGTGGCGCGGCCTGATTTGCAAGTGCTGGTGGCGGGTGGCGATGGCGACGGTTATTCGATCGGCGGCAACCACTTTCTGCATGCCTGCCGGCGCAATGTGGACATGACTTACCTGGTGATGGACAACCATGTTTACGGCATGACCAAAGGCCAGCCCTCGCCCACGACCGAACCAGATTGGGATTCCAAGCTTTCGCCCGGCGGCACCGGTGTGCGCGTCTTCAACCCGCCGGTCGTGGCGCTGGCCTCGGGCGCGAACTTCGTGGCGCGGGCCTTTGCCGGCGACTTGCACGGCACGGCCGACATCATTGCCAAGGCAATGCAACACCCCGGCTTTTCCTTTGTCGAAATACTGAGCCCTTGTGTGACCTTCCGCCCGGAGCAACGTGACTGGCGCAAGCTGGTGCGACCAGCCCCGGTGCAAGCCACCGACGATGCCGGACGCGCCGCCCGGCGCCTCATGACCGATGACGGCCTGAATATCGGTGTTCTGTACGCTGGCAACCGGGCGCCGTACCAGGCCTGTGTGCGCGAGAGTCGGGGCAGTGTGGCCGAACTGGAAGCGGAGTTTGCGCTATGAATAACCATACCTCCGACGCCGCAAGGCTGCCCGACACGCTGGAACAATTCATGGCGCAAGCGCTGCAGATGGAGCTCGATGCAGCCGAGCGCTACAACGAATTTGCCGACATGATGGACACCCACAATAATGCCGAAGTGGCGCAGTGGTTTCGCAAGATGGCTGAGGTCGAAGGCAAACATGCCAATCAGATCATGAGCGAGATGGGTTGGAGCCAAGCACCCTCGGGCTTGCGCACGGCCCCTTTGCTGACCGGTCTTGAAGCGCCCGAGTCAGCGTCGGACGACGAGTTGCACTACCTGATGCAACCCTGGCACGTGCTCCAGCTGGCCTTGCTCAATGAGCAGCGGGCCGAACGCTTTTTTGGCAAACTGGCAAGTCTGGCCACGGTCGAATCGGTGCGCAAGGCGGCGCTCGAACTGCAGCAGGAAGAAGCCGAGCACATCGAGATGGTGCAGGCCTGGCTCAAGAAGGTTCCGCAGCCCGCAGCCAACTGGGATCAGGATCCTGATCCTCCGCGCTACGACAGCTAGGGCCCGATCCAATTTCTGCTTCCTGCTGGTAAACCCCGGTGCAACCGGGGCGCACTGGTGATTAAGATAATGGCTTGGCATAGCATATTGAAATTAACATGAGCGCTGACATGGACAATTCTTCCTGCACAGAGACGGCATTGCCGTTGGCTCTTTTGTTTTCGGCTGAACTGGGTGCCGTGCGGCTTGACCCGGTAGCTCGGCCATCGATCCGCCGCACGCGATCTGCTTCCACATCACTACCAACAGGAGATAGACAATGAGCTTGAAGAAAACACTGCCGATGCTGGCCGCATTGGCAATGGCGACCGCGGCGTATGCCGACATCAACGTGGGTGTCACGGTATCGGCAACCGGTCCTGCCGCTTCCCTGGGCATCCCGGAGAAAAATACGATCGCCCTGATGCCCACCACCATCGCCGGGCAGAAGATCAACTACATCGTTCTCGATGACGCATCGGACACCACAGCAGCGGTGACCAACGCTCGCAAGCTGATCAATGAATACAAGGTCGATGTATTGCTGGGTTCGACCACCACACCGAATTCGCTGGCCATGATTGATGTCGCCGCCGAGGCGCAGACACCCATGATCTCGATGGCGGCATCGGC
>CAITQH010000202.1 GCA_903894475.1 uncultured beta proteobacterium
CCATTTCGTCTTTTTCTGCGGCCTGCTCCACCCCCAGCAGCGCCGTCTCCATGTCCTGCAGCAGTTCACGGCATTCGACGATAAACGTCTCCAGTGCGTCATCAAGATTCATGGGAGCCTCGCTTCTTGGCAGGGCCGGACTTGCGGCCTTTGCGGGGGCGAGAACTCACGATCAGAGGCTCGTCGAAATATCCGGCCAGGTTGAGCAGCTCGAAGACTTCAAGCACCGGCGCGCTGTGCGCCACCAGCCGCAGAGATCGCCCGTCAGCCAAAGCCGTTTTCTTGGCCAGCATCAGCAGTTGGACGCCGGCAATGTCTATTTCCGTCACGCCCGAGAGCTCGATCTCGTTCGGGGCCGGCTTTGCCAGCAGCACCGGCTTGAGTTCGGCGGCCCGGAAGATGGTGAGTTCACCATCGATGCGCAACACAGTTTTGTTTTTCATGGCAGGCACAGTCGACGCACAGCGTCAAGCAATTGAACCGGCTCGAAGGGCTTGCAAACCCAGGCTTTCGCGCCAGCGATCTGGCCCTCGTACTTTCTGGATTCCGCCGATTCGACGGTAAGCATCACAATTGGCGTGAACTTGTAGGCGGGCATCTGCTTGACCGCCTTCAGGAAGCTGATGCCATCCATTTTGGGCATATGGATATCGCTGATGATCAGGTCCACCTTCTGCCCGGTAAGCTTGTCCAGGGCATCGGTGCCGTCGCAGCACGCGATTACCTCGTAGCCGGCACCTTCCAACGCGCTCTTCAAGACCATCCGCGTCGGTCTGGAGTCGTCAACAATCATGATGGATTTGCTCATGGCTTGGCTAGTGATTCAGGCGGCCAATCGGGAGTCGTCAACGTCAGACCTGGGCAGACAGTCCTCGCGCCAGGGGCACGGCGCCTGATCGCAACTGAGCTTTCCGGTCGCAAAGCATTGCGGGTTGCCCTGGGCGACCTGGATCTTGCGGATCAAATTGGGCATGCTCATGCCGACGTCAGCTATGAAGTAGCGTCTGGCGAGTTCGATCACGACATTCTTGTTCATGCTTACTCGTTGCTGCGGTTGATGTTGATGAAGGAAACGATTGACTGCGATGAGCGCATGGTCCTTGAGTTTTGCCAATCGGCTTAGAGTAAAAATACTCAGCGCATCTGGTGGGATACCACCAATTTGAGGCATCTTTCGGGGACGTTTGGACTGCCGGCGCACCTGACACCTTGTGCAGGCAAGCAATGTCACGTAGATTCAGGGCTCCGATGAACTCTCTGGACGTGTCGCCATCCCGGGCCTCACACACCAAATGCAAATTGCAAGCAGTGTTAGTCAAGTGGCAAGTCGGGCCCGCTGGTCTGGCGTTTTCAAGCGCCATGGCTTGTTCGCCCGATGCCTGATGGTGCCGCCGATCTTTTTTTCACCCGCGCTGTGGGCAGCCGATGCGACCTTGGCGACGCCTGCCCCCTTATCGACGATCTGGCAGGACCACAGTGGGTGGATTGAATTGGCACTCGCCGCGCTGCTGGCGCAGGCTTGCGTGATGGCCGTGCTGATGGTCAGCAGACGGCACAAACTGCTGGTCGAACGCTTGCTGCTGCAGAGGGAGGAACGCTATCACGCGCAACTCGATGCAGTGCTGGCCAAACAACGCCACCAGCAGGAGATCCTGAACCTCCTGCTGGACCTTACTGAAAAGTCAGTCGCCAGGACCGAGCGTCAGATTTGCGACCTCGCCCTTGATATCGCAGTCAAAGCGACCGGCAGCGAAATCGGCTACCTGCACCTGCTCAATGAAGACCAGGACACGATTTCTCTGGTGACCTGGAATAGCGAAGCGCTCAAGCATTGCAGCAGCAGTTACAACAGTCACTATCCGATTTCAGAGGCTGGCATCTGGGCCGACTGCGCCAGGACGCGCCAGACCATCATCCACAACGACTACCAGAATATGACGGGCAAGAAGACCTGCCCCGCGGGGCACTCCCATTTGCTGCGGCACATGAGCACACCGGTTCTCGATGGCGATCGGGTGCGCATGATCGTAGGAGTTGGCAACAAGGCCGATGAATATACGGCAGAGGACAGCAAGCAGTTGCAAATGGTCGCCGGTGAAGTGCAGAAAATTGTGATGCGCCGCCGCGCGGAGCAGGCCCTGCGCGACAGCGAAGACCGTTTTCGCTTTATTGCCGACTTGTCGCCCGCCATGATCTGGGCCACCGACACCGACAAGCAGTGCACCTGGGTCAACAAGACCTGGCTGGACTTTACCGGCAGGAGCATGCAAGAGGAGTTGGGCCAGGGCTGGACGAAGGGCGTTCATCCGGACGATGCGGCTGCATGCCTGGCGAGCTATGTCAGCGATTTTGAGGCACACAAGCCTTTCATTTTGGAGTACCGATTCCTGCGCCATGACGGACAGGTGCGATGGATTCTCGACGTCGGGCACCCGCGGCTTGATGACGATGGAGAATTCAAGGGCTACGTCGGAACCTGCCTGGACATCACCGAGCGCAAGCAGGCTCAATTGGACCTGGAACTGTTCGAGACCTTTTTTTCGCTTTCACACGACATGATGGCCATCACCGGTCTGGATGGTTACTTCAAGCGGGTCAATGGCGCTTTCTCCAGAGTGCTGGGTTACTCCGAAGCCGAACTGATGGCGCGGCCCTTTTCAGAATTGATCCTGCCCGAAGACCGACAGGCAACCTACGAAGAGGTTCAGCGACAGTTGCAGGGCAGCGTGACGCTTGACTTTGAGAACCGTTATCGCTGCAAGGACGGATCGATCCGGACGCTGTCCTGGCGTGCCATTGCCGACCCGCAGAGCGAGCTCAGGTACTCGACCGCGCGTGACGTTACCGATCTTCGGGCCGCCCAGGAGCAGTTGCTCAAACTGGCACTGGCAATGGAGCAAACCTCCCAGAGCGTGGTCATCACAGACATCCACGCCCGTATCGAGTACGTCAACCCGGCGTTCTGCGAAGTCAGCGGCTACAGCGCGCAGGAAGTGATCGGGCAGAACCCGCGGATGCTGAAATCCGGACTGACACCAGAGGCCAGCTACGTCCAGATGTGGGAAACACTGGGTCGCCGGGAGGCCTGGCAAGGTCAATTTATCAACCGGCGAAAGAATGGGGAGCTCTATACCGAGTCAGTCAATGTGTCACCCGTGTGCCAGAGCGATGGACAGATTACCCACTACCTGGCGATCAAGGAAAACATCACCGAGCACATTCAAAAGGCCGAAGCCGTTCTCCAATCGAAAATACTGCTGCAGGCGGTGATCGACTCGACCCCGGACTGGATTTTTGTGAAGGATCAGGATAACCGCTTCATGCTCGTCAATGAGCCTTTTGCCAAAGCCTTCAATCAGTCTCCCGATGCGATGAGGAATCAACTTGATACAGACTTTCTGCCGCATCTCTGGTGCCTGGGCAGTCCCGAAAATGGCATCCTGGGCCTGCACGACTATGACGAGGCGGTTTTTCGCGGTGAGTCGATTCATTTGCCGTATGACAAGGTGTTGACTGAATCTGGTGAGACCATGATTTTTGACACCTTCAAGACACCGCTGCGTGATTCGCAACACAAGATTTTTGGCGCTCTGTGCTATCGCCGTGACATCACGCAACGCCTGGCGAGGGAGCAGGAGCAAGGGGTTCTTGAAAAGCAGCTGCAGCAAGCCCAGAAGATGGAACTGATCGGCCACCTCACGGGTGGAATCGCTCACGATTTCAACAATATCCTGGCCTCCATTCTTGGCTATGCCGAGCTCATGCAAATGTCAGCCGAGATCGACCAAAACTCAAAGTTAAGCGGCTATTTGTTTGAAATTCTGAAGGCCGGCATCCGAGCCAAAGAGGTGGTTCAGCAGTTGCTTTCATTCAGTCGTCGAGAGGAACTGGTTGGCGAAGCGACATTGGTAGAACCGATCGTGACGGAAGTAGCCAAACTCTTGCATTCGACCATGCCGAGCTCGATCAAGTTCAAGACCGAGATCGCTGATGGCTTGCCGCGGGCCGTGATCGGTGCGGTGCAACTGCATCAGATATTGATGAACCTGGGAATCAATGCGCGTGACGCCATACAGGGGGTCGGGACGATCAGCGTCAACGTGGACTCCATCAGCATCGACTCGACCAGGCACTGCGAATCCTGTCGCCAAGCTTTCTGCGGCAGTTATCTGATGATTTCTGTGCGGGATAACGGCGTCGGGATTTCACCCGAAAACCGATTGAGGATTTTTGATCCCTTTTTTACCACCAAAGCTGTTGGCAGCGGAAGCGGATTGGGACTCACGGTATTGAACGGGATCGTTCACTCGGCCAACGGCCATATCGAGGTTCTCACCGGACTGGGCGTCGGCAGCGAGTTCATTGTCTATTTGCCTGCCGAGACGATGGACGGCCCGCCCGTCAGCCAAACCCTTGAATTGCCAGCCAAGGAAGTTCAGGTTTTCGCCAAGGTGATGGTGGTGGACGACGAAGCCGCGATTGTCGCCGTCTTTACGGAGTTGTTGGAAAAGATCGGTTGCAAGGTCACGGGCCTGACCAGTTCCACCGAGGCACTGCGCCTGTTTAGAGCCAACCCCTATTGCGTCGACCTGGTCATTACGGACCAAACCATGCCGGACCTGATCGGCACCGATCTTGCACGCCAGATGCTCTCGCTGCGCGCCGACATTCCGATCATCATGAGCACCGGATACAGCGCTTCCGTCGACGAGGATACGGCGCTAAAGCTCGGCCTGCGTCAACTTCTCATCAAGCCGGTGCCGGCGAAGGTTCTGCTTGAGGCCGTTGCCAGACAGCTCGAACCCAAGACACGCCTGCATTAGCGCCCAAGGACGCGCTCAGAGAAACAGTTTGACGAGTTCGACCGTCGACTCGACGTGCAGCTTCTCCATGATCCGGGTCCGGTGGTTCTCTACCGTGCGCACGCTCAGGTGCAGCAGGTCCGCAATCTCCCGGCTCGACCTGGCGTCTACAACGAGGCGAGCGATGGTGCGCTCCCGGGGCGAGAGCAGTGCCGTGCGCGCCTGTCTGGCCTGATCTTCACGCCAGCGGGTGTGTTGACTCTCGCTGCTGGCAAGCCCCGCAGTGATCTTTGCCAGCAAGGCCTGGGCACTGAAAGGCTTCTCCAGAAAATCAAGCGCGCCCTGCCGCATCGCTTCCACCGCAACGCTCACTTCGGCGAAACCGGTCAGGAAGATCATTGGCAAGGGGGCGCCAATGGCCTTCAGTCTTTTCTGCAGTTCGACGCCATCGATATCGGGCATGCGCAGATCGCAAACCAGACACTCAAGCGGCGCCGGATGGTATTCATCGAGGAACTCCCTGGCTGAAGCGAACGCCCGAACCTCCACGCCCAGAGTGGCGATCATTGCTTCGAGCATCCTCAGCACGGTCGGGTCATCGTCCACGACATAGACCGTTCCAGTGCGATCGTTCTTGCTAGTCATCGCAGGATTATCGTCGCGTCGCGCGCCGTTTCAAACGCGCGCAGATCAGCGACAGATGCGCCACGGGAGGCCGACCCGCAGGCGCAAGGGACCCTCAAGGCGTTTGGCTATTGGCCGTCCATCCGCCGCCCAGCACCCGGTACAGCGTCACCCCATTTTGCAGATACTGTGTCTGCACCTGCAGCTCTGCCTGCTGCGCGGCAAACAGGGAGCGCTGGGCATCCAGGGCGTCCAGGTAACTGGCAGCGCCACTGCGGTAGCGCAACTCGGCCAGGCGGTAGCGGTCCTGTTCGGCCAGCAGTTGGGCCTGCTGCGCGCGCAGTTGCTCGCCCAGTGTGGCGCGTCCGGCCAGGGCATCGGCAACTTCCCTGAAAGCCGACTGGATGGCGCGCTCATATTGAGCCACGGCGATGTCGCGGTTCAGCTGCGAGACCTTCAGGTTGGCCTGGTTGCGCCCCGCGTCGAAGATCGGTTGCAGCAATTGCGGCGTAAAGCTCCAGGCGTTCAGGCCGCCGCTGAACAGGCCGCCGAGTTCGGTGCTGGCGCTGCCAAGGCTGCCAGTCAGGCTGATCCGGGGGAAGAAGGCGGCACGCGCAGCACCCATGCTGGCGTTGGCGGCGAGCAACTGCTGTTCGGCCTGGCGCACATCGGGTCGGCGCAGCAGCACGTCCGAGGGCAGACCGAGCGGCA
>CAITQH010000203.1 GCA_903894475.1 uncultured beta proteobacterium
CTATTCATCCTTGTCTTACCTTCAGCGTCTGCCGCTGGATCAACTCAAGATCGACCAAGGGTTTGTACGCGACATCCTGATCAACCCCAACGATGCCGCCATTGCGAAGATGGTGGTCGCCCTTGCTGACAGCCTGGGGCTGACCGTCATCCCGGAGGGCGTAGAGACCGAGGCGCAGAGGGACTTCCTCTCGGCTCTGGGCTGTCACAACTTCCAGGGCTATCTGTTCAGCAGACCTCTGCCGATTGATGAGTTTGAGGCGTTCGTGACGCGAAGCTGAGGCATCTTCTGCGACTGCTTTGGAGCGACCAGTTCTGAAAGTCCACCGTCGGGTATGTGTGTGCGCCGTGAAAAGGCGGCGCTCTACCGGTCGAGCAGGCAATGGGCAGGTTGTGACCAATACCTTGCCTGCGACGACTTGATTTCCAACTATTGACCCTACCAAGATGTCGACAAAACTTGGCCAGGGCCAACCCATTGGCGTTTTGATTCCAAATTCTCACGCCGGTGTCACGCCGGTGTTACATTGACCGATGTCAGCGAACAAATGCCACATCACGCCACCGTGTGTGCTCATGCGGCGCTGGCCTTTTTGCTTACTTGTTGGATGACTATGCCCGACTTTGCGCACATTGAGGTTTTGGCCGATTCAAGTCTTGCGACAACCTCACGTCGCCGGGTGTTGTTGGTGTTGGCGTCTGCCGCAACCTTGGCCGCCTGTGGCGGAGGCTCAGACAAGGGCAACCCGACGCCGACGCCGCACCTGAATGGACCGGCCTGGTGGGGCTATGGCAGGGACGCGCAACACACCGGACAGGGGGCGATAGCGACCCAGCCGCTGAGCCGCATCCAATGGACCACATCCGTAGATCTGCAACCTCAATATTCGAAAGGTGACCTACTGATCCATTACGGCTCGCCGGTCGTCAGCGCCAGTAACTCGGTCATCGTTCCGGTGAAAACCGGGGCCACCAATGGCTTCAGAATTGACGCCCATGCGGGGGCGGTCGGGACCCTTTTGTGGACGACCGTCAGCGATTACCTCCTGCCCAGCCATGATTGGACCCCCAGCTTTGGCGTAACGCTGACCAAGAAGAACCGGCTGTACATGCCGGGCTCCGGTGGCAAGCTGCTGTGGTGCGACGATGCCGACGCCGGCGCAGCAACCATGCAACAGGCAATCTTCTACGGCTCTGGCACCTATGACGCTGCCAAGGCCACGTTCGACAACACGGTGTTCATCAACACCCCGCTCACGGCGGATGCCGACGGGAATATCTTTTTCGGATTTACGGTTACCGGCGCCAACCCTGCGGGCCTTGTCAGCGGGTTGGCCCGCATTGCCGCTGATGGCAGCGGCAGTTGGGTTTCCGCCCGCGCTGCCAGCAACGACGCCAGCGTCAGCAAGGTGGTCATGAACTGTGCGCCCGCCTGTTCCGGAGATTTCCAGACCGTCTACGTCGCGGTCAACACCGCAGTCGTGGCGGGCACCCGGCAATCGGGCTACCTGCTGGCACTGGACAGCACGACCTTGACCACCAAAGCTGCGGTGCGGTTGACCGACCCTGTGACCGGCATGCCGTCCTGGGTTGACGACGATGGCACTTCCTCGCCGACCGTTGCGCCCAATGGTGAGGTCTTTTATGGCGTGCTGGAAGCTAACCTGCCAGACCATAACTCACGCGGCTGGTTGCTGCATTTCGATGCCACGCTGTTACAGACCCGGTTGCCGGGGTCCTTTGGGTGGGACGACACCGCGTCTATCGTGCCGGCAGCTATGGTCGCTTCCTACCGTGGATCCTCCAGCTACCTGCTCATGACCAAGTACAACAATTACGGTGGCAAGGGGTCCGGCGATGGACTCAATCGCGTGGCACTGCTGGATCCAAGTCAAAGTCAAAACGATTTCCTGTCGGGTATCCCGGTGATGAAGGAAGTCATGACCATCTTGAGCCAGACACCGGATCCGCAATACGCGGGCGGTTTCAAGGAATGGTGCATCAATACGGCAGCCATCGATCCGTTCACCCAGTCCATCCTGGTCAACAATGAGGACGGCTACCTTTATCGCTGGGACATGGGTACGAACCAATTCACGGAGCGTATTCAATTGACCAGCGGTGTCGGAGAGGCCTACACACCCACCGTGATTGGCGCTGATGGCGCTGTGTTTGCGATCAACAACGCGGCGCTGTTTTCTATCGGTCGATAAGCGAAGTTGGGAAGGTGGGATAGCACGGCCATGCTCATGCAAGGCGGCATTCATTTGCCCCACCCTTGTCCGCGAAAGTAAATGTGGGTCTTCAACGATCCCGGGCAAACACCTCAAACTCCTCAATCGTCAGCGGTTTGCTAAACAAATAGCCCTGGTAGTTATCGCAGCCCATGGACGCCAGAAACCAGCGCTGCTGCTCCGTTTCCACGCCCTCGGCAATAACCGCCAGGCCCAAGGTGGTGGCCAGCACAACCACCATCTTGGCAATCGCGGCGTCATTGGGGTCGGTGAGGATGTCTCGGACAAACCCCTGGTCGATCTTTAGTTGGTCCAGCGGCAATCTCTTCAAGTAGGAAAGGGATGAATAGCCGGTGCCGAAGTCATCGAGCGAGAAGCACACTCCCTTGTCCTTGAGCGCGTTCATCTTGAAAATGATGTCTTCCACGTTGTCAACCAGCACGCTCTCGGTGAGTTCGAGCTTGAGTCGCATCGGGTCGGCCCCAGTCGCCTCCAGGATGGTCACCACCTCCTCAACAAAGTCCGGCTGCCTGAATTCGCGGGCGCTGACGTTCACGGACATCGTGAGGTCAGCCATCCC
>CAITQH010000204.1 GCA_903894475.1 uncultured beta proteobacterium
GCAATGGCGCATGGATAGCCCCTTGCGCCAATGCGTAACCGCGCTCTGCTTTGCTGGCAGACGCTGGCAATACGGCAATGCTGGCGGCGATCTGGTTTGCAACTTCAAAAAGGGCGGCTGCGGGGCCAGCTTTGAGTTCAAGTTCGAGTTCGCAGATCGGTGTGGCGCGCTCGCCGTGGACGATCTGCCCGATGTCGAGCGCCACTTCGACCACGCAGCCGCCCGGCCGGCGCAGCAGCCAGACGGTTCGCTCAAAGCTGGTTTCAAAGACCGGTGCCAAGGTCCGAAACAGCTTGCCGCCTGGATCCAGGTCTGACCACGGTGTAGCTTGCAAACTCTTGAGCGACAAGTTGGCACTGCGCAGCGGAGTCTCCCATTCGCCACGTTGACTCAGCGCCGAGTCGGATCGGCCGGTGGTCTTGAGCGTCTGCAGCCACTTCGGCTTTTCCGTATCACCCACGCGCCGCAGTCTCAGCGCAACCCGTTGTTGCCGCAACGCAGAATCGGGTGTGTCGAAATAGATGTTGTGCAAGTGCAGGCGGGCGCTCTTGCGCCTTGCCAGGATGGGAATTTGGGTCAGCCGCCTAGCCAGCGTTAAAGGATCAGCGCCCGGCAGAGCCAGTTTGAGTTCTATTTCCTGCGGACTTTGAATTCCGGGAGCTGTTTTCATCAAATCATTGATGCACTGACGTCCGAGGACCAGCTTGCGTGGCCGCCGGACGGCTGGCGACAAGCTTGATGAATTCCCGGTACGGAACCGACCACTGTTTGCGATCCTGGTTCAAGGCCTCGCGTGCATCGAGTTCCTTCTTCAACTGCATGACCAGTTCATCATCATCGCCATAGCGGAGCTGTAGCTTGGCGAACAATCGCCTGATGTTATTCAAGTCTCTTGACATCGTGTTTTCCTTAGCGAGCGGAGAAGTATCAACCATTCCATGCGGGTTGAACAGGCCGAAATGTCAACGACCGTTGATTTGGCGCAACTCTCTGATGAGAAATTTTCATGTCATCGGTGTGACACATTCATGTATGACATTAGCGCTTTTGTAATCAACTTTCATTCAACCATGTCAACCATCTACTACGTTGCGCGCAAACCTTGCGTCCAGCTTGCATTCGCCCTGAGCACTTTGGCCCTCTGCATTCAAACGGCTTACGCCCAGCAAGTGGCGATGGTAGAACTGGCACCGGTCAGCGTCACGGTGCAATCCGGTGCTTATGGCACGGCCGCCAAGGGAACCGCCTCGTCTATTGCGCCGTCACAGGCCAGTCTGGATGCGACGCAGCCCCAGTCCATCATCACGCGCGATTTCATGGACCTGTCCGTCGCCCCCACCACAGAATACAGCCGCATTGTCAACATCGCCCCGAGCATGTCGGGCGAGGCAGCCAATGGACCGGGCCTGGGTGAAACCAAGGTAACCCTGCGCGGCTTCAGTGATGACCAATACAACATCACCTTCGATGGCATACCGTGGGGCGACACCAACAACCCGGCCCATCATTCCACGTCGTTCTTCCCTGGCACCATCATTGGTGGTGCCACGGTGGAGCGGGGCCCGGGCAACGCCAGCAACTTCGGCTACGCGACCTTTGGCGGCTCCATCAATCTGTTCTCGAAGCAGGCTTCGAAAGAGCAGTCAGCCAGCGTTTTCGCCACGATGGGAAGCTGGAACACGCGCCTGCTGGGCGTTGGCTATGAAAGCGGTCGTTTTGGCGATGCAGC
>CAITQH010000205.1 GCA_903894475.1 uncultured beta proteobacterium
ACCCTCTCGGATCGACCCAGCACACTGGCCTGTGCAGCGGGTTGCAGCAGGGCGACAGCGGCGAGCGCAGCCGTGGCGGCGTCATGGCGTGCCGCGCCTACGGCGCAGCCAAGCCAGTTCATGAAAGTTCGATGCGCTTCGTGGTCCACCGCTGCACTCCAGCCACCGGACAGGTAACCGGGATGGGTCGCGACAAAGCGCGCCAGCAATTGCGTGACGGGCGGGGCGTTAAGGTCGGCGATGACCTGGGTATTACGTGCCATGTTGTCTGTTGGTGAAGATGGGTACTGACTATTGGCGAAGTTAGCTGTCGAGTTGAATCTTGCGAGCCTTGGCCAGCTGCGTCCAGCGTTCAATGTCGGTCTTGATGAAAGCGGCAAATTGCTCGGGCGACATGACCTGCGGCTCGATCGCCTCGACTGACAGTTTTTCACGCAGTTCCTGCGAGCGCAGTACCAGTGCCAGCGTTTCATTGAGCTGGCGCACGATGGGCGCGGGCATACCTGCCGGCCCGACGACGCCGTACCATTGCTGGGCATCGAAGCCCTTGAAGCCAGATTCGTCGAGGGTCGGCAGATCCTTGAACTGCGGATGGCGCTGTAGGCCCGTCACCGCCAGTGGACGCACACGGCCGCTGCGGATGTGCGGAATGGCGGCCGCCAGTCCCGGGAACATGGCCTGCGTCTGACCACCAATCAGGTCGGTGAATGCAGGCGCGATGCCGCGATAGGGAATATGCACCATGAAGGACTGGATCTGCTGCTTGAACAGTTCCATGGTCAGGTGAGTGAGCGAACCCTGCCCGGCCGAGCCATAGCTGATGCGGCCCGGGTTCTTGCGCACGTAGTCAATGAATTCCTTGACAGTCTTGACGGGCAGGGCGGCGTTGACAACCAGCACGTTGGGTGTGGCGCCTATCATGCCGATGGCGCTGAAGTCCTTCACCGGGTCATAGGGAAGCTTGCGCGTGGCCGGGCTGGTACCGTGAGTGGCCACGTAGCCCTGCATCAGCGTGTAGCCGTCAGCGGGCGCACGGACGGTGGCCTGACAGGCGATGACGCCGCCGCCGCCGCCCTGGTTGTCGACGACGAAACTTTGCTTGAGTTGTTGCCCCCAGCGCTCGGTAACGGTGCGTCCGACCATGTCACTGCCGCCGCCTGCGGCCACCGGCACGATGTAGCGGATGGGTTTCGATGGGTAAGCTGCTTGTGACTGCGCCAGACCAGGGACCAGGACCAGAGCGGGTGCGGCCTGCAGCAGGGTGCGTCGTTTCATGAGTTGGGTCCGGGTTGGTTGATCACAGCAAAGACTCGCTGCGCATCTGGTCGGCGATGGCCTCGCGCCGCCGGATGAGATGGGATTGGTCGCCGTGCACCAGCACTTCGGGCGCACGACCGCGCGAGTTGTAGTTGCTGGCCATGCTCATGCAGTAGGCGCCGGCTGACAGCACGGCCAGCAGATCGCCCGCCTGCACCGCGAGTGCTCGCTCATGGCCAATCCAGTCGCCACTCTCGCAGATCGGACCCACCACCTCCCAGTTGCTCTCGGCCTGAGCTCTGGCCTGCAGCGGCACTATCTGGTGGTACGCCTGGTACATGGCAGGCCGCGGCAAGTCGTTCATGGCGGCGTCGACGATGCAGAAGTTCTTTTGTGAGCCGGGTTTGAGGTACAACACCTCGGTCAGACAGACGCCGGCATTGCCCACCAGCGAGCGGCCCGGTTCAATCATCAATTGACGTTCGCCAAAACCTCGCGCATCCAGCAGCGCCAGCAGTTTCTGCCAAAGTTGATCGGCAGGCGGCGGCGTGTCGCCCTTGTAGTTGATGCCCAAGCCGCCACCAAAGTCGAGGTGGGCGATGGGTATGCCCGCTGCTTCGATGGCTTGCACCAGGTCCAGCATGCGCTCCACCGCGTCGAGGTAAGGCGCTTCCTGGGTGATCTGGGAGCCGATGTGACAATCAATGCCCACCACCCGTATGCCAGGTAGTTTGGCGGCGCGCTGGTAGGTCTGCACGACCCGTTCGTGGGCCACACCAAACTTGCTGTCCTTCAGCCCGGTCGAAATGTAGGGATGGGTCTTGGGATCGACGTTGGGATTGACGCGAATGCTCACCGGTGCCCGCAAGTCCATGGACGCGGCAACCTCGCTCAGGACTTCCAACTCCGCTTCGCTCTCGACATTGAAGCAGGCAATGCCGACCTCCAGTGCTCGCTTCATCTCGGCCCTGGTTTTTCCAACACCCGAAAAAATGATCTTGTCGGCCTGGCCGCCAGCGACCAGCACGCGATCCATCTCACCGCCAGAGACAATGTCAAAGCCGCAGCCTGCCTGTGCAAAGACCTGAATCACGCCCAGCGCCGGGTTGGCTTTCATGGCGTAACAGATCTGCACTTGGCGCCCGGCAAAGCCACGTTGATAAGCGCCCAGGGCCGACAACATGGCGGCTTTCGAGTAGACAAAAAGTGGTGTGCCGTGCCGCTTTGCCAGATCACTCAAACTGACATCTTCCAAACGCAGGTCGTTGTCGCGGTAGGCCAGATGGGGCTGGCCGGGCAGATCTTGGGGCATCATGGTGGTGGGGCTGTGGGAACAGGGTTTGGCGACCCGGAAACGGCGCTGTCAGGCGGGGGCGGGCGTTTGGCGGGGGCGGGCTCGGTTGCCAGATACAGCGGGCCCTGCTGGCCACAAGCCGGCAGGGTTGCCACACCGAGGCCAAGGACAAGCGTACTGACTAGAATTTGGCGGTAACGCAACATGGTGAAATTGTAATGACCGACTCTGAATTCCTGGACCTGGCTGAAAATCTTCTTCGTTCTGTCGAGGCCAGCTGTGACAGGATCAATGATCAGAACCTGGCCGACATTGACAATCAACGTGTCGGTGCCATGGTCACGCTTGTCTTTTCAAACCGCAGCCAGATCGTAATCAATCTGCAAAAGCCGTTGCACGAGGTCTGGCTGGCTGCCAAGTCGGGTGGCTACCACTTCAAGTTTGACGGCTTGAAGTGGCGCGATAGCAAGGGGCAGGGCGAGTTCTTTGCCAGCCTCGGAAGCTTTGCCAGCGAGCAGGCCGGTTGTCTGCTCAATTTTTGAATAGGTCCAGTATTCTTTTCTTTTCGTCAGCGGGCGGTAGCGCGAGCACTCCCGACGCGACTCCGGCTTTGTCATGGAGTCCCAGACTGCCGATGCCGGCGCCCTTCACGAATTCATCATAAAACCACTCGCCGCCCGAGTGGATTACGCCTTCAGGCGCATCCGGTTCCATGACGGGTACGTCTTTCAAGGCGTGTTCCATGAACCTGATCCATACCGGCAGGCTCAAGCCACCACCTGTTTCACGATCACCGAGCTTGCGCGGTGTGTCGTAGCCAATCCAGGTGACTGCCGTCAGGGTCGGTTGAAAACCGGCGAACCAGGCGTCCATCGAGTCGTTGGTGGTACCGGTCTTGCCGTACAGGTCGGGCCGTTTCAGGGTCGCCTGGGCGCTAGCCGCAGTGCCTGAGCGTGTGACGGTTTGCAGCAGGCTCTCCATCATGAAGGCGTTGCGGGCATCAATGACACGCATGGATTCATCCAGCACCGGCGTCTTGGTTTCGAGAAAGAGTTTGCCCTTTTGCTCAGTGACCTTGGCAATCAGCCACGGGTTGATGCGGTAGCCGCCGTTGGCAAATACGGAGTAGGCAGAGGCCATCTGCATCGGCGTCACCGAACCGGCACCCAGGGCCATGGTCAGGTAAGCCGGGTGTTTGTCCTCATCGAAGCCAAAGCGTGTGATCCATTCCTGTGCGTTTTGCGGACCCACTGCTTGCAGGATGCGGATCGAGATCATGTTCTTGGACTTGGCGAGCCCCTGGCGCAAGGTCATCGGGCCTTCAAATTTTCCGTCGTAATTCTTCGGTTCCCAGGGCTGGCCGCCGGTCACGCCAGCGTCGAAAAAAAGTGGCGCATCGTTGATCACGGTGGCTGGTGTAAAGCCCTTTTCCAGCGCCGCGGAATAGATGAAGGGCTTGAAGCTCGAGCCGGGCTGGCGCCAGGCCTGAGTCACGTGGTTGAACTTGTTTTTTTCAAAATCAAAACCACCGACCAGCGCCTTGATGGAACCGTCGCGCGGATCGAGCGCCACGAAGGCACCTTCGACTTCTGGTAGCTGAGTTATTTCCCAGGTGTTCTTGGCTGTCTTGCTGACGCGGATCACTGCTCCCCGTCTGATTTTGATGTTAGGTGCCGCCTTGTCGGATAAACCGGACTGCGCCGGCTTCAGTCCATCACCGACGATGTCAACCAACTCGCCGTTTTGCCGGACCGCCTTGATGTGCCGGCTGTCGGCCTCAAGCACCACGGCGGCCAGCACGTCTCCATTGTCGGGATGGTCGTCCAGTGCGTCGTCGATCGCGTCGTCAAGTTCCTTCGGATCGGCTGGCAGGACGACAAACTTTTCAGGACCACGGTAAACCTGCCGCCGCTCAAAGTCCATCAAACCGCGTCGCAGTGCTTTGTAAGCCACTTCCTGGTCGACTGCGCGCACGGTGGTATACACATTGAGTCCGCGTGTGTAAGTCTCGTCGCCGTACTGGGCAAACATCAACTGGCGCACTGTCTCGGCGACGTACTCGGCGTGGACCCTGGGGCTGTCGGAACTCGATCTGACCTTCAACTCTTCCTTCTTTGCAACTGCGGCCTGCTCTGCCGTGATGAAGCCGTTATCCAGCATGCGCTCAATGATGTAAAGCTGGCGTGAGCGTGCTCGCTTTGGGTTGCTGATCGGGTTGTAGGCGGAGGGGGCTTTGGGCAGCCCGGCCAGCATGGCGGCCTCGGCGACGGAGAGTTCCTTAAGTGGCTTGTCGAAATACGCCTCGGCCGCGGCAGCAAAGCCATAGGCACGGTTGCCCAGAAAAATCTGGTTCATATAGATTTCAAGAATCTGGTCCTTCGTCAATAGATGTTCGAGCTTGAAGGTCAGCAAAATTTCGTAGATTTTTCTCGTGTAGGTCTTTTCTGAAGACAAATAGACATTGCGCGCCACCTGCATGGTGATGGTGGATGCCCCCTGGCTCTTGAAATGTCCCAGGTTGGCCAGTCCGGCGCGCAGCATGCCGCGGTAATCTACACCGCCATGTTCGTAGAACCGCGCGTCTTCAATCGCCAGGACGGCGTCTGTCATGACCTTCGGTATTTCCTTGATGGGTGTGAGGTGCCGGCGCTCTTCGCCAAATTCTCCGATCAGAACACCCTCGGCGGAAAAGACGCGCAGCGGCAATTTGGGGCGGTAATCGGACAGGTCGGAAATGTCGGGCAGATTCGGGAATGCTACTGCCAGCGCAACCGCAATCAGGATCAGAAGGGACAGGCTGCTTGCCAATAGCAAACCGCCGCACCACAAAAAGACACGCCATGCCCAACTCCTCTTGGCAGAGTGGCTCTTATTTGGGGCAGGACTGACGTCGCCGGGCAGTGGTTTGGAAGGCATAAGGACTCAGTGATAGCGCATTGTCTTTGCAACAATGATGTTATTGCAGTTGGCGCGGTAGTATCCAATATTCTTGTGTCTGCGTTTCTGCTTGTCGCCTGGATGCCAGAAACCTGTAACATTCAGACACGGAACGTCTACTTTTGGCAACGTCGATAACTTCCGAAAAGTGAAATAGTTTTTGCCTGACAATGCGCTTGCTGCTAGCATTGAAGTGAATTCTTAAGTTTTGTCAATCCGTGATTGGCTTGTTTCAGGGGATAGTCTTGATCTCGTTGGGATCCTTGTTTAGCCGTCAACCCGCACCCATGCTTGGTCTGGACATCAGTTCTTCCAGTGTCAAACTGGTGGAACTGGGGCAGGATAAGTCTGGCAATCTGGTGCTTGAACGTTGTGCGATCGAGCCGCTGGAGCGCGGCTGGATCACCGATGGCAATATTGAAAAATTTGACGAGGTGGCCGAGGCCGTGCGTCGACTCGTCAAGAAAAGCGGCACCAAGACCAAGAATGTGGCGATGGCTTTGCCTCCTTCGGCGGTTATCACGAAGAAGATTATTCTCCCCGGCGGGATGTCGGACCAGGAACTGGAAATACAGGTTGAGATCGAGGCCAATCAATACATTCCGTTTCCCCTGGACGAAGTCAGCCTTGATTTTTGTGTTGTAGGGCCCAGCCCGACTTCTGCCGGCGATATTGAAGTGCTGATTGCGGCGTCGCGCAAGGAGAAGGTTCAGGACATCCAGGGACTGGCTGAAGCGGCCGGTTTGAAGCCGGTCATTGTGGACGTCGAATCCTACGCATCAAGGCTGGCCACCAACCGACTGATTGAAAACTTCCCCGATAAGGGTGTCGGCAGCATTGTGGCGCTGTTTGAGGTCGGTGCCTTGACGACCAGTATGCAGGTCATTCGCAACGATGAGGTCTTGTACGACCGGGATCAGGCTTTTGGCGGCGCTCAGCTGACGCAATTGATTGTGCGCCAGTACGGTTTTTCTTTGGAGGAGGCGGAAAGCAAGAAGCGCAACGGAGAACTTCCGGAGGACTACGAGGCCAGTGTGTTGCGTCCGTTTGTGGAAAGTATGGTGCATGAAATTGGGCGTGCCCTGCAGTTCTTCTTTACCAGCACTCCTCACAACAAGGTTGACTGTGTGATGCTGGCGGGCGGATCGGCTGCCCTGCCGGGTTTGACCGCAGCAGTGACAGAACATACTTCTTTTGCCTGTACGCTGGTCAATCCATTTGAAGGCATGGAAATAGGCGGTGACGTACGTTTGAAAAAGATGACGAGGGAGGCACCTTCTTACCTTACATCCTGCGGTTTGGCCTTGCGGAGGTTCATGCAGTGATCCTTATCAATCTGCTCCCGCATCGCGAAGTGGCGCGCAAACGGCGCCAGGATATTTTCAACGTCAGTTTGGGAGTCTCGGCCCTGCTGGGGGGCTTGCTTGCTGGCATGATCTTCCTCTGGTATCAAGCACAAATCTCAGGGCAGCAATCGACGAATCAGGTGCTGCAGACCGAGATCAAGCGCTTTGATGCACAAATCAAGGATATTGCAGGTCTTGAGACCGAGATAGCAGCACTGCGGGCGCGCCAGCAGGCAGTGGAAGATCTGCAGGCGGATCGAAATTTGCCGGTCCATCTGCTGACGGAATTGGTCAAACAATTACCGGATGGCGTTTATATCGCCAGCATGCGCCAGGACAGTCAGAACGTCACCCTGCAAGGCGTTGCCCAGTCGAATGAGCGTGTGTCGGAACTGCTGCGAAATCTTGGCAACAATACGCCCTGGTTTTCCAGGCCAGAGTTGGTCGAAATTGTGGCCGGAGCTGTCACATTGACGCCGCGCGACCAAAGGCGAGTTGCCAATTTCACGATTCGTGTCCGCTTGACCCGCGCCAGTGAGGCGGAAAAACTGAGCGCAGCGACCAGTGCCACGGCGCCGCAGTTGGCCGCCTCAACTGCGGTCAAGAAATAGAAGTTCAAGTTTATGGCCGTCAAGTTTTCATTGAAATCAGACCTTCCTGTATGGTGGGGAAAACTGTCATCTCAGTTCCGGGATCTCGATCCCAAAGACCCGTCCAATTGGCCAGCGTTTCCGCGCTATGCCTTGTTCGCGGGTGTGGCTGTTCTGTTTGTCGTAGTGCTCTGGTTTCTGTGGCTGAACGCTTCACAAGCCGAGTTGGAGGTAGAGCAGTCCCGAGAGACAAAGTTGCGCGACGAGTACAAAATCAAACTCGGCAAGGCAATCAACCTGGAAGCGCTGAAGAAGCAGCGTGAGCAGGTGCAGCAGTATGTGACGCAACTGGAAAAGCAGTTGCCGAGCAAGGCAGAGATGGATGCACTGCTATCGGACATTAACCAGGCTGGCCTGGGACGCAGTTTGCAGTTCGATTTGTTCCGGCCCGGGCAAGTCGCGGTCAAGGATTACTACGCCGAGTTGCCGATTGCCCTGCGGGTTACCGGGCGCTACCACGACATCGGCGCTTTTGCATCGGATATTGCGAATCTTTCGCGTATTGTCACGCTCAATAACCTGACCATTTTGCCTGGCAAAGAGGGCTCCTTGATGATGGATGCCACGGCCAAGACTTTCCGGTATCTCGATGCCGACGAGGTTGCCATGCAACGCAAGGCAGCCGCGCCCAAGGGAGCGGTTAAATGAAGTTAATGCGCCAAGTTGCGCTGACCGTCGCGGTGCTGGTGCTGGCGGGTTGCGGTGCATCCGGTGAGGATGGATTGCGGCAGTGGATGACTGAGCAGAAGAGCCAGACCCGACCCCGAATTGCGCCAATTTCCGAGCCCAAGCAGTTCATCCCCGAGAGTTATGGTCAGGTTGCGACGATAGAGCCTTTCAGTAATCAGAAGCTGACCCAGGCTCTCAAGCGTGACTCCACGCAGGCGGCAGCAAATGGCGCGTTGATCGCGCCTGAGCTGGCACGGCGCCGCGAGGCTTTGGAGGCGTTTCCGCTGGATGCAATGACGCTTGTTGGCAGTATGACGCAGACGGGTCAGCCGGTCGCCTTGGTGAAAGTGGAAAATTTGTTGTATCAGGTAAGACTGGGCAATTATCTGGGGCAAAACTATGGGCGTGTGGGCAAGATCGCCGAGACCGAGGTCACGTTGCGCGAAATTGTCCAGGATGCCACCGGTGAATGGATTGAACGCACTGCTACCCTGCAGTTGCAAGAGAGGTCAAAATGAACTGTCAGAGCTATGGGTTGGGCAAGCGAATGTGGCGTAGCGCCGGCTTGGCCGCAAGCATCATGTTGATGGCGGTGCTGGCGCACGCGCAAGGTGCTATTGAGGCGGTATCGGCGTCCATTCAGGGCGGTGCCGAAGTCGTGCGCATTGATTTGACGCAGCAGATGGAGGCCATTCCAACCGGATTTTCGATTCAATCGCCGGCCCGGATCGCACTTGATTTTCCTGGTATTTCCAACGCCATGGGTCGCTCCACTGTCGATGTGAATCAGGGCAATTTGAAATCGGTCAACGTGGTGCAATCCGGTGACCGCACGCGCGTAGTGCTGAATTTGAAACAGATCACGCCTTACAAGGCTCAGCTGCAAGGCAAATCGCTGCTCGTGGTACTGGAGTCGGTTGCAATTGCAGCACCCACTGCCAGTCCGACCCCGGTTTTTGCGGAGAACCGCAGTCGTGACACCTTGCCACTGAAAGATCTCGATTTCCGTCGCGGTGACGAGGCTTCCGGTCGGATAGTGGTCGACTTGCCGAACAACCAGGTGGGTGTTGATATCAGGCAGCAGGGTGAAACTTTAGTCGTCGAATTCATGAAGTCCAGCTTGCCGGAGGGGCTGCGCCGGCGTCTGGATGTGACTGATTTTGGAACGCCAGTGCAAACCATCACGACCTCCCAGAGCGGTGATCGTGTCCGCATGGTAATCGTGCCCAAGGGCTTGTGGGTGCATAGCGCCTATCAGAGTGACCAGCAGTTCGTCGTGGAAGTCAAACCACTGAAGATTGATTCGTCGAAATTGACTCAGGGTCCGGGCTACAACGGACAAAAATTGTCACTCAATTTCCAGAATATCGAGGTTCGCTCCTTGTTGCAGGTGATCGCCGATTTCACCAACTTCAACATCATCACTTCAGACTCGGTGACTGGCGCCGTCACCCTGCGTTTGCAGGACGTGCCATGGGATCAGGCTTTGGACATCATTTTGCAGGCCAAGGGCCTGGGCATGCGCAAGACGGCCAACGTCATCTGGATTGCGCCGAAAGATGAAATTATTGCCAAGGAGAAGCTCGAACTCGAATCCAAGGCGGCTGTTCTGAATCTGGAGCCGGTTCGTACGCAGTCGTTTCAGATGAACTACGCCAAGGCGGAAGACATTGCCAAGCAGTTGACGGGTGCTGGCGGTGGCGAGAAAAGTGCAGGACGAACTCTGAGCGCCCGCGGTAGCGCGACCGCCGATCCGCGTACCAATCAGTTGTTTGTAACTGATGTGCCGTCGCGACTGGAGCAGGTGCTGCAATTGCTGCAGAAGCTCGATGTCGCAGTTCGCCAGGTGATGATTGAAGTGCGCATCGTTACAGCTGATGAAGCCTTTGGAAGGTCCTTGGGCGTCAAGTTTGGTGCGACCGACCAGCGAGCCAACAAGGGAGGTGATGGCGGTTATTCGCTGTCCGATGGTGGCAGCAACCGGATTGCATTTGGTACAAGTTATCAGGATGCCGTAGCCAGCAGTGGCGGTGGTGGAACCGTCAACACTACGGGCAGTTTTGTTACCTTGCCAGCGACGGCGCCCAGCGCAGCCAATCTGGGGACCAATCCGGTACCGAGTTTTGCCCTGTCAATCTTCAGCAATCTGGCCAATCGCTTTCTGAATCTGGAAATATCCGCTCTGGAGGCCGATAACAAGGGCAAGATTGTTTCCAGTCCGAGAGTAGTCACTTCTGATGGAAAGAAGGCATTTATCAAACAGGGGCAGCAAGTCCCCTATCAATCCTGCACCTCTGCTGCGGGTGGAGCCCAGACCTGCACTACGGCCTTTAAGGACGCCGCACTCAGACTCGAGGTGACACCTCAAATCACGCCCGAGGGCTCCATCATCATGGACCTGGACGTCAACAAGGATGCCATCAACACCTCATTTACCTCGAACGCCGGACCCGTGCTGGAGGTGAAGAATGTGACGACTCAGGTACTCGT
Organism: uncultured beta proteobacterium; assembly: GCA_903894475.1. Lineage (GTDB taxonomy): Bacteria > Pseudomonadota > Gammaproteobacteria > Burkholderiales > Burkholderiaceae_C > Rhodoferax. The sequence continues at coordinate 10,644 of CAITQH010000205.1, forward strand.
GGAGAACGGCGGTACGGTCCTGATCGGTGGTGTGTTCGAGCTTGAGGATTCAAGCAATCAGACCGGCGTGCCTGTGCTGGCCGATGTGCCTTGGCTGGGCAACTTGTTCAAGTCAAAACTTCGCAACAGTTCGAAACGGGAACTTCTGGTCTTTGTGACGCCCAGGATTATTTCGGACAAGAACGGCACTCGCTGATCTGACAGCAATCGCAGGAAACCGGTTATGAATCTACTGAAATACAGTTGTGCTTTATTGATCTTGGTTGTGCTGTCCGCGTGTGGTGGTGGTGGGGGCAGTCCGGGGACTTCGAGTGCCGGTACCGGCTCTTGCGCGGCACCGAAAGTTCTGCAAAATGGTGTGTGCGTTACGGCATTAGCTACGCCGCTCGAAACCTTGTTAGCCGCTCAGTTGAAGGACGTGACCACGGGTGTCACAGTCTCATCTGTCGCTGCTGGAAGTGGAACAGAAATCGTCGGAGTGTTGACGACAAAAGACGGTAAGCCAGTGTCCAATCAGATTGTGTCGTTGGACTCTGGAGCCGCTTCAAGTCTTCTTCTGTTTCCCAATGGAGTCAGCGCCACAACGGATGCCAATGGAATTGCCAGGATAAGAGTGGGTCGGGCCAATCTGTTTGAGTTTGGCACCGCTACGTTTTTCTTGATATTCAAGTCCACTGACTCGTATGCTCAGGCATTGTCATCCGTTCTACAAGTGCGGGTCGATCCGCCGCTATTGCAACTGGAACTGCGTGACGCGGCCAATTCGGTCACCAATACGATTGGATCTTCCGGGCTGACGACATTAAAGGCCATTCTGAAGTTTTCCGACGGAACTGCGGTATCTCAAAAGCGGATTGATATTACGGGTGATCTGACCAAGATCACTTTTCCGGAAGGGAGTTCCCAACTCACCGACTCTTCAGGCGTCGCAACCATCAAAGTGACGAGAGCATCTGCCACCGTAGGCGGCGCGGGAACGCTGTCAGGCGCTGCTTCAATTTCCGGTTCGAATACATCGGGCACCCCAGTCACGACGGTTGTGACAGGTGCGGTTGATTACTCGGTGGGTGCCGTGGTCGGCGCGGCTACCCTGACGTTGGACACATTTGATGTGGGTGCCGCCAGCTTGCCGGCCTACGGTACGCGTCAGATCTCCGTGCGCGCAATGCTGGGAAACAGTGTCGCGCCCTCAGTTCAGGTCAGCTTTTCTTCTAGTTGCGGCCAATTGTCACCAGCGACGGCTCCGACCAATAGCAGTGGCATAGCGACTGCCAGTTTCACAGCGACCGACATCACTGGAACGGCGGTTAGCACACTTGGTTGCGGCGGCAAAGCAGTTGATATCTCAGTAAGCGCAGTCGGTGCCAGTACGGTCAGCAAGTCCATCAGCGTACTCGCGGCGCTGGCGACCAACTTGAGTTGGGTTCCACCAACCGATCTAAGCAAGTTGCGGATCTATCTCGCTAACTCGGGCGGCGCCACCCAGACCACGGTTCAGTTCCTGCTGAAAAACGCTCGAGGTGAGGCTTTGCCAGGTCAGGATATACGGGTGTCACTAAACACAGTGAACGGGGGTACTCCCAAGGCAACTTTCGGTACGGTGGGCAATGTCGCGCCAGTAACCCTGACGACCGATTCGCTGGGCATGATTTCTGTGCCGGTGTTCTCCGGGACTGTGCCAACCAATGTGTCGGTTAATGCTGCCCTCGTGTCAAACCCGTCGATTCAAACCGATTCGAAGGGTGTGGCAATTGCCTCCGGTCGCCCAGTCCAGTCACGGGTCAGTCTGGTTCCTGCCAAGCACGCCATTCGTGGATTCAATTTCGATGGTGCAACGACGACAATAACCATGTCACTTGCAGACCGCCAAGGCAACCCTGTGCCTGATGGCACGGCGGTTAACTTTGTTACGAAGGCTGGGGTCATGATTCCACCAACCTGCGTCACTGGTGGCGTGCCGGGCGACTCGCAATGCACAGTCACTATTCGTACACAGAATCCCCGTCCATTTGCAGCGGGCGGCACCAAGAACGGCTACGTCTCGATTTTGGCCTACACCGCCGGCGAGGAAGATTTCACTGATGCAAACTTCAACAACGTGTATGACGCCGGAGACTCTTTCAGCCTGATCAACAATGACCTGGGCACTGCCTACCGAGACGATCTCGCAACCTCGAATGTAGCGCCCGGGTCGTTCAAGCTGAACGCCGATGGAACAACATCTCTGATTCCGAGTTGGGATGGAACCATGTATGTGCACCAGACGGGCGAGTTTGCCGTACCGCGTGCGGCTGAAGCAGGCGGCGCCACTCCGCTGCCGAATCAGGGTGACGGCGTTTGGGGCGCCGCCGACGTGCGCGGGCAGGTGGTAATCGTCTTCTCCACCGATGAATTCGTTATTAACAGCCCCATCTGGGTCAGTGCGCTTCCTGATCCTCAGTGGAACAATGCAATTATTGCAACAGGTTTGACGGTCTCCATTCAGGACTTGAACGGAAGAAGTGTTCCAACCGGTAGCACGATTGCCGTATCGGTTACTGACAACTCGCCTAAACTGCCAACGGACGGTTCGGCTGCGCCAATATTTGGCACTTGTTCGCTTGTTGGTCAATCGCATACTGCCGTGCCCGATTCCCTCGAACCTTTGACATTGACGCTGAATCTGAAGCAGTGCGTGACGGGAGATCAGGTTGGAATTACCGTTACTACACCCGCAGGGGCGAAGACGTATACTTTCTCTGCGCCCTGATCCTGCATCAGACCGGTGTTGAACGTTGATATCTCTTATTGGCCTGCCCGGCTCCGGCAAATCAAGCGTCGGGCGGCAACTTGCCAGGCGTCTGCAACTCCCCTTCTCTGACTCAGATCATGTGATTGAGCAGCAGTTAGGCTGTTCCATACGCGAGTACTTCGAGCGCGAGGGGGAAGAGCGGTTTCGCGATGTCGAGGAATCGGTGATTGAACAGCTGACACAGCGCCGCGCAGGAGTTCTGTCAACCGGTGGCGGTGTCATATTGCGGCCTGCCAACCGCCAGTGCTTGCGTCAGCGCTGTCAGGTGGTTTACCTCAATTCTTCTGCCGATGAGTTGTTCAAGCGTTTACGTCACGACGTGAATCGGCCTTTGCTGCAGGTTGCGGATCCTCTGAACCGTCTGCGTGATCTGCACGCGGTGCGTGACCCTCTCTACCGGGAGACAGCGCACTTTGTCGTTGAAACGGGACGCCCATCGGTAGCAACTCTGGTCAGCATGATTGTGATGCAACTGGAATTGGCGGGTGTGTTGCCTCTAAACTCGCAGCTATGAACAGCCAGACGGTTTCCATTGAATTGCAGGAACGTAGCTATGACATTGCAATAGGCAGTTCGCTTTTTGACGATTCGCGCAGTTACGCCCAATTGCCTGCAGCAAGTCATGTCCTGATCGTGACCAACAGCACGGTAGCTCCGCTGTACGCTGAGCGTTTGGAACAGGCATTGCACACGAAATACGCCGCCATCCACACGGTGGTGCTGCCGGATGGGGAGGAATACAAAACCTGGCAAACTTTGAACCAGATTTTTGACGCCTTGCTCGGGAATCACTGTGACCGCAAGACCATCGTTTTCGCCCTGGGTGGCGGTGTCGTTGGCGATATGGCGGGCTTTGCGGCTGCCAGCTACATGCGCGGTGTACCGTTTGTGCAGGTTCCAACAACATTGCTTGCGCAGGTTGATTCCTCGGTCGGCGGCAAGACCGGTATCAATCACCCGCTGGGCAAGAACATGATTGGCGCGTTCTATCAGCCGCTCAAAGTTGTGTGTGATCTCGAGACACTGAAGACCCTGCCGTCGCGCGAACTGAGCGCCGGGCTGGCTGAAGTCATCAAGTACGGTCCGATCGCTGATCTGGATTTCTTGCAGTGGATCGAAGAGAACATCGACGCCTTGCTGGCACGTGAACCGCTCGCATTGGCCCACGCGGTGCGGCGCAGTTGTGAGATCAAGGCCTGGGTGGTAGCGCAGGACGAGCGTGAAGCCGGTCTGCGCGCCATCCTCAATTTTGGTCACACTTTCGGCCACGCGATCGAGGCGGGTCTGGGTTACGGCGAGTGGTTGCACGGTGAGGCAGTTGGCTGTGGCATGGTGATGGCGACGGAGTTGTCGTGCAGACTCGGACTGGTGGATGCGGCCTATGTTCAGCGCGTGACAACATTGATTGAAAAGGCGGGTCTGCCGGTGCTGGGTCCCTGTCTGGCAACAAGCGACAACGCGGGGCGTTACCTTGAACTGATGCAGATTGACAAGAAAGCGCAGGACGGTGAAATCAGGTTCGTCCTGATCGACGGTGGTGCCCGGGCCTTCGTGCGAGCTGCGCCGGAGGCACTGGTGCGTGAAGTGATTGATGCTTGCTGTCTACGCCAGTGATCCGGCGGCGTCGCGTGGGCGCCGCTTTGCACAGCCGCCAGCGCCGGGTCGCACCGAGTACCAGCGCGACCGCGACCGCATCGTGCATTGCTCGGCGTTTCGGCGTCTGGTCTACAAAACGCAGGTTTTTCTGAATCATGAAGGCGACCTGTTTCGAACACGCTTGACCCATTCGCTGGAGGTGGCGCAGCTGGGTCGCTCCATAGCGCGCTCGCTGGGGCTGAATGAGGACCTGGTCGAGGCGATTGCTTTGGCGCACGACCTCGGGCACACGCCCTTTGGGCACGCCGGGCAGGATGCCTTGAATGAATGCATGGCACCTTTTGGGGGCTTTGAGCACAACCTGCAGAGCTTGCGCGTGGTCGACCAACTCGAAGAACGCTATCCCCAGTTTGATGGCTTGAATCTCACATTTGAGACGCGTGAAGGCATTCTCAAACATTGCTCGCGGGTTCACGCCGAAGAGCTTGAGGCCGGCGAGCCGGGCGGTGTCGGCCAGCGCTTCCTGCAAGATGGTCAACCCAGCCTGGAAGCGCAGCTCTGCAATCTGGCAGACGAGATTGCCTATAACGCACACGATATTGACGATGGCGTGCGCTCCGGCCTGATTACGCTGGAGCAGTTGCAGCAGGTCGCCCTGTTTGATGATTTCAAGCGCCAGGCCCTGGCCGAGTTTGCCCACCTCCAGGAGCCGGCAGCCGGACGGCGCCTGCTCTACGACAGTATCCGCCGGATGCTCAGCGCGCAGGTTGAGGATGTTATTGGGGCGACCCTTGGCGCGTTGAAGAAGGCGGCGCCGCACAGCGCCAATGAGGTCCGCCAGATGCCACCCTTGGTGCAGTTCGGCGAAGACATGAAGCTGAAGTCACAGGGTTTGAAACACTTTCTGTTGCATCAGCTGTATCGCCATCCCAAAGTCCTGCATACCACAGGCCAGGCGCGACGCGTACTGCGCTCGCTGTTTGATGCTTACCTGGCCCATCCCCGGGAGATGCAGCCCCGCTTTGTGGCGCGCTTCGAAGCATTGCATGCGGCTTCCGACGGGTCACGGGGTGCGGCCCGCGTCATCGCTGACTATATCGCCGGCATGACGGATCGGTTTGCCACGCGCGAGCATGAGCGCCTGATGAAACTCGATCTGTTGGTCGAGCCATCCCGTTCAATGGCGGTTGAAGCAACATGACAAAGAAGTCACATGCCGTCAAAGCCGCTGCGGGGACGTCCGCCGCAGCCGCCGCGACGCCTGAAATCCGGCCCGGCCAATCCATCGAGTTGCTCAAGGAACTGCACATCCTGACACGCGATGGCAAGCTCAATCAGGACACAAGGCGCAAGCTCAAGCAGGTCTATCACCTGTATCAATTCATCGAGAAGTTACTGCTCGAACTGCCGGGTGGCCAGACCGGCATCACGCTTGCTGATCACGGGGCCGGAAAATCCTATCTCGGTTTCATCATTTACGATCTCTTTTTCAAGCAGCGTGCAACCGGTCACATCTATGGTGTAGAGGCACGAGCCGAACTGGTCGAAAAGTCGCGTAGCCTGTCGGCCAGACTTGGTTTTGAGCGGATGTCGTTCCTGAACCTGAGCGTTGCCGAGGCAAGTGCCTCGAATCAACTGCCGCAGCGGATCGATATCGTCACGGCGCTGCATGCCTGCGATACCGCCACCGACGATGCGATTGCCTTTGGCCTGCAAAAGCAGGCACGCTTCATGGTGTTGGTGCCATGCTGTCAAGCTGAACTGGCGCGCTGTTTGAACCAGAACAAAGCCTTGTCTCTGTCACGCACGACGCTGGCTGAACTGTGGCGCCATCCATTGCACGCGCGCGAGTTTGGCAGTCAACTGACAAATGTGTTGCGTTGCCTGTATCTTGAAGCTTCAGGTTACCAGGTCAGCGTCACCGAACTGGTCGGATGGGAGCACAGCATGAAGAATGAGCTCATCATTGCGCGCTTTAGCGGTCACAAAAAGCACAGCGCAGCACAAAGACTGCGTGTCCTGCTGGAGGAATTCGGGCTGACCCAGCTTCTGGCATCCCGGTATAATAATTGGTAATTGGGGTCAGACTCTCATGGCACTACCTTAAGGGCGCGGCACTAAAAAAGTGATTGGGCTGACCAAACCCTTTGATGCTAAGCTGAAGTTGTTCAAAGACAGCAACCAGTTTCAGAAGAAGGGTCAGCCCAGATGGATAGTACCAAGATTGGCA
>CAITQH010000206.1 GCA_903894475.1 uncultured beta proteobacterium
CCCTGTTGCTGGCTCCATTACGCCGGTCATCAAATGGCTCCATTACGGCGATCACGCCGTGGCTCCATTACGCCGGTCACAAACTGGATCCTATATGCCGATCACGGAATGGATCCTATACGGCGGTCGGTGACAATCTGCGACAACGCTGCCGTGAAGTCGGTTGGATTGGCACTAATGGCGGTATTCACACTGGTGTTGGCACTCGACATCAGAGTGGCAATGTTGTCCAGCGATGCTGCGAACCCTGTGACGACACCAGATGTAGCCGCAGCGGCTTCGGTCATCACGCTCCTAAGTGTGGCTCCCTGCGTCAGATCAACCACGGTGGTCGCTGTAGCAAAGTTGTTAGCCAGTGCAGTGACCATTTGGGCTATGGCATCGGTAGCCGAAGTAGTGCTTGATGCGCCTTGGATGGCGGCTGCACCCAGCGCCAAGATATTGGCAACCTTGGCGGTAGCCGCTTGGACCTGAGTCGCGGCTGCTTTGTCCGCTGTGCTACCAGTGCCAAGGGCCTGAGAAATGGGGTCCAGCGTTTGCAGGTTGATCGTGGCTGGCAAGCCCAAGGCACTCAAAACGTTGGTCTGGGCTTGTTCCACCGTAGCGCCAGACTCGACCATTGATTGCATCAAGGTGGTCAGCGGTGTGACCATTGTCGAGCCAGCCGGGGCGGTCATGCTGCCAGTGAACGGAAGATTGGTCGCGATGTCGGTACCGCCGGTGGCAACAATCCGGCCAAAAGCGCCAACTGGAAGGGTGAAATCGCCTTGTGCGTCACTGGTTACGCTGACCTCACCGGGATTGAGTACGCCGTCGCCGTTCATATCGACGAACACAGTGGCACCTGCCAAGTAGCCATCCTGTGCTGTGCCGCTCAGTGGCGCGTTGAACATGGCCTTGGCTATCGCAACACTGCTGGCTGCATCGGTGACGAGGGATAAAACCTGTTGCAAGGTTCCGACGTCGGTGGCGGCACCCGCTTTGTCAACTGAGTAGTACTTGGCGACCTCAATGCGGTTATCAAACAAAGCCGCTGCCTTGCCCCAAGTCACATCTGAGTGGTCAATGCCATCCAATGCAGTGATCAGCAATGCCACGACATTGCCTATTGACTGTCCAGAGGCCAACAGATCAACTACGGCACCAACACCCACTGCTTTTGTCGCTACTGATACCGTGTCACCCACGAGGTTGTCAAGGATACGAGTGACAACACTGGTGTTGTAGTAAGTGGCAGCAGCACCCCAACTGGTGTTTGCAGGGGGGACTGTTCCAAGAAGCTGCGTGACCTCTGAAATGATTGCGGCCTGACTAGCACCCGCCGCCATCTTGGCAACGACATAGCCGCTAACCAGCGCCTTGTCGGCACTGGCCGCACGGTTTCCTACGAGGTCGTTGATAAAGGTATCAGCAAATTGGGTCGGAGTGAGGCTGGGCGCGTAACTCTTGCCGTAAAAGGCAACCGTCCCTGAAAGGATCTGGGCCAGATCGGTCACAGATCGATTGGCGGACAGGAACTCTTGCCCTGCTTGAAGAATGATCGCGCCCGGTGCAGCGCCAAACATTGCTTGGACCAGCTGCAAGACCTTGGTCTGCTGCTCTGTTGCAGTAATTGTCATCGACTCCCCTTAATTGATCATCGACGATCAATGACAGCAAATTGATTTTGTCGCCATTGAGAATCGGGCCATACTTCAATCGCTGCATTCGGGTGGCCCTCTGACGAAGCCTGAGTCCAATGTTGTTTTGTAGGTGTATGCACCAACAATGCATACCCCAGCGAAAGCCGACTCAGGATAGGCCCTAATCGTGTCTACGTCTATCCCACAACTGTGGGATACGCATGACCTAAGTGAGGTTTTCTTGATCTGGGACAACTTATCTACTTGGCAATTGTTATTTTGAGATGTTGCGAATTCTTAGCAGCATTCAATGGGGACTGTTCGGTAGACGGTTGGGGACCCGGCATTGGTGGTTCTGGGTTTTAATCAAAAACGTACCACCCCCCAACACCCTCCCCCCCGTAGCACAGACGAGCAGGACCAGAGCCGCCATGCCCACCCCCAGCCATGCCCGATGGTCTGACAGACTGGCTGATCAGTGCTGCAGTCCTATTGCTGGTTGCACTAGCCAAGAGTAGACTGCACTCCATCCCCAATTGTTTCCAATGACGCGACCCAAGACAACACTGATAGCACCGTTCCTGTATCCAGTTGAACCCCAACAGCCGCCAAAAAAGGCGGATGCTGAGAAGCATGAGACAGAGCCGCCAAAACGTGTCGCCAATTCGCGGTCTTCAAGAAGCAAGAAGACGGGCAAACGCCCACAATAACGACAACGGGTTTGCACAGCATGGGGCTACGGAACGGCTTGGCACTTTGAAGCCACACAGGCCAGAACGGGTGGCATAACAAACAACGCCGGACACGCAACCAAGGGCTGCGGCGAAAGTTTCCGTGCATTTGCAGCCATTTCCAGTTGCTGATCTGATGCGGCCTTTGCTGCTGCCGCTGTCGGTGATATCAATGAGTAGGGCTTGTAGACCAGAAACCCGCATAGATTCCTTGGGTCAGTGAACGAAACTGTGCCGCACTGGGATGCCTGATCGCATGGAGCGTCTACGGCAAGCAGTCTTGCTTCTGCCTCTTTGGCGACTGCTGCGTCAATGGCTTGCTGGTACGCAGCCGTGTCAAGACCGCCGCCACCGCCACCACCACCACCACCGCCACATCCGACAAGTAGGGCTACGGTGAAGAAAATCGATACAGGCCGCAAGTTCGTAATCATGGCAATAACCCTCCCATATTGCTTCATTGTGACGACATCTTCGCCCCACAGTTCCAGAATAGACGACGCATTTTTTTGTTCTGTCATCCCCTGCGCTTTGCCACGTACGCCTCAGCCTCATGCTTTCTGGCCGCAGCAGCCACTTCCTTGGAAACAATCGTTTTCCCGATTGGGGCAAGAGCGATGCCTGCCAGCTTCAGATGCTGGATGGCAAACGGGATGCCGATGATGGTGCAGAAGCACAGGAAGGCAGAGATGACATGGCCGATGGCAAGCCAGACACCGGCAAAGACAAACCAGATGATGTTGCCGATCAGGCCCAGTCCACCCGTGCCAACGTCGTCCCTGTTAGACAGTTCCTTGCGGCTGACAGCTTCTTTGCCAAAGGGGAAGAACGTGAACTGTCCGATGACGAAACATGCCCTACCCCAAGGTATGCCGATGATCGTGATGAAGGCCACCAGACCAGCCAGCCACCAACCGAGGCCCATGAAGACGCCGCCCAAGATGAACCATAAAAAATTGCCGATTGCGCTCATTGTTGTATCTCCCGTTGAACAGTTGAATAGCCGCAGAACTGCCAGAAAGGCCAAGTCATCGTGGTCGCATCACCATCTGGTTACCCTTCATTGTGATATCGAATTTTGCAAGAAACGACTGACCCAGCAAAGCTTGATCGTCATCCCCCATGCGAAGACCCACGCCCACCCTTACATTGGTGACATTCACTGGGCCGATGGATACAACGGCATCATCCACAACGCTACCGGGTTGGTCGCCATTTGCAGTTCTGAACGTCGTCGGCACGCCACCGCGAATTTTGGCCTGACGGGCAAATGCCTCGCTTACGTTTACCAGCGTGGCCCCTGTATCAACCATGAACTTGACCTCTCTGCCGTTGATGCTACCCATCGTGTAGAAGTGACCGTCCTGTGACCGACTGATCACGAGGTCTCCATTGGCAGTGACCTGCGCTTGCTTGGGCTTGAGGTAATACGTCATCGCCATGTACAGCAGTCCCATGACAGCACACCAAAAGATCAACATCGGGATAAGGCCGGTTTCCGTCGGCGACATGACTTTGGCACTCAGATGCTTGCGAGAGAACAGGGCGAACTTAGATCGTGTTTTGTCAATCTGGCGCTGCTTCTGCCTCTCACCCTCCGCTTGGCTGTTCTTGTCCTGCATTCCCATAATTAGCTGTCTGTTTAACCGTATGATTAAACCAGCATTCTTTGCCGCTAAGCCCTGGCGCTCGGGGAAAGCTGCTCGATGGCGTGATGGTTAAGGCCAACCGACCAGGTTGCCAAATTCCTTAGATCTGAGGCGAACATATTTGGAAACTGATGGAGCGGCTTGTGCTAAGTGAAGCCACCGGCGCCGGTGGGTGGTGAGCATTTCACGTTGATTGGGAGCAACGCGAAATAGTTCATTAGGCCGGCAGCAGGGAAGGGCGACCGTGACCTCACCCGAGCTTCTTGGCGAGTCCCTGAACATCGGGGTGGTAGTAGCGTTGAAGCATCTTCAAACTCTTATGCCCTGACACCGCAGACAGTTCTATGACATTTGGTAGCTTGGATGCAATCTGAGTAATTGCTGTGTGACGTAAATCGTGAAACCTAGAGTTTGAGATTTGAAGTCGGGCCAAGGATCGTTTGAGAGCGGCTGACACCGCACAACTTGTCATGGGGAATACCTTGCCGCAGCTACTTCTGGGAAGATTGGCAAGGGTGTTAACTGCCTTGACTGAAAGCGGGACTGATCGCTTATCACCATTCTTCGTGTCGTGTAACGTCGCAACCTGCCTGTGTAAGTCTATATCCTTCCAAACTAATGCCAAGAGTTCTCCTCTGCGCATGGCCGTCTCAAGTGCGATGACGACAAGTGGGTGCATCCACTTGCTCTGCCTACCCTTTGGAACCAAGTCTTTCAAGATCATCGTCTGCTCCTCCAGGCTGAACACGCGGTCACGACCCTTTGGGGATGCTGGCTTTCTGACCAATGCCACCGGGTTCTGAATTTTGATTCCCCACTCTCGACGTGCGTGGTTGACGATGCTGGAGATGTAAGCCAGGTCTCTGATGACAGTCCCGTTGGAAACGGCGGTCAGTCGTGAGTCTCTAAATTTGGCAACCTGCTCTGGAGTTAAGGCTGCAACGCTTAGGGCGCAAATTCGGTTCCTCCTTAGGGCCTTTAGCCTAATCACGTCGACAGGTGCGCCCTTCATTGCTGGAAGCACTTCGAGGACGTACCGATCAACCAACTCCCCAAATGTGATCCGACGAGCTACAGCGGTGTTGACGTAACTGCCCTTGTCCATCGCCGCCTCGATGGCCCTGGCCCAACGTTCTGCGTCTGAGCGGGTGATAAAGCTCTTTGATTCAAGTGGTTGCCCCTTGAGACGAACCTGTGCTTGCCAGCGGTTCCCCCGCTGCCGAAATGTAGCCATACATGCTCCCGTTGTGACAGGAACGTGACAGACACCAAAAATTCAGATACGCAGTGACACTATCGGTTAGCGCTCACTTCTCGGCTAACCAACTGCCCGACTTGCCGCCGTGCTTCTCCAGTAGGCGCACGTCTGTGATGACCATGCCGCGGTCCACGGCTTTGCACATATCGTAAATGGTCAACAGGGCTACCTGCACCGCCGTCAGCGCTTCCATCTCGACGCCAGTCGGACCGACGGTTTCTACTGTGGCCTTGCAGGACAGGCCCGCGGTGGGCTTGTTGGTGGCCGGTATGACTTCAAATTCGATGGCCACGCGTGTCAGTGCCAGGGGGTGACACAAGGGGATCAGCTCACTGGTCTTCTTGGCTGCCATGATGCCGGCGATGCGGGCAATCGCCAGCACGTCGCCCTTCTTCGCGCTACCGCTTTCGATGATGGCCAGCGTGGCCGGCAGCATCTCGATGCGGCCGCCCGCAACGCCAACGCGCTGCGTATGCGCCTTGCCCGCCACGTCCACCATGTGGGCTTGACCCTGGGCGTCAAAATGGGTAAGTGAGCTCATGAGATATTTCGTTACAGTTGATGCGTCGTGCCGGGTCGCCAGATTTACACGGCGTTTATATGAGTCCCGCATCATACGATCATGAAAAGCTTCACTGACACAATGGCTAGCGTGACCATTTATGTTTTGATCCTGCTGGCTGCTCTGCTGGCACCGTTGTCGGCGCGCTCGGCCGACGCCATGCAGTTGCCGACCCTCGGTGACGGTAGCGAGATGAGCAGCAGCGTCGAGCGTCGGCTGGGTGACCGGATTGCGCGTGAAATCTACCGTGACCCGGACTACATTGACGACCCGGTGCTGGCAGACTATGTGCAGGGCATCTGGCAGCCCTTGCTGGCGGCGGCGCGCTCGCGTGGCGACCTCTCAAGTGAACTGAGCGAGCGTTTTGCCTGGGAACTCATGCTGGGACGCGACCGTACGGTCAACGCCTTTGCCCTGCCGGGGGGGTATTTCGGCGTTCATCTGGGTTTGCTGGCAGTGGTTGGCAGCCGTGATGAATTGGCATCGGTGCTGGGGCATGAACTCAGTCACGTAACGCAGCGTCACATCTCGCGCGTGATGGCAAAGCAGTCTCAGCAGACACCCTGGATGATAGGCGCCATGATCCTGGGCGCCCTGGCGGCCAGCAAGAGCCCGGATGCCGGCAGTGCATTGATCGTTGGCGGGCAGGCCGTGGCCGCGCAGAACCAACTCAATTTTTCGCGCGACATGGAACGCGAAGCCGACCGCATTGGTTTTGGCGTCATGACGCAGGCCGGTTTTGAGGCGCAGGGTTTTGTCTCCATGTTCGAAAAATTGCAGCAGGCCTCACGGCTCAATGACAGCGGTGCCTATCCTTATCTGCGCAGCCATCCGCTGACGACGGAGCGGATCGCCGACATGCAAGGGCGCCAACCTCTGGGCGCAGGCAACGCCCCGAGCGCGCCGCTCAACCCTGAGCACGCCATCATGACGGCTCGTGCGCGGGTCTTGTCCAATCCTGGTGTGGATGCATTGCGCGCCATCGCGTCGGAGGCGCCAGGCACTTCCTTGGCGACTGCGCCCCTGGCGCGACAGGCGGGGGCGCTGTATGGCGCTGCGCTGGCCAGTAGCCGGCTGCGCGACTTTGCCGGCGCTGCGCAATATCTCCAACGTCTGACCGGGTTGCTGCGGGGGGATGCCGCCACCGCGCGACTGTCGCACTGGCTTGAAGTGGAGGTAGCGCTTAGCGCGGGCGAGATCAGGCGCGCCGCGGTGCTGCTCGAGCAGGCCCCAGCCGACGCCGGGCTGCCGCGACAGCGCCCAGAGCTGTTCTTGCGCGCACAGCTTGCGCTGCAGATGGGTGAACTGCTTGCCGCCAAGGACGCTTCGCAGGCCTTGCAGGTGTGGCTGGTGGCGCACCCGCACGACGCACAGGCATGGCAACTATTGTCAAGTGTCTACGCGGTGCAGGGCCAGATGCTGCGCTCCGTCCGGGCCGACGCCGAGGCCCAGGTGTCGCGGCTCGACTACGCCGCAGCGCTGGATCGGTTCAGGGCGGCGCAGGAACTGATGCGCAAGAATGAAGCAGCAGGCACCGGCAGCACCGGGCAGGACCACATCGAGTCGTCGATCATCGATACGCGAAAGCGCCAGGTCGAGCTACTTTTGAAGGAACAGTCGCTCGAGCGCTGAATCAATCAGCACGCCGAAGGCTGAGTAAATCAGCGAACCCAGCAGCGCTGCGCCAAAACCGTTGACATGAAAACCGTCGAGCATCCCGGCGGCGGCCCAAAACATCAGGGCGTTGATGACAAACAGGAAGAGGCCCAGTGAAATGATGGTGACCGGCAGTGTCAGCACAACGAGCACCGGACGCAGAATCATGTTGAACAGGCCGATCACCAGGGCCGCAATCAGGGCCGCGCTGTAGCTGCCGATCTGGACCCCGCTATACAGGGAGGCAACAGCGATCAGGGCGGCGGCGCTGAGCAGCCATTTGACGATGGTTTTCATGCCGCAAGGATAGCACCGGGCAGCTACTTCCAGCGTGCGGGTTCCAGGTCCACATGGACCTTGCCATCACTGAGCATCAGCACGCCTTCCTGAATAGTTGCCTGCAACTGCATGCTGCGCTGGGCCATCGGAATGAGGGCTTGGGCGGCGCTGGTCGGCAGCCGAAAAACACTCAGATTTTGCGGCCGGGAGAGTTTGCTTTCGATGCCACGCCACCAGATTTCTGCCGCCTGGTTGAAGCAGTAAAGCACCACCTCGTCGGCCTTGCCGCAGGCCTTGAGCAGCGGCTTGTCTTCGGGTTGGCCCACTTCAATCCAGAGCCTTGTGAGTCCGGTGAAATCGCGCAGCCAGACATCGGGCTCGTCCGGGTCCGACAAACCCGCGCCAAATGCCAGCGTGCCGTCACCGCCGCAAACCGATTGCAGTTTGTGCGCCTGCAGCGCCAGCGCGCACAGGCGCAGCATCATGCGCTCATCGGTTTCGCTCGGGTGGCGCGCCAGCGTCAGCGCATGGTCGGCGTAGTAGGAGCGGTCAATGTCGGCAATCTGCAGACTGACTTTGAAGATGGTTGACTTGGTGGCCATCAGATCCGGCGCCGGGCCGCCCCAAGCCGGATCAGCCCCCGCGGGGCGCAGGGAGTACACGAAGTGACGAGCCCCGGGATGAGCGAAAGCGAGGAACGCATGGGGGTCATTAAATCCTTTTTGCCAACAGTCCTGCCATGCCGGTGTAATTGCCCGGTGTCATAGCCATAAGGCGCTGCTTTTCTGCCGCTGGCAGCTCCAGCCGCGCGATAAAGCTCTGCATCAGCTCGCGCGTCATCGGCGCACCGCGCGTGAAATCTTTCAGTTGCTCGTAGGGCTTGGGCAAGCCAAAGCGGCGCATCACGGTCTGTACCGCCTCGGCCAGAACTTCCCACGACCCATCCAGATCGGCGGCAATCGCTGCCTCGTTGATTTCAAGTTTGCCCAAACCGGTTGCGAGCGACTGATATGCCAGCACCGCATAACCAAGCGCGACTCCCATGTTGCGCAGCACGGTGCTGTCCGACAGATCGCGCTGCCAGCGGCTGATCGGCAGCTTTTCGCTCAGGTGTCTGAGCAGGGCATTGGCCAGACCCAGGTTGCCTTCGGCATTTTCAAAATCAATCGGGTTGACCTTGTGCGGCATGGTAGACGAGCCGACCTCGCCTTCACGCAGCTTCTGCTTGAAATAGCCAAGTGACACATAGCCCCAGACATCGCGCGACCAGTCGATCAGGATGGTGTTGCTGCGTGCTACCGCGTCAAACAACTCGGCCATGTAATCGTGCGGCTCAATCTGGATGCTGTACGGCTGGAAGTTCAGACCCAGACCCAGGGGTTCGGGTGTTTCGACCACCTTGCGACTGAAGGCTTCCCAGTCGAAGTCGGGCCAAGCCGCGAGATGCGCGTTGTAATTGCCCACCGCACCATTCATCTTGGCCAGCAGCTTGATGCCGGCGATTTTTTTGCGTGCCGCCTGCAGGCGTACCACCACGTTCGCAATTTCCTTGCCAACGGTGCTTGGGCTGGCGGTCTGGCCATGCGTGCGGCTGAGCATGGGCACGTCGGCAAAGGCATGCGCCATGTCGCGCAGCTTGTTGATGACCGCATCGAGTGCCGGCAACAGCACCTGGTCGCGCGCCGCTTTAAGCTGCAGGGCGTGACTCGTGTTGTTGATGTCCTCGCTGGTGCAGGCAAAGTGCACAAACTCGCCTGCGGCCAGCAGTTCGGGTCGGCCCTCAAACCGCGACTTGATCCAGTACTCAACCGCCTTCACATCATGGTTGGTTACCTTCTCGATGGCTTTGATCGCCTCGGCGTCTGCCTCACTGAAATGTTTGACCAACGCCAGCAGATAAGTGCGCGCACCCGGTGTCAGCGGCTTGAACTCGGCAAAACCGCAGTCGCTCAGCGCAATCAGCCAGGCCACTTCCACCTGGACGCGGCGCTGCATATAACCCTGCTCGCTCATGGCGGGACGGAGTTTGGCCAGCTTGGCAGCGTAGCGGCCATCCAGCGGGGAAAGGGCTGAGATTGCAGAGAAATTCATGACCGGATTGTAGGATGCACACCACAACCCGCTGCCGGCGCCAACGGCCCCCATGTCGGTGGATAGAATGAAAGTAACTGTAACTCCCTACTCACCATGAAATTACTCGGATCAAAAACCAGCCCTTATGTGCGCAAAGTGCGCATCGTGATGGTCGAAAAAAAGCTTGATTACGTTCTTGTGCCAGAGGATGTCTGGTCGGCGCAGAGCACCATTACCGAGAACAACCCGCTGGGCAAGGTGCCGTGCCTGGTCATGGAAGCGGGTGAAGCGCTTTTTGATTCGCGGGTGATTGTTGAATACCTGGACACCTTGTCTCCTGTGGGCAAATTGATTCCAACGGTGGGACGGGAGCGCGCCGAAATCAAGACCTGGGAAGCACTGGCCGATGGCGTGCTCGACGCAGCCATCCTGGCGCGGCTCGAAGCCACCTGGGGTGGGCGCAGCCCGGCGGAGCGCAGCCAGGCCTGGATTGAGCGGCAACTGGGCAAGATTCACACATCTCTCAAAGCGATGAGCAAGGGGCTGGGCGACAAGTCTTTTTGCGCCGGCATCCATTTGAGTCTGGCCGACGTTGCTGTGGGTTGCGCGCTGGGCTACATGGACTTCCGGTTCCCGCAGATTGACTGGCGCATCGAATATCCGAATCTGCACAAGTTGTACGACAAGTTGATGCTGCGTCCGAGTTTTGCCGAAACGCGGCCGGACTGAATGGCGCACAGCTGAAACATCGCTTACATCGTTTTACAGAAATTCACGCGTTCGGCAGCGCTGGCGGCAGTACAGTGTGCCGACCATGATCACTTTCAAGACGATCTACAAATGCAGTCGGTGCGGGGCTACCAGTTATCAGCGCGTCATTGAACGCGCACAGAGCGGCGCCTTGCTGCCCACCGGGCAATACCGTTGCACCGGATGCAGAAACGTGTTTGCGACGATTCGGGCCTGGTGGCAGCCACGGCCGGCGCCCGAGCTTCAGGCACACAGCCGCTTTGGCTGAACAGCACGCACGGGTCTGCTAGCATTGAAGTCATGAGCGACCCGGCCGGCACGGCCACCATCACTAACAAGATCTGTCCAAGCGCTGCGCTCGCACAGCGGCTGGCCAGCTTGCCCCGGCCGCTGGTGTTTACCAACGGCGTGTTTGATGTGCTGCACCGCGGTCACGTCCTGTACCTGGCACAGGCGCGCGCTCTGGGTGCGAGTCTGCTGGTGGCGCTGAATACCGATGCATCGGCGCGCCGGCTCGGCAAAGGACCGGACCGTCCACTCAACAACGAAGCTGACCGCGCCGTGGTCATGGCGGCACTGGGCAGCACCAGCCTGGTGACCTGGTTCGATGAGGACACACCGCTTGAGCTCATTACCCTGATCAGGCCCGATATTCTGGTCAAAGGCGGCGACTACGACATGACCAAACTGGCCGAGACGCGTGTCCTTGAATCCTACGGCGGGCGTGCTTTGGCGCTGCCCTTTGTCGACGGTTACTCCACTACAGCCCTCATGAAAAAAGCGCGTCACGAGGGCTGACTGGCGGCAGTCATTTTTGTGTTCTAATGTACCTAACAAATGTTAGGTAGGTACATATGAGCACTTCACCCGCACTGCATCAGAGTTTTCCCTATTTCAGCGCTGAGCACGAAATGCTGCGCCAGACCGTGCGCCGCTTTGTGGCCGAAAGGGTGAGCCCTTTCGCTGAGCGCTGGGAGGAACAGGGCATGGTGCCACGCGCGGTTCTGCAGGAAATGGGTGCGCTCGGGCTGCTGGGAATCCGCTTCGAAGCCGAATATGGCGGCAGCGAACTCGACACCCTGTCGACCGTTGTGCTGGCCGAAGAATTGGGGCGTTCCACTTTTGGCGGCTTTGCCGTCACCGTGCTCGTGCATACCGACATGGCCGCACCGCATCTGCATCACGCCGGCAACATCGAGCAAAAAGGGCGTTTCATGGCCGACATCGTGGCCGGGCGCAAGATTGCTGCAGTGGCCATGACGGAGCCCGATGCCGGCTCCGACCTGGCTTCCATGCGCAGCACGGCCCGGCGCGTCGGCGAGCAGTGGGAGCTCAACGGCGCCAAGATGTTCATCACCAACGGTGTGCACGGCGATGTCTTTTTTGTGGCTGCCAAAACGGGTGAGAGTGGCCGCAACCATCAGGTCTCGATGTTCATTGTGGAAAAGGGGACACCGGGCTTCAGCGTGGCGCGACCCCTGAACAAGCACGGCTGGCTTTGCAGCGACACGGCAGAACTTGTTTTTGAGCAATGCCTGATTCCGCAGGCCAACCTGCTGGGTGAAGAGAACAAGGGCTTTTACGCGCTCGTGAAGAACTTGCAGAACGAACGCATTGTGCTGGCAGCGCAGGCCATGGGCGAAGCGTCGAAGGCGATCGAATTGACACTGGACTGGGTGACGCAGCGCAAAGCCTTTGGCGCCACGCTGTGGGACAAGCAGGCAGTGCGCCATCGCCTGGCCATGCTCACGGCGCGTGTGCAGGCAGCGCGGACCCTGATTTACAACACAGCCTGGCGCGACGCGCAAAAGCAGGTGGTGGTGTCGGAGGCCGCCATGCTCAAGGCTTTGTGCGGCGAACTGGTCAACGAAGTGATGTACGACTGTCTGCAGTTTCATGGTGGCATGGGCTACATCCGCGAATCGGCCATCGAGCGCATGACGCGTGATGCACGCATCCAGTCCATCGGCGGCGGCGCGACCGAAGTCATGCTGGACGAAATCGCCAAGCGCATGTGCTGAGCGGCGGCGCTGTCGAAAATGAGCACGAACAGCACGAAACCGGTTGCCGAGACTTCTGGCGCCGTATCAAGGCAGATGATTCTGGAGACTGCAGCGCGCCTGTTTCGCCACGAGGGCTACGCCGCCACGTCGCTGCGTGCCATCGCAGCGGCCTGTGACATGAAGGCAGGTAGTCTGTACTACCACTTCGAGTCGAAGGACCAGATCGTCAGTGAAGTGCTTGACATTGGCGTGCAGCGTGTCTTCGATGCGGTCAAATCAGCGCTGGAGGAACTGGCTCCCGACGCAGCACTGGGCACAAGTCTGCACTGCGCGATTGAAGCGCATCTGCGTGCATTGCTGCACTCGCACGATTTCACCTCGGCCAACATCCGGATTCTCGGTCAGGTGCCCGCCTCGGTGCGCGAGTCCCATCGAGCGCTACGCCGCGCTTATGAAAACCACTGGCTTGAGTTGCTCTCGCCCTTGCAGCGCAGCGGGCAGATCCGGCCCGATGTCGACTTGCAACGCACGGTCTATTTCTTGTTTGGCGCCATGAACTGGGCCACCGAGTGGTACGACGAAAAGCGCTTTGACCTGGCGCAGGTGGCCAGTGAAATGGCCGACCTGGTGGTGCTGGGCTTGCAGCCGCCAGTAACAACGCGGAGAACCCGAGCATGACAACTGTCTCCAAAGTCGACCGCAGCAGCGCGCAGTTTGTGCGCAACGCACAGCACTACGCGGCGCTGCTGGCGACGCTGCACGAGCGCATGGCCTGGGCCGTGCGCGGCGGTGGCGAGAAACTGATGCAGCGCCATATCGAACGCGGGAAGCTCCCGGTGCGCGAGCGTGTCGACCTGCTGCTCGACGTTGGCTCACCGTTTCTGGAGATTGCGCCGTTGGCCGCCTGGGGCATGTACAACAATGAAGTGCCTGCTGCAGGCGTGGTCGCCGGTATTGGACTGGTGGAAGGCGTGCACTGCATGATCATCGCCAACGATGCCACGGTCAAGGGTGGCAGTTTCTTTCGCGAGACCGTGCGCAAGCATGTGCGGGCACAGGAAATTGCGGCGCAGAACCGCTTGCCCTGTTTGTACCTGGTGGACTGTGGCGGCGCCTACCTGCCCGAGCAGGATCAGGTCTTTCCTGACTGGGGCCATTTCGGTACCACGTTTTACAACCAGTGCCGCATGAGTGCCGAGGGCCTGCCGCAGCTCTCGGCGGTCTTTGGTGGCTGTACCGCTGGTGGCGCCTATATTCCGGCGCTCTCGGACGAAGCCATCATCGTCCAGGGCACCGGGCGCATCCATCTCGGTGGTCCACCCATCGTGAAAGCCGCCATCAACGAAATTGTGGACGGCGAAACACTGGGCGGTGCCGCGATGCATACCCGCGTCTCCGGCGTCACCGATTACCTTGCAGCCGACGAGCGACAGGCGCTGGCCAAACTGCGCCAGATCGTGCGGCATCTGAACATGGCGCCAGCGCAGCCCCTGCCGGTGAGCGCAACGCTGCCACCACGCTTTGACCCCGGCGAAATTGCCGGTATCGTGGGCGGCGACATGAAGCAGCCCTACGATGTCCGCGAAGTTCTGCTGCGCATTGTCGATGACAGCGAGATGCAGGATTTCAAACCAGAATATGGCAGCACCCTGGTCTGCGCCAGTGCCCACATCCATGGCTTGCCGGTGGGCATTCTGGCCAACAACGGCGTACTGTTTTCAGAATCCTCGATGAAGGGTGCGCACTTCATCGAGTTGTGCAATCAGCGCAATATTCCGCTCTTGTTTCTGCAGAACATTACCGGTTTCATGGTCGGCACCGAAGCCGAACGCGGTGGCATTGCCAAGCACTCGGCCAAGCTGGTTTATGCCATGTCCACGGCCCGTGTGCCACGCCTGACCGTTCTGATTGGCGGCTCTTATGGCGCCGGCAATTACGGCATGTGCGGTCGCGGCTTTGCGCCGCACTTCCTGTTCAGTTGGCCCAACTCCCGAATTGCGACCATGAGCCCCGAGGTCGCCACCACGGTGCTCACCGAGTTGCGCAAGAGTTCGCTCAAAGGCGACAGCGCCGACGAGCAACTGACAGCGCTGGCGCAGGAAACCACCGAGCAGTTCACACGCCAGAGCGACCCCTACTATGCCACGGCCCGGCTTTGGGACGACGGCATCATCGAGCCCGCGCAAACCCGCGACGTGCTGGGCCTGTGCCTGCAACTGCTCGCGCAGTCCAGTGCGCGCGCTACCGGCCCATCACCTGTGTTCAGGATGTGATGCCATGTTCAAGAGAATCCTGATAGCCAACCGCGGCGAGATTGCCTGCCGCATCCTGCGCACCTGTCGCCGCCTGGGTATAGAGACAGTGGCGGTTTATTCCGAGGCTGACGTGAACAGCCGGCATGTGGCCGAGGCCGACTTTGCTGTGCCGATCGGACCTGCCAGCGCCAGCGAGTCCTATCTGCGCGCTGACCGCATCGTTGCCGCGGCCCTGTCCAGCGGCGCGCAGGCGATACATCCGGGCTATGGCTTCCTTTCCGAGAAGCTTGAGCTGATCGATGCCTGCGCCCGGCACGGCATCACCTTTGTGGGTCCGAACCGCCGCGCCATTGCGGCCATGGGCTCGAAGATCGAGAGCAAGCGCCTGGCGCGCAGCGCCGGCGTGGTCTGTGTGCCCGGCTACGACGAAGACGAGCAGACGCCCGAGCGGCTGCTGGCTGAAGCGCAGCGCATCGGCTTCCCGCTGCTCATCAAGGCCAGTGCGGGTGGTGGCGGCAAGGGCATGCGCCGGGTCAATGCGAGCGACCAGTTTGTGTCCATGCTGGCACTGGCGCGCAAGGAGGCGCTGGCGTCCTTTGGCGATGAAAGGGTGCTGCTGGAGAAATACATCGGCAACCCGCGCCACATCGAAGTGCAGATCGTTGGCGACCAACAAGGCGGCCTGGTGCATCTGTTCGAGCGTGAGTGCTCTATCCAGCGGCGCTTTCAGAAGGTGATCGAAGAGGCGCCGGCCCATCATCTGTCGTCCGCGGTGGCTGCCCGTCTTTATGAATCGGCGCTGCGCATCGGTAGCGCGATGCTTTACGACAACGCCGGCACGGTGGAGTTTGTGCTTGACGCCGATGACCACGACACACCCTATTTTCTGGAAGTCAACACCAGGCTGCAGGTGGAGCACGCGGTAACTGAAATGACCACCGGCATCGATCTGGTGGAGTGGCAGTTGCGCATCGCCAACGCTGAGCCGCTGCCGCTGCCACAGGCGCAGATTGGGCGCAAGGGCTGTGCCATCGAATGCCGGCTCAATGCCGAACAGCCGGAGTACGATTTCCGTGCCAGCCTGGGCCCGGTACTGGCGTATGCCGAGCCGAGAGCAGTCAGTGGTGTGCGCGTTGACAGCGGCCTGCATGGCAAGAGCGAAATCACGCCTTACTATGACTCCCTGCTGGCCAAGGTGATTGGCTATGGCGCGTCGCGCAGTCAGGCCATCGAGAAGGCCTGCCAGGGCATTGAATCGCTGCGCATCGAAGGTGTTTGCACCAACGCTGCCATGCTGCTGCAAATTTTGCGGCACCCGGGCTTTGACGAGGTGTTGACAACACGCTTTCTGGAAC
>CAITQH010000207.1 GCA_903894475.1 uncultured beta proteobacterium
CCGCTCTACCCGACACTGGCCGCCAGCACCGTGCGCCAGATCCTGACGCACAGCGAGGCCCGCGCCTGCTTTGTCGGCAAACTTGACGATTGGGACAGCATGAAAGCCGGTATGCCCGACGACCTGCCCTGCATCAGCTACGCCTTGTCGCCAGCCGATGTTCGCCAGCGCTTTGACAGTTGGGAGGCGATCTGCGCTCGCACGCCACCGCTCCAGGGCAGGCCGCTGCGCGTCAGCGAGGAACTCGCCACGCTGATCTACACCTCGGGAACGACCGGTCTGCCCAAGGGCGTGATGCACAGCTTCGACAATTTTTCCTGGGCGCTGGATCAGGGCATTGCACGCATTCCGATGGCGACGTCGGACCGCATGCTGTCTTACCTGCCACTAGCGCATGTGGTGGAGCGGGTGCTGGTGGAACATGGCTGGCTGCGTACCGCCATGCATGTCTTTTTTGCCGAGTCACTCGACACCTTCACGGCCGACGTGCAGCGCGCACGGCCCACCATCTTCTTCTCGGTGCCACGCCTGTGGGTCAAGTTTCAGCAGGGCGTACACCAGAAAGTGGCGCCGGCCAAACTTCAGTTCCTGCTCAGGCTCCCGCTGCTAGGCGGCTTGTTGCGGCGCAAATTGCTGCATGCCCTGGGGCTGGACCAGTGTCGCCTGGCCGCCGGTGGCGCGGCGCCCATGCCGGTGGCCCTGCTGGCCTGGTACCGCAATTTGGGTCTGCCGATCAGCGAAGGTTACGGCATGACCGAGAACCTGGCACTGTCGCACCTGACGCTGCCGGGCAAGAACCAGGAAGGCAGCGTCGGTCCGGCCTACGCCGGTGTCCAGGCGCGCATTGATGCCCAGACGGGTGAAGTCCAGATGTGCAGCGAAGCCTTGCTGATGGGCTACTACAAGGAGCCAGACCTGAGCCGTGAGGTCTTCACCGACGATGGCTGGCTTCGTACCGGCGACAAGGGATTTGTTGACGCGCAGAATTGTCTGCATATCACCGGACGCCTGAAGGATTTGTTCAAGACCAGCAAGGGCAAATACGTCGCGCCGGCACCGATCGAGGATCGTCTGGTGATGCATGAAGCACTGGAGGCCTGCGTCGTGACCGGCGCCAACCTGAGTCAACCCCTGGGCATCGTGCTGCTCAACGCCAACGCAGTGGTGCAAATCGGCGATCCGGCGGCCAAGGCGGCACTGCAAACATCGCTGGCCAACCACCTGAAGGCCGTCAATTCAACGTTGGATCCGCACGAGCAACTGGCTTGTCTGGTGGTGGTCGCAACGCCCTGGTCGGTGGAGAACGACATCATCACGCCGACCTTCAAAGTCAAGCGCAACCGGATCGAGGACCTTTATGCGGCGCACTACGAGCGCTGGACGAGATCGGGTGAAAGAGTCGTCTGGCAGACGACCTGAACGGCGGCCCTGCACGAACAGCGGCTTTTCGCTGCCGCCCGAGTACGCTCAAGCGCCCTGCACAAAGGCCTGGCGTTTTTGGGTGGTCAGTTCCATCTGTCGCGAGATATTGCCGCAGACCAGATCGCACAGAGCGTAGATGGATTCATCGGCGATGCGGTAGTAAACACTGGTGCCGCGGCTTTCACGCGCCACCAGGCCGTGTTTGGTCAACAGCGCCAGATGGCGCGAGATGTTGGCGGCAGTGAAGCCGCACAACAGTGCCAGCTCGCCCACATTGCGCTCACCTTGGCGCAGCAAATTGAGGATCTTCAGACGTGTCGGCTCGGACAGCGCCTGAAAATAAGCCGCAACCTCCAGCAACGCTTCGGGCGGTAGGTTTTCCATTAAGTGACATTCCTTCGCGAGATCGGTGTTCATCATATCGGTATGCCCTGTCCAATTTGACCCGCCGGTTGTCAGGATCACAATTTTGATGTATTATTTGCCTAATTACGCAATTAGTCAATTAGTTAAAGACTTTTTTTGTCAATGCCACCTGCTGCAGGTGGCCTAGGAGCACTGAATGTTGAAAGCATCTCTTCTTACCGCCCTGTTACTGTCTGGTCTTTCAGGAATGCCCGCGGCATGGGCGGCCGACGCTGTGCCGCTGGCGACGCTGGCCGTTCAATCTTCGGGTGCGACAGGCGCAGAACGCATGAGTTTTGACGGTGTGGTGGAGGCGGTGCGCCAGTCCACCCTGTCGGCTCAGGTCGCGGGCGCCATCGTTGCACTGAATGTCAAAGCCGGCGACCGGGTTCGCGCCGGGCAGGAACTGCTGCGCATAGATGCCCGCGCCGCCAGCCAGAATACCGCGGCCACGGTGGCGCAGGTGGAGGCGGCTCGCGCCACAATGAACGTGAGTTCCAAGGAATACGAACGCCAGAAACAGTTGTTCCAGAAGCAGTACATCAGTCAGTCCGCCCTGGATCGCTCGCAAGCCCAATTCCAGGCTGCACAGGCCCAGGTACAGGCGCTACAGGCGCAATCCGACGCCGCCCATACCCAATCACGCTTCTTCGTCATCAACGCACCCTACGCCGGCATCGTCAGCGAAGTAGCGGTGGCCCTGGGCGATATGGCGATGCCGGGCGCATCGCTGCTCACTCTGTACGACCCAGCGGCCCTGCGGGTCTCGGCGCCGGTTCCACCGACCACCGTGACCAGCGGCCCCGCCGAAGCGATCCAGTTCGAGATTCCGGGGCTGACACTGTCCTTGATGGCGCCGAAGTCAGCCACCCTGCTGCCGCAGGTCGATGCCGCAACGCACACCGCGCAGCTGCGCCTCGCCCTGCCCGACAGCCTGAAAGGTGCCACACCGGGCATGTTTGCCCGCGTCTGGCTTGCAGCGTCTGGCATCGGCAAGGCCGCCAGCAACAGCGAACGCCTTTATGTGCCAGCCAGTGCGGTCGTCCGACGTGCTGAAATGACGGGCCTGTATGTCGTCAACGACACGGGCCGCCCGATGCTGCGCCAGGTTCGCCTGGGCCGCGCCGCAGGCGAGCGCATCGAGGTGCTCAGCGGTGTTGAAAAAGGCGAGAAGGTAGCCATCGACCCGCAGGCTGCAGCCAAGGTGCGCTGAGATGAGCAAGACCACCAAAATGGGAATTTCCGGGCGCATCGCTGCGGCCTTCCAGAGCGCGCACATCACGCCGCTGCTGGCCCTGCTGGCCTTGTTGCTGGGCGGCTTTGCCGTGCTGGTAACGCCGCGTGAAGAAGAGCCACAAATCAATGTGACGATGGCCAACGTGCTGATTCCGTTTCCCGGGGCAGCCGTGGCCGATGTGGAGCAGATGGTGGCGATACCGGCCGAGCAGGTGCTGTCGCAAATAACGGGCACCGAGCACGTGATGTCGGTCTCGCGCCCCGGTCTGGCCATCATGACGGTGCAGTTCAAGGTTGGCGTGCCGCGCACCGAAGCGTTGGTGCGTCTGCACGACACCCTGCGCTCCAACGCCGACTGGCTGCCGCGCGGCCTGGGGGTGATGGAGCCCATCATCAAACCCAAGGGCATTGACGATGTGCCTATCGTGAGCCTGACGCTGTTCAACAAGAGCCCCACCGCTACCCCGCTTGAACTCGAACGCGTGGCCCACAGCATCGAGGCCGAACTCAAGCGCGTCGGCGGCACGCGGGAAGTGCAGACCATTGGCGGCCCCGGCAGTGCCGTGATGGTGCGCATTGATCCGGTGCGCATGGCTGGCAGCGGCACCACGGTGAACGACCTGCGCAACGCCCTGCAATCAGCCAATCTGGGTCTGCCGGTGGGTGAGTTGATTGCTGGCAACAAGAGTGTGGCCATCGAGTCCGGTCCATTCCTGGAGCAGGCGCGCGAAGTCACCGATCTGGTGGTCGGGGTGCATGCCGGCAAGCCCGTCTTCATGAAAGATGTAGCCGACATTCAGGATGGTCCGCGCACAAGCAGCAACTATGTCTGGCATGCCCTGTCGCAAAAAGATGGCGGCGGCGAATACCCTGCCGTGACCCTGACCATCACCAAGAAGCCGGGTGAAAACGCGATTGACGTTGCCAACGCGGTGATGCGCCGCGTCGAGCAACTGCGCAACACGGTGATCCCGCAAGAGGTACAGGTTGCCGAGACCCGCAACTACGGCGCCACCGCCAACGACAAGGCGCAAAAGCTGATCCAGAAGTTGCTGTTTGCCACCGCGTCGGTGGTCGCACTGGTGTTCTTGACGCTGGGTCGGCGCGAAGCCGCCATCGTCGGCACGGCAGTGATCCTGACGCTGATGGTCACGCTCTTTGCCTCCTGGGCCTGGGGCTTTACCCTGAACCGTGTCTCGCTCTTTGCCCTGATCTTCTCGATCGGCATTCTGGTTGACGACGCCATCGTGGTCGTGGAGAACATCCACCGCCATCAGCAGCACCATCCGGGCAGGACACTGGCCGAGATCATTCCGGGTGCGGTGGATGAAGTCGGTGGCCCGACCATCCTGGCTACTTTCACCGTCATCGCTGCGCTGCTGCCGATGGCTTTTGTCTCGGGTTTGATGGGCCCCTACATGAGCCCGATCCCGATCAACGCCAGCATGGGCATGCTGCTATCGCTGGCGATTGCCTTCATGGTCACGCCCTGGCTGGCGCGCCTGTGGATGAAAGAGCAGCCTGCCAACCATACCCACGTGCATACCCCAACCGGCCTGGCGGGCAAACTGGGCCCGCTGTTCCAGCGCGTCTTCAAGCCGCTGCTGGATGACCACAGCGGCCAGCGCAATCGCCGCTTTCTGGGACTCGGCGTGCTGGTGCTGATCATCATCTCCGTTGCCCTGCCAGCCACCGGTCTGGTGCTGCTGAAAATGCTGCCGCTGGACAACAAGTCGGAGTTTCAGGTCATCGTCGACATGCCAGCTGGCACACCGGTGGAAAAAACAGCCGCCGTACTGCGCGAGCTTGGCAGCTACCTGTCACGCGTACCTGAGGTGACCGACTACCAGGCCTATGCCGGCACTGCCGCGCCTATCAATTTCAACGGCCTGGTGCGCCAGTACTATCTGCGCACCGGCGGTGAAGTGGGCGACATCCAGGTCAATCTGGTGGACAAGCACCACCGCGCCGATCAAAGCCACGCCATTGCCACCCGGGTTCGCCCGGCGCTGCAGGAAATCGGCCGCAAGATGGGGGCCAACGTGAAAGTGGTCGAAGTGCCACCCGGACCGCCGGTACTCTCACCACTGGTTGCCGAAATCTATGGCCCGGAAGCTGCCGGGCGCCTGAGCGTGGCCAAGGC
>CAITQH010000208.1 GCA_903894475.1 uncultured beta proteobacterium
AGGCTCACCAACCCCAGCACTGCATCGTTGGGAATGGTTGAGGTGTAGCGACCATCACCCTGGATGGTCGTTGGACTCGCGATATTCAGGCGATAACGATTCATCACCACCGATTTGTCGCGTTGGGTGTAATTGAAACCAAAATCTGCTTCGCTGAATATGCCGTCCATTGTGCGTGCGGCCGACACACGGAACGTCTTCATGGTGTCGGTGACATGCGGCAAATTGATGTTGCCGGCAAATCCATTGTCATCACCCACCCAAGTCATGGGGTCACCCAGACGCAGGCTCGAAGGAGCGAAGGAGGTGCCCCCCGCCGGGCTAAGCTGGATCAGATTCCTTCCGACCGGGTCGGCGACGAAGTTATATGCGCCCGAAACCCACTGGCCACTCGCGTAGGGAGCGGAAAAGGTTTCAAGGTATTTCTCGTCGCGGGTATCCTTCGAATAGCTCACGTCACCGGTCAGCTTCCAGTCTTTGTTGAGCTTGTAGGCAGTATTCCAGCCGAGCGACGTGATTTCATCCGTGCGGCTGCTGTTGAAACTTTGAAGTACGGTCTGGCTGTTGTTGCTCGTCCCGCTGGTGACGAAGGTATTGCCGCCAATATCTGTCGTCTTGGCATTGGTCAGGAAAGGCATCGTGGAAGGGCCATTCCACAATCCCCAATTGCTGATTTCAAACTTGAATCCCTGATCTACGGCGTCGAACTTGGAGTAATACAGATCAATCTGGCTATGCAGATCCTTGTTCGGCTTGAACTCCAGAACGGCCATGAGTCCGTCGCGCTTGTTGCTCTTGGAATCGGCCGTAACTTCCATCCCCATCGGCATGAGCGCGTTGCCCCCACCGGTGGCCTTGGGTAGTCCGGCGACCGTGTTTGAACCCCAGTCATTGGCTGGCGCGGCCCAGTCCCACATTTGGCTCTGGCGTACTTGGGTTGGTGTGTCGAGATGGGCAAAACCCAGGGCCCAACCAACGGTCTTGTCAGCCGACTGGTCGATATACGACGCGCTGAAGCGCTTGCCATACTGGCTTGCGACACCGGAAATCGCCTCCCCATTGGAGTTGGTCTCACCGCGGACGTTGACGGCGATTTGACGACTGGCGAAAGACAGCGGGCTGACCGTACGCATGTCCACGGTCCCCGCCAAGCCTTGGCCGACCAGGCTGGCCGTTGGCGTCTTGTAGACGACCGCCGAACTGAAGAGCTCGGAGGGGAATTGATCGTATTCGACCGATCGGTTATCGCCCGAGCTGACCATTTCGCGCCCGTTGAGCAGCGTCGTCGCAAATTGTGGCGGCAGACCGCGGATCGAAATCGTCTGCACGCGGCCATCCTGCCCGCGGACACCGGTAACACCCGGCAGACGAGCCAGGGATTCGGCGATCGACACATCTGGCAATTTACCAATGTCTTCGGCCGTGATGGCTTCGACGATGGAATCCGCGTTCCTCTTGGTTTCGATCGACGTTTCGATGGAGTGGCGAAAACCCGAGACGGTTACCGTGTTCAAGGTAACGCCGGTAGTCGCTTGGGCATTCTGAGCGTACACGGAACCACTGGCAGCCAGCAAGGTTGCGCAAGCCGCGGCTACAGGTCCGATACGCATTGCGAAACGTTTCTGGGCGATGCCTTGGTTGCGCTGGGTGGCAGAACTTTTCATTTAGGTAACTCCTGGGTCTAGATCTCGGTCTGTGTCTAATTGGATTCGGTCCACCAGACTGGAAAGGCTTCCATTCCTGATGACAAAAAAATGGAAACGTTTCCATTTGGACCTACTTTAGCACCGCGTAAAGACCTGTAAAGCTGGTGAAAACCCTAACCTTATGACGATCGTGTGAAATTGTTGAACAAAACATTGGGTTCTGTCGCAACACAACAACAGCGCCGCCGGGAGCGCGGCGTTCAGGCCTGCAGAGCCAGTTACTCGCGCTCAAAAAGGCAGCGTGCCGGCACCCCGGGGAGGTGGCGTCTGCGAGTAGCCGCCGTGGCGTTGGTAGACCCGGACATAGTCAACCAGCATCTCGGCCGGAAAAGGTGTCGAGGCGTCGGGATTACCGCCGAAATCGCCACCCACGGCGAGATTCATGATGAGGTAGAACGGCCGATCAAAAGGTGCCGGCCACGCATGCAGATCAGCCTCACTGAGCGGTGGGGCGCCCTTGCCGGCCTGGGCGCGAGCACTGCTCCACCAGAAATCCTTGCGAGCGTACTGCGCGCCGTCCACATACCAGCGGATTTCGCCCGGCTCCCACTCCAGCGCGTAGACGTGGAAACCGGCGATCAATTGTCCGTCCGGAAACGGGTAACGGGCATGACTGCTGGCGTTGGCATCCCAGGCTGAGCCGAAGTGCAATGCGCCAGTCACGGCGTCCGGGATCGCGCCACGCGCTTCCATGATGTCGATCTCGCCGCTGGCTGCCCAACTGCCGTAACCATGCTCGCGTGGCAGCATCCACAAGGCCGGCCACAAACCCTGCCCGGTCGGCAGCTTGGCACGGATCTCGAATCGGCCATAGGTCTGGCTGAAGAGGTTGGCTCCGGCACGGGTTTGCGACTTCAAGCGACCCGAGCTATATCCGAATCCGTCGCGCGACTCCCTGACCGCACGCAGATGCAACACGCCGTCCTGCACAAAGACGTTGTCGGAGTCGCGCGTGTAGGTCTGCAGTTCGCGGTTGCCCCAGCCAGCAATCCACTTGTTCTCGCCGTAGTTGTAGAAACCGTTGCCTAGATCGAAGTCCCATTTGCTGCGGTCGAGTTCGCGTCCATCGAATTCATCGCTCCAGACGAGGGTCCAGCCCCGCGGTACCTCGGGCGCTGCGGCGCAAGAGGCTAGCCCGAGCGTCATACCCGCCAGCGCGATGCGCGCAAGACAATCGCGGTACACCGTCCAGCACCGCGCCCACCCACCTGCTTCTATCGTCATACCGTCTCCTGTGCTCAGAGTCTAGCGCAGCCTGAGCTCGGCCCGCAGCGCGTTGAAGTGGGCGCATGCCGTCTCCATCAGGGTCCGGTCGACGCTCAACGCAGCTTGAACGGCTCAGGCGCCACAGCACTGTTCATCCATTTCAGTACGCCGGCGTGCGGCAGGTAGGCGACGCTGCCGAACTGCTTGAACAGGGCTTCGATCTCGGCCAGCGGCGCACTGGCGAAGTCCAGTGCCGGCACCTTGACGCCGTCGGCATTGGTGACCAGACCCCAGTTGACCTTGCCCTGCCCACCAGTGTTGCTGATGAGCTTGTAGGCCCACGCCGCTGAGGCCCAGCCCAGGTCGGCGTAGGCATCAAAAGTAGCACGCGTGATCTGCCCGGCGAGCTCATGCTCGACATCGGCCCAGGGCTGAAATTCGCCGACGAAAAAGGCCGTATTCAGGCGCTTCATGCGCTCTTTCCACTCACAACTGCCAACAGTGCCGTCCGGACCGCAGGCAAACCAGTCGCGGTGCACGTCAGCGCCGGGCTGGCCCCAGCCAAAGAACCCCGGGTAAAAATGCATCTCGAACGCCACATTGCGCATTCCTCTGCTTGCCGGGTTGCCGTAGGCGTCTATGCCCTGGTTATGGCCTGGCAGGATGATGACGTGATTCTTATCTACGGCGCGCACACGCTCATACAGGGTTTGCATAACGAGGGCGAGTTGCTCAGGACTGGTGCCCCATGGCTCGTTGAGCAGGCTGTAGCCCGCCACGCTGGCACGGTCTTTGTAGCGAGCGGCCACCTGCTCCCACAACCAGATGGTGCGCTCCTGGTACTCGGGTGTGCTCCAGTAGAGGTTGCGATTGGCACAGCCGCTGTGATGCTCCACGCCCTGGCTGCCGACAGCGCCGTGCAGGTCAAGGATGACATACATGCCGCGCGCCTCGGCTTGACGAATGGCCTCGTCCAGATACAACCAGGCATCAGCGCGCAAGTGGCGTGGCTTCTTTTCGTCCTCCACCAGACTCCAGATGAAGGGCAGGCGCACCAGGTTCAGGCCAAAGCGCGGCAACATATCCCAATCGCGCTGGGTCATCCAGTTGTCGCGAAACAGCTTCATCAGACGTTCCCGCTCGGCATAGCCAAAACGCGCATCGAGTTTGGCTTCGAGCGTGCACTGATCGTCAATCGCCTCCGAGTGCTGGCCCATCATCCAGAATTCCAGCATCAGCCAATTGCCGAGATTGACGCCCTTGAGCTTGATCGGTGTGCCTCTTTCGTTCACCCAGCGATTGCCTTGCGCGTGCAGCATGGACTGCTCCGCTGCGGCGCTGCTGGCATAGCCCATCAGTGCCATCATCTGCACAATAACAAGAAGAATGTAAGTCATATGAAGTCCGATCTGCTGCTCAGGCTGCGCAGTCAAGGTCTGCCAGGCATTCGTCCAGAATGTCGAGTGCCCGCCCCATCTGCTCGCGCGTGGTGATCAAGGGCGGCGTCAGCGTCAGCACATTGCCCATGGTGGTCTTGAAGGAAAGGCCGCGTGACAGTGCTGCATACAGCACGCGCTCAGCAAGATCCGTGGCCGGAGTCTTGGCGGCACGGTCACTCACCAGTTCCAGGCCCAGCAGCAGGCCGCGACCACGCACATCGCCAATCAAGCGGTGGCGCTGCTTCATCTCCTGCAGACGCTCCAGCGCATAGGCACCCACGCGCGCTGCGTTCTCGACCAGTTGCTGGCGTTCGATCACTTCCAGCGTGGCTAGCGCAGCGGCCGCTGTTACCGGATTTTTTTCGTGCGTGTAATGACCGAAGGCGTAGGCAGCGGCGACATCCAGATCGGCGCGCGCGATGCAGGCGGCGATCGGCAGCACGCCACCGCCCAGCGCCTTGCCCAGCACCACGATATCGGGCGCAGCGGCGTCATGTTCGGCGGCAAAGAAGCGACCGGTCTTGCCCAGGCCGGTGGGAATCTCATCGAAGATCAGCAGCGTGCCATGCCCATGGCAGGCTGCCCGCACCGCCTGCCAATAGCCCGGTGGCGGGATGAAGGGCACGGCGCGCGCCGGCTCCGCAATGACAGCCGCCACATCGCCCTCGCGCTCAAGCACATAGCGCACCATGGCTGCGCAGGCCAGCTGACATTGATCCAGTCGTGGCTGGCCGCTGTCGTCCACAGAATGACCATAAGGACAGCGGTAGCAGCCAAATGGCGCCACGTGTTCGCTGCCCGCCAGCAAGGGCCCGACCGCGCGGCCGCTGCGAAACAGCGCCTCGCCACCGACGCTGGAGGCACCAAAGCCGGCGCCGTGAAAAGAGTCCCAGAAACTCAGGATCTTGAAGCGCCCGGTGGCAATGCGCGCGAGCTTGATCGCCACTTCCACCGCATCCGAGCCGCCGGTTGTGAACAGCACCTTGCCGGCGCATCCGGTCAGCGACTTGAAACGCGCGCCCAGCACTTCGGCCAGTTCGACCGCACGGTCGCTGGCAAAGCGGCGCGGCGCAAAGCTCAGGGTGTCGAGTTGCTGCTTGATGGCGGCAATAACGTGCGGATGCGCATAGCCAACGTGATGCACGTTGTTGCCATGAAAATCCATGTAGCGCCGACCGGCCGTGTCTTCAATCCAGATGCCCTCGGCCCGGGCGATGGCACTCAGGCAGGGCGTGGATACCGATTGGTGCAAAAAGGCCGCGCTGTCACGCGCCAGCAGACTGCGTGTTGTCTCGTCCAGATGCTGGTCCTGCCACTGCCTGCGCCGCGGCGAGTGGTTGACATCGCCCTCGCTTTGTGACGGCCCTGCTACCATCTTCAAGTGGCGAGCGAGCGCTGGCGCAGGTCGTTGTCGATGGTGCGTTGCTTGCTCAGCATCACATGGTCAAACATCGCCTGTCCGGCGGCCTGAGCATCACCCGAGGCAATCGCCTTCACGATCTGCTTGTGTTCATTCAGGAAAGTTCGCATCAAACCAGCGTCCGCCAGATTCTGGCGTCGAAACAGCGAGAGCTCCTTGATCAGTCGGCGATAGGTCTCGGTCAGCTTGCGGTTGCCGCAGATCTCCACCATGCGGTCATGAAACTTCAGGTTCAGCACATGGTACTGGTGCGCGTCCTGTGCCTTCACTGCGCTATCCATCTCGGAGACCATGGCCTTGATTTCCTTCAGTTGCTCGGGCGTGATGCAGACCGCGAGCCGCTTGCCGATCCAGTCGTCCATGGCAGCGCGCAGGTCAAATATTTCGAGCGCTTCGTCCATCGGGATGGCGCGCACAAAGACGCCACGGTTCTTTTCAGTGCGCACCAGGCCTGCTTCGTCCAGCATGCGAAAGGCTTCCCGCACCGGCCCGCGCGAGACACCCAGCTTTTCCGCCAGCGCAGCTTCGTTCAATTTCGACCCCGGTGCATAGTCGCCCACCAGAATGGCGCGTTCAATCTCCTGCTGTACCACCGTGGTGAGCGAGCTGCTTTGCAAAAGTGCAATGGTCGGATGAAGCGCGGCATTCATGCTTTTATTACAACACAAAAGGCTATTGTTGACAATTTGCAAAACACAATTGACAAATCGAAACACTCAGGGTCAAATAATCGAGTGCGTTGGCATTTTGTCATTACGCCGACATAATCCGGTCACAACATTGCAACTTTTCACCTGAAGGAGCTTCACGTGCGCTTGTCCCTCTTGTCCAAATCCCTTCTCTTGACCGGCCTCTTTGCCTTCGCCGCTGCGGCGTCCGCTCAAAAAACCCAGTTGCTGGTATACACAGCGCTGGAGACCGATCAACTTAAAGCTTATCAGGAAGGCTTCAACAAGTCCTACCCGGATATTGAACTCAAATGGGTGCGTGATTCCACCGGCGTCATCACGGCCAAGCTGCTGGCTGAAAAAGCCAACCCGCAGGCGGACGCCGTGATGGGGGTGGCCGCCTCCAGCCTGGCGCTGATGGACAAGCAGGGCATGCTCATTCCCTACGCGCCGCTGAACCTGGACGCCATCATGAGCCAGTACCGCGACAAGAAGCAGCCGCCAGCCTGGTTCGGCATGGATGTCTGGGGTGCCACGGTGTGCTTCAACACGGTCGAAGCAAAGAAGAAGAACATTCCAAAGCCCGAAACCTGGCAGGACCTGACCAAGCCGGCCTACAAGGGCCAGATCGTGATGCCCAACCCGGCGTCGAGCGGCACTGGTTACTTTGATGTGGTGGCCTGGCTGACACTGTTTGGTGACAAGGACGGCAAGGGCGGCGGCTGGAAGTTCATGGACGGTCTGCACGAGAACATTGCGCAGTACACCCACTCCGGCTCCAAGCCCTGCAATATGGCGGGCAGCGGCGAATTTGCGGTTGGCATTTCCTTCGAGTACCGCGCCAACAGCAACAAGGCCAAGGGTGCGCCGATTGACCTGGTGTTCCCGAAAGAAGGTCTGGGTTGGGATCTGGAAGCTTTTGCCATTCACAAGGGCACCAAGAAACTTGATGCCGCCAAGAAACTGGCTGACTGGGCTTCCAGCAAGGACGCGATGCTTCTCTATGGCAAGAACTTCGCCATCACCGCGCAGCCGGGCGTTGCCGCACCGCTGGCCAACGTGCCCAAGGACTACGAAGCACGCCTGGTCAAGTTGGACTTCAACTACGCTGCAGAACAACGTGAACGCATCCTGAAGGAGTGGACCGCACGCTACGACGGCAAGACCGAAAAGCGCTGATTTAGTTGCGCTTGATGAGCCGCATGGCGCGACTGTGCGGCTCTTTTCAATTCCCGGCATGAGTTCACCTCCTTTTCTCGATCTGCGCCACATCCGCAAGGAATTTGGCAGCTTCACCGCGCTGCAGGACATCAATCTGGAAATTCGCCAAGGCGAATTTGTCTGTTTTCTGGGCCCGTCGGGATGTGGCAAGACCACCCTGCTGCGCATCATCGCCGGACTCGAAGTCCAGACCTCGGGGCAGTTGTCGCAAGGCGGGCGCGACATTTCGCTGCTACCGCCGGCACTGCGCGACTACGGCATTGTGTTTCAAAGTTACGCGCTGTTTCCCAACCTGAGCGTGACCGACAACGTGGCCTATGGCCTGGTGAATCGCAAGACCTCCCGACCTGCCATCAAACAGCGTGTCACCGACTTGCTCAAGCTGGTAGGCCTGCCAGGTAGCGAAGCCAAGTTTCCGGGACAACTCTCCG
>CAITQH010000209.1 GCA_903894475.1 uncultured beta proteobacterium
AGCAGGGCCTGGGTATAGGGATGCAGCGGCTGCGTGAACAGGGTCTTCTTGTCACCCTGTTCGATGGCGTGACCCAGGTACATCACCATCACGTCGTGTGCAATGTGACGCACCACACCGAGGTCGTGCGAGATAAAGAGGTAGGCCAGGCCGAGTTCCTGCTGCAGGTCGGCCAGCAGGTTGAGCACCTGCGCCTGGATCGAAACATCCAGCGCCGACACCGGCTCGTCGGCAACGATCAAGGAGGGCTTGAGCATGAGGGCGCGCGCAATGGCAA
The DNA here is from genome assembly GCA_903894475.1 of uncultured beta proteobacterium. GTDB lineage: Bacteria > Pseudomonadota > Gammaproteobacteria > Burkholderiales > Burkholderiaceae_C > Rhodoferax. The sequence goes on from CAITQH010000209.1 coordinate 278, forward strand.
TACGCTGGCGCTGGCCGCCAGAGAACATGTGCGGATAGCGTTCATAGTGCTCGGGGCGCAGCCCGACCAGTGCCAGCATGGCGCGCGCCTGCTCGGCACATTCGGCTGCGGAAAACTGCGTGTTGATCTGCAGCGGTGCTTCCAGAATGGAGCCAATTCTCTTGCGCGGGTTGAGTGATCCGTAGGGGTTCTGAAACACCAACTGGACACTGCGACGCAGCGCGTGACGCTCAGCGCGGGGCGCATGCACGACATCAACGCCGTTCAACCGCAGTTCGCCAGCCGTCGGCTTCTCAATCAGGGACACCATGCGCGCCAGCGTTGACTTGCCGCAACCGGACTCGCCCACCACCGCCAGCGTCTTGCCGGCCTGCAGCGTGAAGGAGACGCCGCCAACCGCCTGCAAGTGTTCGCTCGGGCGCAGAAAGCCACGGCCAATCCTGTAAACCTGGCGCAGATTTCGTGCGACGACGACGGTCTGGTCTGGCGTGCTCATGACGCTGCCCCCAGCGGATACTGGCAGCGCACCTGCCCCTGCTGCCGTGATTGCAGCGGTGGACGCTGCGCGTGGCAGGCGTCCTGTGCGTAAGCGCAGCGCGGTGCAAACAGGCAGCCGTGCGGTCGGTCGTACATGCCGGGGACCATGCCGGGAATGGTGGTCAGTCGCGTCAGGCCATCGCTGCGCTCGGGCAGTGCCGCCATCAGGGCCTGCGTGTAAGGGTGCTGCGGCCGGGAAAACAGATCAGCGGCGCTGCGCTGCTCCATGATCTGGCCGGCGTACATCACAGCAACGCGCTGCGCCATCTCGGACACCACCCCCATGTTGTGGGTGATCAAAACGAGTGCCATGCCGCGTTCCTTTTGCAGGCCATGCAGCAGGTCCAGAATCTGCGCCTGGATCGTCACATCGAGTGCCGTAGTGGGTTCATCGGCAATCAACAACTTCGGGTTGCAGGCGATGGCCATGGCGATCATGACGCGCTGATTCATGCCGCCCGACATCTGGTGCGGATAGTCCTTGAGGCGGCTCTCGGGCGCCGGGATGCCGACCTGCTCCAGCAACTCAATGGAGCGCCTGTGCGCTGCCTGCCTGTCGAACTTGAGGTGCAGTCGCAGGGTTTCGGCGAGTTGAAAGCCGACGCTGAAGCAGGGGTTCAGACTGGTGGTGGGATCCTGAAAGATCATTGCCACGTCCTTGCCGGTGAGTTTGCTGCGCTCACTGCCGGAGAGTTTCAGCAGATCGTGGCCGTCAAAGCGCAAGGTATCGGCGCTGACGCGTCCCGGAAACGGCACCAGGCCCATCAGCGCCATCATGGTGACACTTTTTCCAGAGCCTGACTCACCGACGATTCCCAGCACGTCGCCAGCCTCGAGCGAGAGGCTGACACTGTCGACCGCGTGCATGCTCGAATTCTTCGACGGAAAATCGACCGACAGGTTTTCTATTTCAAGCAGTGCCATCAGCGGTCATTGCGGACGTGATCCGCAATCCAGTGTTGGCTTGGCCCTGGATCCCGGATCGAGTCCGGGATGACAGATGCGTGGTCATTGCGGACCCCGGATCGGAGTCCGGGGCAGGCCCGATCCGCAATCCAGGTGCCTTGAGTGAATGGTTCCCGGATCGAGTGCGGGATGACATATGCTTTGTCATTGCGGACCCCGGATCGGAGTCCGGGGCAGGCCCGATCCGCAATCCAGTGTTGGCGTGGCACTGGATCCCGGATCGAGTCCGGGATGACGTTGAGGGAGTCTAGGATGACGCACGGGTGTTTTGAGCTCTCGTTTTGCATGGGACAATTCCTCAGCGCTTGAGCTTGGGATCGAACGCATCGCGCAGTCCGTCGCCCAGCAGATTGAACGCCAGCACCGTGATCAGGATCGCTAAGCCGGGGAAGGTCACCGCCCACCAGGCGCGCATGACAAACTCGCGCGCATCGGCCAGCATGGTGCCCCATTCGGGTGAGGGTGGCTGCGCACCCAGGCCCAGAAAGCCCAGCGCGGCAGCGTCCAGAATGGCGGTCGAGATGCCCAGCGATGCCTGCACGATCAGCGGCGCCAGGCAGTTCGGCAACACCTCATTGAACATCAGCCGCAGATGGCTGGCGCCGTTCATGCGTGCAGCGGTGACGTAGTCTTTGGCCATCTCGCCGATGACCGCCGCGCGTGTGATGCGTACGTAATGCGGCAGCACCACCACCGCCACCGCCAGCATGGCATTCATCATGCCGGGGCCGAGAATGGCGACGATGACGATCGCCAGCAAGAGGCTGGGCAGCGTCAGGATGATGTCCATCAGGCGCATCACGCCGATCTCGAAAACGCCGCGGAAATAGCCGGATGTCAGGCCCAGAACCGTACCGACGATGATCGACAGGGCAACCACGGCCATACCAATGGCCAGTGACAGGCGCGCGCCATAAATCAGGCGCGACAGGATGTCGCGACCGATGGCATCGGTGCCCAGCCAGTAGGCGCTGGAGCCACCGGCCTGCCAGGCGGGCGGCTTGAGAAAGACGGCAGGGTTGGTCAGGTCGGGTGCGTAGGGCGCAATCAGCGGCGCC
>CAITQH010000210.1 GCA_903894475.1 uncultured beta proteobacterium
CTATTCATCCTTGTCTTACCTTCAGCGTCTGCCGCTGGATCAACTCAAGATCGACCAAGGGTTTGTACGCGACATCCTGATCAACCCCAACGATGCCGCCATTGCGAAGATGGTGGTCGCCCTTGCTGACAGCCTGGGGCTAAGCGTGATCCCGGAGGGGGTGGAGACCGACGCACAGAGGGACTTCCTCTCGGCTCTGGGCTGTTACACCTTCCAGGGCTATCTGTTTGGCAAGCCACTGCCTGTGCAGGAACTAGAGGCACTTGTAAACGGGCCATAGCCGCGCTTCAAGCATTGGCCCCAAACTGCCACCACAGGGTACCATCAGCGCTATAACCTTGTAGCCTTAAATTTGCGGCCTGCATCTCGCCGTCCTGACGCTGCAAGAATGGCGAGAGGGCTGCTGACACCCGCAAGGTCCATCGAGTGATTCAAGGATGTATGTACAAAGTTACCCCAGCAACCTTGACTCCTCTTCCCGTTCAGCTCTTTACAAGCTCAGTGTGAAGAAACCGTCATGCTGCTTGGCGCGGTGATGCGGCTACCGATCTGGAACTCGCTGACCGAAAAGCTGACGCCATCCAATATCGACATCGCCACTTACTTGCTGACCAACGTCAACGGGCTTGCACCCGATGCCACGACACTGGCCAGTGCGGCAACAGCGCTGAACGCAGAAACCAGCTTTGCCACGCAGGGCAATTTTCTGTGGCACTTGGCTGAATCAGCGACCAACCAGACGCGGGTTGACTTGGTGGGCTTGGCGACGACTGGATTAGCCTACTCGGTGTAGCTGACTACCGCGCAGTCGTGTCGATTGCCACCGTCGCCATACCGACGCATTTTCGCAAAATGCGAGGACTTATGCTCCGTGCGAAATACAGAGTCTTCCCCGGTGTATTACCGTTCATACCTGATTTGTTGAGATCGACCTGATCAATAACATCAGCGGACATTTATGCCAATGTCGTCCCGAGTCAACTCGGGTTCGGCCCCGATGTAAGTGGACCGGCACCTGATTCCAGCGCCGGCTTGATTCCTTAATTGTCTCCAGCAGAAAGAAAGACTCTTTGCCCATGAACATCCGACGGTCAATGTCAGCTACGCTCCAGGTAATTGCAACAGTGGCTTTTGCCCTTGCGGCAAGCACGACCCATACCCTTGCTGCCGATCTGGAAGAACCCATTACGCTTAGCAGCAAGAACGGTGTTCTTGACCTCCTGATGGTTGCCCGTGCGGCGCCGGTCAAGGCGATTTCACTGCCTGGGCCTGCCCCTGCCACACAAGGATGGGTCTATGACATCTGCCCGCGACCCGCCAATGGTTCGACGGTCTGTCCGTCGGGCTCGACCGCTCCGAACTACTATGGCGGTACGCGCTTGGCACTGATGCAAGGCGACACACTCAAATTCCGTCTTGTGAACAAGTTGCCTCCGGGCGCCGATTTCAAGCACGCCGCCGAACCGGAAATGGGCTTCCTCACGATGAATCCCACCAACGTCCACACGCATGGGATGCTTGTATCTCCGCACTATGCAACGAAGGCCGATCCTACCGTTGGCGATAACGTATTCGTGATGACCTTCAATTCGGCAAACGGCACGCCGCTGGTCAGTCACCATATGCATTCGGTCGTCGACACGGACGCGACGGAATACGTGATTAACATTCCGCAGAACCATCCTTCTGGACTGTTCTGGTTCCATCCGCACATCCACGGTATTTCCTACAACCAGATGTCCGCCGGACTGTCGGGCATCATCACGGTTGGCGACATGGCGGACTACATTTGCCGCGGCCCGGCTTGCACACCAGCCAAGCAGGATCTGAATGTGCGCCATCTACTGCTCAAGGACTCGCAAGTGCTTGCTGACGGCACGCTGCAAGACCAGCCCGACCCCAGCTTCTGCACCGACGGAAACGGTAATCAGGCGCCGCTGGCGCAAGGATTGTGCGCCGGTCAGAACCAGAGCCTGAGCCCGGGCGATGGCGCCGCGAACTACGCCGGCGGCCAATGGTTCCTGACGGTGAATGGCAACCGTTATCCCAATATTCCGGTTACCACGGCCGCGGGTGAGATTTGGCGCATCACGAACACTTCTGGCAGCCTGTCCTACGATCTGCGGCTCTTCAATCCGGCGCAGAATCAGGACATGATCGTGCAAGTGCTGTCATTGGACGGTGTAAGCATCAGCCCGACGGCGGGAAGCTCATTGCAGGACCTCCACAAGGTCACGGGAGGCAAGTTGCAGTTGGTTCCCTGCCCGGGCGCAAAAGTCAGCAACGGGCCGGCGCCGCTTTGTACCACGCGTCTGCGCATGATGCCGAGCTCGCGTGCTGAAATTTGGGTGAGCTACCGCGACATCCATGGAGTCCCCGTGGACGCACCCCCGAACGCACAGGCAATCTTCCGCACCGCAAGCGTCAACACCGGACCGGCTGGCGACACATGGCCGGCGGCGGATCTCGCGAGCGTCCATTTCGCCAGCGCAGCGGGCCGTTCCAGCGTGCCTGCAGCGCTGACCGTCCATGGCCAGGCACCGGTGCTCACTGTTCCGAAGGGGCTTGCCGCTGATCTGGGCGCGGCCAATGCTGCGGTCGGCGTAGATACAACTTGCAAGGCGCTGGCCCCTGGCCACTCACGGCGCGTGTTCTTCAACGTTCCAGTTGGCAATCCTGACGCCTTTGGACTAGGCTACGAAGAACTGGATGAAAAAGGCGTCCCCGTTCCCGGTACCTTCCTGGACGTGGCACCCTTCGATCCGATGACTCCCACGGTATGCGTGCAGCTTGGCGCGAACAACCAGCCGGTCACCGAGCGCTGGGAGCTGGTCAATCTTGCTGGAGAGGACCACAATTTCCACATTCATCAAGTCAAATTCCGGGTTCTTTCAGTAGCAGAAATCGACGGGACAGGGGTGCCGGGCAAAATCTTCACTCAGGGCGTGCTGATGGACAACGTCCCGTTGCTGCACGCTGACAACGTCGATGCCAACAATCCTCTGGGGTGCCCAAGCGTAAACGACTGGCGAGCTGGTCGGTGCACCGCCTATCCAGCAGTGGTCGCAATACCCTTCGGGATCGCCGGAGACTTTGTCTATCACTGCCACATTCTTGAGCATGAAGACGGAGGAATGATGGCGAGAATCCGCGTGCGCCCGAGCATGCAATGAAATCGCAAAGGGATTGACCTGAAAAGACGAAGGGCTATGCCCCTCGTCTTCGTGCCTTTGGTCTTCGTGCGATATCGATCTGACGTGCCGCCTGCGCCCGACGCTGGCGCCAACCCTCCTGTACCGCACAAAACCCACGCCCTTGCGGCGCAATAATCGGGGCATGTTTTTACTCGACCCGGACCTGATTTTTCTCAACCACGGCTCCTTCGGCGCCTGCCCGGCGCAGGTGATGCAGAGCTACCAGCGCTGGCAGATGGAAATGGAGCGCAACCCGGTGGAATTTCTGGGCCGGCGCTCGGCCGAGCTGCTGGCGCAGTCGCGCGCGGTACTGGCCAGGGCGATGGGCGCCGATCCGGAAAATCTGGTTTACCTGCCCAACGCCACGACCGGTGTCAACACGGTGGCGCGTTCGCTGCGCCTGCATCCGGGTGACGAAATACTCACCAGCGATCATGAATACGGTGCCTGCGACAACACCTGGGAATTTGTCTGCGAGCATAGCGGCGCGCGCTACGTTCCGGTTGAAATTCCCCTGCCCTTCCAAGCCGAGGAGTTCGTGCAGCGCATCTGGGCCGGCGTAACCCCGCGCACCCGCGTCCTCTTCCTGAGTCACATCAGCTCGACCACCGCACTGACTTTTCCCTTGACTGAGCTGTGTCGCCGCGCCCGGGAGGCCGGCATCCTGACCCTGATCGACGGCGCGCATGTGCCGGGTCACATGCCCTTGAACCTGAACGCGCTGGGCGCTGACTTCTACACTGGCAACTGTCACAAGTGGCTGTGCGCGCCCAAGGGCGCGGCCTTCCTGCATGTGCGTCCTCAGCACCATCAGTTGGTCGATGCCGGGGTGGTGAGCTGGGGCTATAGCGCCACCATCGCCGGGCATACCGGCTTTGATGCCTACACCGGCTCTACCCTGCTGGAGCGCCGCCTGCAGTGGCAAGGCACGCGCGACATCGCCGCCTTTTTGACCGTCCCCGCTGCCATCGAGTTTCAGGCAGAGCACGACTGGGATCGCGTCCGCAAGGACTGCCATGCGTTGGCAGCGCAGACCCTGCATCGCCTCTGTGCCATCACCGGTCTGCCGCCGATTTGTCAGGACGCGGATTTCGGCCAGATGGTGGCGATTCCGGTGCCCGCCATGGACCCGCAGCTGCTCAAAGACACGCTGTTGGAGCGCTACCGAATCGAGATTCCCGTGACTTCGCACAAGGGTGCCCTCTTTATCCGGCTGTCGGTTCAGGCGTACAACACGCAGGAACACCTTGATGCACTGGTCGATGCGGTTCGGCAGCTGTGGCTCACCGGCGCGAAGGCAGGGAGGAGCGCAGCCGGTCCAGACTATCGGGTTGGTTATGACGACGGGTAAGACAGCAGGGCATCGCCAGATTGCCACATAGACTCTGCCGCAGACGAAAGCGGCCTCGCATCGTCAACGGACCGAGTCTCGATATGCGTGCCAACTGGCGTGTGCCAGCAGAGGGGCTACCACCGCCATACCGACCGAATAAGGGGTTAACACGGAAACCAGCACTGACAAACCAATTAACACGGCCCACAGCACCATCACGGCGGTGTTGTTGCCAACCACCTGAAAACTGGTGATGGCGGCGGTGATGGCATCAGTATCGCGATCCAGAATCATCGGAATTGAAACCACCAAGAGGCTAAATATCAGCGCAGAGAAGACACATCCAACTGTGATGTACGTTGCAATAAATTCCCAGTTTCCGGCGTCAAGTGCTGCATCCATTACATCGAGGTCCGACGGAATATTGGTGTTGAAAAACAATGCCGTCACAACGAGCGATACTCGACCCCATAGCAACGATAGTACGAGAAGCACAACGACCAGAATGCCCATGCTACTCAAGTGATGTTTCCAGCAGGTCAGTGATCCCACGAAATCGCTTGCAAGGCCTTGTTCCTTGCGACGGCTCAAGTCATAAAGCCCCATCGCCACGAAGGGGCCGAGCAGAATGCACCCCACGATCACGGTCATAGAGTATTCGGGGCCGACATGAAACACGCCGTGCAATATCAGTGCCATACACCAGAACGGTAGCCCGTAGAAGACACTGGTTCCCGGGTGTGCGGCAATATCGCGCCAGCCCAATCTCAGCCATCGTAAAGGCGCACTCCACGGCAGCAGGATGATTTCTTTGGGTGTTGCCTCCGAGACGAGCGCCACAGAAGGCCGCGAGGATTCTTCACTTGGGGTGTTGCTCATTATTAAGACCAATCCTTTCCGATTGAACTGGATGTCCAATCTTACGCTTCGCAACTTAACAACTTATTAATAGGCAATCAGTTTTTGTCTCTCCTCGGAGTTGAGCACGCCGCTGTCGTCGATCAAAAAGATGCACGACGAGCCGTAAGAAGGCGCTGAACCAGAAGATGCTGCACCTTCCTTTCGGTACCAATCGCGAAGAAGTTCTCGTCGACGCCATCGCAAGACCCGAACTTCCTTACGCCATCGCGATTCAGCAGATCTTCACGAACCCATTCGACTGCCGGAAAAACCCCCATGCCGCTGGCGCCAAAGGTCTTGAGCAGCGCACTGTCTTCGAACTCGCCAACAACACTTGGCCGTATGCCGCGCTGCTCAAACCAGCGGTCGATCCGGGCACGAACATCGTTGTGGCTGGTTGGCAGCAGGACAGGCACATCCGCGAGGCAATGCGGAAAGTCCTTCTTGGCGGACTTGTAGAGTTCGGCGCTTGCGTACCAATTGACAGGCGAAGAACCCATGGCGTGAGAGTAGAGTTTGATATTCGGATTGGAGGGGGCAGGACGATCAGCCAAAACGATGTCGAGACGGTGCAAGGCCAAATCGCCCAATAGATCATCGAACTCGCCCTCATTGCACAACAGGCGCAAATGAGGCTCCATCAAGATGGGTTGCAGCAACCGATGCACCACCAACTTGGGCAGGCCATCCGATATGCCCACGGACAGTCTGACGGCAGGAGTGCTCATGGCATCTCGCACCGCTTCAGGCAGTTTCTCACCCAATTCAAATATCAGATCAGCCTGCTGCATGGCTGCAATGCCCGCACTGGTCAGCACCAGGCCCCTGCCTGCCGGCTTGAGCAAAGCGTAGCCCAACGAACGCTCCAGTTCCCTCACTTGCGCGCTGATGGTTTGCACCGCCATATCGAGTTTGCTTGCGGCACGGGATATGCCGCCCTCCTTGGCTACGACCCAAAAATAGTACAGATGCTTGTAGTTGAGGTCGGCGCGCATGATTCGGTTTTTAGGGATTGTTAATACTTAATTATCTGCTTTTTAGATACTATTAAAGCAACTACTCTTGGCAAGTCGAACCTTTCATCAACGGAGACTTCAATGAAAATCCTTCTTTCAATTTTGACGGTCGTGCTGACGCTGGGACTGTTCTTTGGCGTCGGAGATGCCGAAGCCGCAAAGCGACTGGGTGGTGGCAAGTCGTCGGGGATGCAACGGCAGTCGGCTCCTGCCAATAAGGCGCCAGATGCCAAACCAGCGCAAACGCCCGCCGCACCTGCGGTGGCTGCGGCACAACCGAAACGCTCCTGGATGGGACCCCTGGCTGGTCTTGCCGCGGGTCTCGGCCTCGCAGCGTTAGCTTCCCACTTCGGATTGGGTCAGGAATTGGCGTCCATGATGATGATTGGCTTGGCTGTCATGGCCGTGCTCGCGGTTGTCGGCCTGATCATGCGCAGGCGCGCTGCCGCCCGGCAACCGCTGGCAGCGCCAATCGGAGGCATGCAGTACGCTGGCGCGGGCCTTGCTCGCACAGAAGCGGCACCAAAAAGCTACGACGTCTCCATGCCAGGCTCCAGCATCGGTTCAAACCTGGGTGCTGCCAGCAGCATTCCATCTGAATTTGATGTCGCCGGCTTCGAGCGCAATGCCAAGGTTCAGTTCGTTCGCTTGCAGGCTGCCAATGACGCCGGAAATCTGGACGACATCCGCGAGTTCACAACGCCCGAGATGCTTGCAGATTTGAAACTGGAATTGGCAGCACGGGGTGATGCCGCCCAGGAAACCGAGGTTGTTGAGCTCGAAGCCAAGGTGATTGACGTGGTTGACGAGGGCGATCGCTACGTCGTCAGCGTGCACTTTACCGGCATGATCCGCGAGAGCAAAGGAGCTGCACCCGAGTCATTTGACGAGACATGGCATCTGGTCAAGAGCAGTGCGGGCAAGGGTGGCTGGGTTCTCGCCGGAATTCAACAGATGCGGCCAGCCTGAAAAATGTGAGTTATGGATATCCTCACCATTGAATTTGCGACCGCACTGGCAGCCATCGTCGCCATTGACCTGGTCCTGGCCGGTGACAATGCCATTGTGATCGCACTGGCGGCGCGCAACGTGCCGCGCAACCTGCAGCGCAGGGCCATGATCTTCGGAGCAGCTGGCGCGGTCATTGTCCGCAGCCTGTTGACTCTGATGGTTGTTTGGCTGCTGCAGTTTCCGGGGCTGCTCTTCGCGGGCGGCGCCATGCTGATCTGGATCGCCTACAAGCTACTCATACCCGAGCACGAGAACGGCGAGGTAGCACGCATCAAGGGAGCAAGCACGTTTTGGGCTGCCATCAGAACGATTGTGGTGGCTGACATGGTGATGGGAATGGACAACGTCCTGGGCGTAGCTGGAGCAGCCCACGGGAGTTTCATGCTGGTGATTCTCGGTTTGCTGATCAGCATCCCGATCCTGGTGTGGGGCAGCAGCATCCTGTTGAAGTACGTCGAGCGCTACCCCGCTCTGGTCTATCTGGGCGCTGGTGTGCTTGCCTTCACAGCAGCCAAGATGATGACCTCTGAACCAGCTCTCAAGGACGCTCTTGGCGCCTACAGCCTCACAGTGCCGCTGGTCTACGCCGTCACCGTTTTTGGTGTCCTGTGGAAAGGATTCCTGGAAAACCACCATCGCCTGGAGTCGCGAATTAGTGCCAGGTTGGCGGCACTGAAGCTGCAAAGAGAAGCGGAATTGGAAACGTCGAACAACTTTGAAGGAGAAGGCATCATGAAGAAGGTACTTGTTCCGGTAGATGGCTCTCACAACGCGCATCACGCGGTGCGGCATGTCATCAATGAGATTCGGCAAAATGGGCCTATCGAGGTTCACTTGTTGAACGTTCAGACCCCGTTCTCAAGACACGTCGCGCAGTTCGTCAGTCGCAAGAGTCGGGACAGTTACCGCCGTGACGAAGCCGCAAAGGCACTAAAGCCGATCCGCCGGATGCTCGATGCCGCCAACGTCACGTACAGTGTCCACGTCGAGATGGGTCGAAAAGCGGAAGTGATAACCGAGACAGCCCGGCGTCTGGACTGTGATCATATTGTGATGGCTACAGCACGCAAGAACTCCCTCACACGCATGCTCGAATCGTCGGTCACCAACCGGGTCGTGGAACTGACCACGGTGCCGGTCGAAGTGATCGCGGGTGATGCCGTCTCCAAGGTGGAGCGCTTTGGCATCCCGGTCGGTGTCGCCGGGGCCATCGGGTTGCTGTTGTTTGCAGTGGTGGATTGAATTGGATTGGATTGATTCACCTAACGCCTACTGAGCGCATTCGTGATTGCGGTCCACGCCGGCTTACGCTGGAGCTGATCGTCCAGCGGCAGGACACGCACCGGCAGGCCATCATTGCGTGGCGCTTGCCCCGACAGCCACGTCCGTCGATCGCTCAGTCCCCAGATGATGACAGTATTCACTGCTGGATGCGCCAGAACCGTCGTCAGGAAGGAATGATATTGCTCAGCCACAGCAGCGTCGCGAAGCGCAAGGTCTGATGCAAGCGTCTGGTCTTTCACGTCCAGCTCCGTGATGAAGATCTTGAGTCCGAGCGCTGCCACGGCGTTCATGAAGGCCGTCAGCTTGGTCGCGTTGATCACGGAGTTCGAGGCAATGTGCGACTGCATCCCGAGCGCATGGATCGGCACGCCCTGTTGCTTCAAGTTCTGCAGCAGCTGCAACGTGAAATGGCGCTTTCGGGCGGCGGCGGTGGAATCCTCCTCAATGCCAAACTCGTTGTAGACAAGAGTCGCCGAGGGATCCGCCTGTGCCGCAAAGGTAAAAGCCTGTGCGATGTACTGCGGCCCGAGCAGCTGCAGCCACCGCGTGTGGCGCAGTCCATCCAGGCGCCCATCCGCGGGAAAGACAGCTTCGTTCACCGGATTCCAGGAATGGAACTGCCCTTTGTAGCGCCCCATAAACGCAAAAATGTGGTCGCGCATGCACTGCGTGGCATTCGCCGGAGTGACGTTGGAGGCGAACCATGCCGGCATATTGGAATGCCAGACGAGGTGTGTGCCGCGCATCGGCAGGCCAGCGGACTGAGCCCACTCCCACATCCTGTCCAGGACCGCGAAATCCCACGTCGTCGGCCCGGGGTGCGTTTGCGCCCAGGCACCCTGTCCGATCGGTACGCACATCCCTGACTCCTGCACGTGGGCGGCGAGCAGGGCGGAGTCGAGCAAGCCCGGCCCGTTGATGCCGCAACCGAAGACCAGCCCGCGCGCACGCGCCGACACGACCATTCCATCGTTGGTCCCGGAAGGTGTCATGGTATTAACCGAACCAGTCAACGCCCCGCCGGAGGAAGATGCTGCAGTTCCGGCGACCGCCGCCAACGCTGCCAGCTGACACATGAACGCGCGACGACCCATTTAAAAACGATCCATTCGGATCTCCCTTTGCAACGACTTTCCTCACCACCTCATCCGGCTAACCTGGACGGGACCATACGATCAGCTAACGTATCGCAAGCACTCGGTAGCATAACGAGTTGATCTGACAAATGGACAGGGTCGGGCAAATGGCGCCAATGTGGGAACCGACTGACGACTGGCATCGATGACTGCCTTCGCCGTGCTATCGTCGCCGCATGCGCACACTTTCCGGTAGAGACTGGATTCTTCTGGTCCTGGTCACCCTGTTCTGGGGTATCAACTGGCCGATCATGAAGATCGGCGTCACCGCCTTTCCACCGCTGACCTTTCGGACCCTTTGCATGATCGGTGCTATCCCCACGATCTGGCTGGCAGCCCGCATGAGTGGAACCTCGCTGCGCATCTCAAGTGAGCAAATCGGACTCGTTGCCAAGCTCGCGGTGTCCAACATGATGATCTGGCATTTCTTCGTCATTCTGGGCGTCAGGATGCTGTCTTCCGGGCGCGCGGCCATACTCGGCTACACGATGCCGGTCTGGGCGGTGCTCAGCGGCCTGCTGTTCTTTCGCGAACGGGTGACGCCCATGGCCTGGCTGGGGCTCAGCTGCGCCCTGGCCGGCGCCTTGCTGCTGCTCTCAAGCGAGTTTGCGACGATAGCCGGTCAACCGCTGGGCAGCGCACTGGTGCTGCTGGCTGCAGCCGGTTGGGGCTATGGCACGGTGGCGCTGCGCAA
>CAITQH010000211.1 GCA_903894475.1 uncultured beta proteobacterium
GGCTCGCGTGGCACTGGATCCCGGGTCGAGCCCGGGATGACAGCTACCGAGCCAAGGACAATTTCAGGTTCAAGGTCCGTGTGCGGTATTGGGCCGGATACGGGAGGCTCGCAATGACAGCCCTTCTTCGTCACTGCGAGGCCATATTTTCTCCGTCACTGCGAGGTCGCAGCCCGTGGCAGACCCTGAAGCCATTTGTCAGAAACCAGATTGGCCGCCGGCACCGCGGTTACGCCTTGCGCCAGCGCCCAAGGTTCACCAGCGCCGTGGCACAGCAGGTAAAGGTGGTCGAGCTCCAGGGCTTTTCTGGCCGAGTGCATGGATGCGCTGACACTGGGCGAGTTGGTCAATTTGATTTCAAAACCGAGACGCTGGCCGTCCTTGAGAATCAGCAGGTCGAGTTCGGCACCACCGTGCACGCTCCAGAAAAATGCCTCGTTGCGTTTGGCTCCGACAACACGGATGAGTTCACGCAAAATAAATCCCTCCCAGGAGGCGCCGCATTTGGGGTGTGCCAGCAGGGCCTCCAGGTTGCCGATGCCCAGCAGGCTGTGCAGCAAGCCGCTGTCTGCCAGGTAGACCTTGGGCGCCTTCACCTCGCGCTTGCCCACGTTGGCATGCCAGGGCTGCAGGCGCAGCGCCATGAAGGTCCCCTCCAGAATGTCGAGGTAACGTGATACCGTCTTGTCGGTCACGCCCAGGGCGCGCGCGAGCTCACTGCCGTTCCAGGTCTGGCCGTGGTAGTGCGCCAGCATGGTCCAAAAGCGGCGCAGGGTGAGCGCCGGCAAGTTGATGCCGAGCTGAGGCAAGTCACGTTCCAGGTAAGTGCGGATGAAGGCGTCGCGCCAGTCCCGACTGAGTTGCAGGTCACTAGCCAGCAGGGCGCGCGGAAAGCCGCCGCGCAACCAGCGGCGGTTGAGCCAGTCAGCGTCCTGCGTGTCAGAGGGGGCGATTTCGTTGAGCGCCAGTCCATCGAGTTCATAAAAAATGACGCGCCCGGCAAGGCTCTGGGCCGTAGCTTTTAGCAATTCAGGCGCAGCACTGCCGAGAATCAGGAAGCGAGCCGGTGTGCCCGGGCGGTCGGCCAGCACCCGCAGCAGCGGGAAAAGGTCGGGACGCAGCTGAATCTCGTCGAGCACCACCAGGCCGGTCAGGTCGCGCAAAACAAAAGAGGGGTCGGCAAGGCGGGCCTGGTCGTCCGGGTCTTCCAGATCGAAACGCCGGACGGGACCCTCCCAATCCTCTTGCAGTTGACGCGCCAACGTTGTTTTGCCAACCTGCCGCGCCCCCAGTATGGCCACCACCGGAAAATTGGAAAGCTGGCGTTTGAGCGCCGCAAGATGCTGTGTTCGCAGAATCATGGGCGAATGATACGTGAAATATCGGAGTTTTAATCCGATATTTCATGGTTGAGTCTACCAGCTCACACGCAAGCCGCTGTAGGCACCCCAGTTGTCTTGCTGGAATAGCGGCAAGGAACTCGACTGAGCCACGCGCTCGAGGCCCAACAGCCACTGCGCGCCCGGAGCCAGCGTCTGCTGGTATTCGAGCCGTGCGGCGCGGCGCGACACGCTGCGGATACCGCCGTCATCGATGATGGGGCTGTAGCCGCTGGCGTCGGTCTGTTGGCTTTGCTCAAAATCCAATAGCAAACCGCGCTGGCCCGTGGCCGCGAGCGGCATGTAGCCAGCCAGGCGAATACTGTTTTGACTTTGGTCGCCACCGGGGCGGGCCAGGTCTTGCGCCACGTCACGACCCGCCTTGAGCCCCAGCAGCCACTGCGGACCCGATGGCTGGGCGCACGACCAGTAGCCCGTCACGCCAGCGTAACGCCCCGACAGAACCGGATTGGTGAGGTAGTTGCGCGCCTGCCATTCAGCGCCGGCCCGAGCCTGGCAGCCAGCCGCTGCACTGCCATGCCAGGCGGCCCCCGCGGCCAGACCGGCTGTGCTGTAGTGCATGCCGGCTCTGGACTCCAGCACCGAGGCGGTGGCATTGAGGTAGCTGCCCAGTGCGCCTGGCTGGCTCTGGCTGCGCTCAAGCAGCAGGTCGAGTTGGGTTGACCCGGCCTCGCCCAGGGTGGCGCTGTAACGGCTGCGCAGGCTGGCCACGGCGTCCCAGCGGCTGCCGTCAGCGGCGCTGCGCTGCAGGTCCATCTGGGCATCGGCGCGGGCGTAGCTGCCGCCACGAGCCAGGTAACTCTGATCAAGCGCGAGCACCAGGGTCTGGCCCGATAGCGTCAAGGTCAGGCTGTCGAGGTTGGGCGAGCCCATCAGGTTGCTGTCGTAGCCGACCCTGGCCGCCAGCGTAAAGCGGCTTTGCCAGGCGCCTGGGTAACCGGCGGAGACAGCGGCAAAGCGATTTGCAGCGGCAAGATCCATCAGGGCGACCCTTTGTCTTTGAATCAGTGGTCGCAGCGCCTCTGGCAGGTTTGGGTCGCCGAGCATCTGGTCGAGCAGCGCCGTGGCGGACGTTATGTCGCCACTGCCAGTGAGTGCAATGGCGTAGCTGAGTTGGGCGTCCTTCAGGTTGGCGTCGAGCATGAGGGCGCGCTCAAGGTGATCGGCGGCCTCGAGGTAGCGCCCTTCATTGTTCAGACGCTGCCCCAGCGTGGCCAGAAACGTGGCGTCTTTTTGGCAGCGCGGCAGGGCGGCAAGCATGCGATCGACCGAGGGGTCAGGCGCGCAACCAGGTGCGTCCTGCGCCTGTGCCGGAGCAGACAGCCCAAGCAAAATCAGCAGGCCAAGCACGCGCGCCAATACCCAAAACATTGCAGTCCCCGGCCCGCGATCCATGACTCTCGTGGCACTGGATCCCGGGTCAAGCCCGGGATGACAAGTTGCATTTGTCATTGCGGACCACCAACTTGTCATTGCGGACCCCGGATCGGAGTCCGGGGCAGGCCCGATCCGCAATCCAGGCCCCGCATGCCGCTGGATGCCGGATGTTGCAACCCCGGACCTGATCCGGGGACGGCATGACAAAACCGTAGGGAACGCCTTGCCCAACTCAGTGAACCTGCGAGGCGGGCAATTGCTCGGCATGAAGCGGGTAGGCGTAGATGTGGTGCGGGGTGCGCATGCCGTCAAGCAGGAAGGTGCCCATGGATTCGAGCCCGACACCGCCCAGCTGCGCGGCCAGGCCCTCGCCAACCAGTATCGGGTGCGCCAGCTCTGCCGTCATTTCGACCAGGCGGCTCGCGATGGTGACGGTGCGGCCCATCACCATGTGAGTGCGCCGGCTGGCCAGGCCAAAGGAGCCTGCCATGGCAGGGCCGGTTTCAGCGCCAATGCCCAGCGACAGCGGCTCCAGCCCGGCCGGTGCCGGGTCGGGCAGCACGCCCTGCATGGCGGCCTGCAGTTTGATGGCGGCTTGCAGGGCGCGCCGGGCGTGGTCGCTGCTGCTGCCGCGCGGCGTCTCGCCAGGCGCCGGCTCGCCGTTCCAGACGGCCAGGATGGCGTCGCCCTGAAAGGCTTCAATGACACCGCCTTCAGCCTCCACAACGCGGGTCGCGGTGGAAAAAAAGGCGTGCAGCACGGCGGCGGCTTCTTCGGGCGGACGCGCTTCGCAATAGGCCGAGAAGTTGCGGATGTCGGCAAACAGCACCGAAACCTGGTTGGTACTGGCCTTGATGGCGCCCGAAGGCGCTTGCAACGCCAGCGCTGCTGCGACGGGCGCCGGCAGGTAGCTCGACAGATGGGTGTAGAGCCGGTCGCGGTCGATACGGCTCTGCGCGTGTTCCAGAACGCCCATGGCTGAGCCGGTAGCCAGCACAAACAACGCCGGGTCCAGCCAGCCCAGCCAGAGCGCAGCGCGGCCCAGCAGCGCGGCGTGGCCAGCCCACAGAACCACGCACCACAGGCTTGCCACCAGCGGCAGCAGTACGACCGAAAACCGTTGCCTCAGTGGCTGGCTGTGCACCGGGTTTTGTCGTGGCTTGCGCGCGAGCAGCAGCAACAGCGCGGCGCCCAGGGCTGCGGCCAAAATCTGTGCCAGCGCGGCACCACGTGGCGTGTAAGGTGTGCGGCCATCGATCAGCGCGGTGATGACCTGCGCATGCACCTGCAAGCCGGCGCCAGCACCGCCAAACGGTGTGGCGATGGCGTCGTTCAAACCAAAGGCGCTGCTGCCCACCAGGACCCAGGCCTGGTCGAGCAGGCCGGCCGGTACCCGCCCCGCCAATACATCGGAGGCCGACAGGCTGATAAAGCTGTCGGGGTGCAGGCGCCACGAGACGCGCAGGTCGCCGCGCTGGTCAAGTGGTATGGCGCCGAGTGCAAAGCCGGGCGCGCTGAGCTTCCAGGGAGGCTCCAGCCAATTGCTGCCACGCTCTAGTGCCAGGCCGCGCTCGGCTGCGCCGTGCATCAGCGCCGCCAAAGCCAGCGCCGGATAGGACTTGCCCTGAAAACAGATGACGGCGGGTTGATGCCGCACAAAACCGTCGCTGGCAACGCGCGGTGTGATGTGTCCCACGTCGGCCAGTGCCGGCGGCGCAACGCCCGCCAGCGGCACGCTCAGGGCGGCAAAGTTGGCCAGATAGCCACTGGCCGTGCCAAACGGGGCCGGGCAGCTGGTCCAGTCGAGCGCGCCCGCGAGTTGCCCCACAGACGGCTGGCCACCCTGCTCCAGCGCAAACACCTGGGCCAGCACGGGGCGTTGCTGCTGTACGGCCTGCACCAGCGCGGCGTCATCTGCCTGCGGGTCGGTAAAGACGATGTCGAAGACTTGCTGGCGCGCACCCAGAGCGGCTATCTGCTGAACCAGTCTGGCCTGGGTGGCGCGTGGCCAGGGCCAGGGGCCGACTTCGCGCAGGCTGCGCTCGTCAACATCAACCACGATCAGGCGGCGCTCGTCTTTGCGTTCGGCACCCAGGCGCCAGACCAGGTCCGCGGCGCGTTCTTCAAGCTGGGTCAGCATGGCAGCGGCCGCAAAATGCAGCAGCGCCCAGACCAAGCTAGCTAGCAGCAGGCTTAGTGCAAAGACGCCATGCCGGCGCAACGACTGCGAAGCGCTGAACGTCAATCAGCGTCCCCAAAGGGTAATGCCGTTCAACTGCCCGGCTGCTATCGACTTCACAAAGAAATAGGCCGCTTCCTTGCCGTCCAGACTGAGGGCGCCTGCAGAGCCGGCGCTGCCGCCGGTAGACTGCAGCATGCCGCCGGCCGTGACGACCCCGTTGGAGGCCACGCTGTCAACTCCAAAACGGGCATTGGACACATTGAGCTGGGTGGTATAGGTGGAGCGCGAAAAATCTACGCTAAAGGTACCGTTGTCCACTCGGGCCGGCTCGACAACATTGCTGCCCCGATCAGACCAAACCAAGCTGGCCGTGGCGCCGGCCAGGCGAAAGTTGGCAGAGGTTTCAGCGTTGGCAAGCAAGGCTGTGCTGGCGCCCTCGCGAAACAGCGTAAAAGCCCCATTGCCGATGACTGATTGCCGGCCGTTTTGCATGCTCTGGGCGAAACTGCGACTGATGGTGTCACCGTCGGCCGCCACGGCGACCAAGCGGGCCCACATCAGTTGGTTGACTTCAGGTGGCAGCAGCACCAGCTGAATAGGTTCCACCGGGAGGACGGGTTGAACCGGGAGGACTGGCTGAACTGGCTGCACGGGAACCACAGGTTGCACAGGAACAACTGGCTGAACCGGAACAACTGGCTGAACCGGCCGCGCTGGCTGTGTCACCTGGGCCGCAGATGCCACCTGCACGGCCACCATGTCGACTGCACGCGATTCGCTCACTACGGTTTTGTCAACCGCCGTCTCGGTGCGGCTACCCACCGGGTTGCCGATCTGTACGGGGTCGATTTTTACGGCCAGGTCGGGGCGTGGCCCGACCTCAGCCATGACCGGACGAACGACGCGCTGTGCCAGCAAATCGACTGCCGGCACCAACTGCGGCGTGGCCTGCAGGCGGCTGAGTGAAAGCATCTGCCCTTTCATGTCTTCGGAGAGGAGTTTCTCACTGCCGTTCAGACACGGTCCAAAGCTTGTCTGGCAACCAACACCAGCAATGGGCGTGAGCATGATGGCTCCGGCATAGACCGAAGCCAGCGTGGTTTCGCCGTCGGACTTGACAACAAAGTCGGTCCCTTTTACCCCAATGGCGGCCACCGGGGTGTTGAGGCGAAAGCGGTCGCGCTCGGCCTCGCCCCAGGCGCCAGTGATGGAGCGCACCACACCTTCGTCGAGCCGGAACTTGATGGCCGTGAGCGCGCTGGCGTCACTGGCGCGGCTGTAGTTTTCGACCTGCAGGCGGCTGGCTGGACGCACGCTCAGCCGAGCCCCATCGACAAAGCGCAGGTGCACGTGACCACCAGCGCCGGTTTCGATGCGGTCGCCAACGCGGATGGCGGTGCCCCGGTCCACCGAGCGCTCCACGCCGTCGGCCGAGATGACCTTGGCCACACCAATCACCAGGGTCGCTTCACCCACCATGGCCGCACCGTCTGGCGCGCCTGCACTGTGGGCCGGACCAGTGAGCGCAAGCAGCAGCGCGGCAAGCGGCGCCAAACGCAAAAACAGGGGGACAGTGATCATGGGAATACCTCGCAAATACACCGGCCAATCTAGCAGACTTGGCACTTTCTTTCTGTGTTGCCAATCACAAGTTGGGCGCTCCGGTCAGGCGCTAAACTCGCGGGGAATGCCCGTCTCGCTTCAATTACTCACGCAATTTCCGTTGTTGCACCCGTTACCGCGGGAAGCGCTGGAGCCGCTGTCGGCGCAGATGAGCCTGCGCTCGTTTGCCCGCCGCGCCATGGTGATGTCCAAGGATACCCCGACCCAGGAGCTCGGCTTTCTGGTGGATGGTCGGCTGCAGGGCGTTGATTTTACGGTGGACGGACGCAGCGTGGGGCTGTATTTTGTAGACCCGGGCGACTACTTTGGCGAGCTCTCGGTGGTCGATGGCCAGCCAGGGTCGGAATTTGTGGTGGCAGCGGCGCGCTCGACGGTGGCGTTTCTGGATGCAGCAGCAGCGCGCGAGCTGATTGCCATGAACCCGGACCTGGCGCGCGCGGTGATGGCACGCCTGGCACAGCGCGTGCGCTCGGTGATGGCGCAGCGCATGTTGTTGAGCCTGGCCAATCCGTTCCAGCGGCTGAGCGTGCAATTGCTGCAGTTATCGCACAAAGACAACGCGGGCGTGACGACGGTGGACCCAGTGCCAACGCACCAGGAACTGGCGATCATGATCAACGCCAGCCGCGAGACTGTGACGCGCGCGTTCCAGTTGCTGTTTTTGAACAAGATTCTGGTGCGCGAAGGCAACACCCTGACGCTGGTGCGCCGCGACAACCTGAAAGACATTGCCGAAGGCCGCGTCGAGCCGCCCAAGGCATAGAATCGACAGCCATACACCATGATAAACTGGAGATAGACTCCCGTTTTTCACGTCTAAATGTCGCCAATTTCACGCCCCGCTCACCTAAACGCCCTGCGCTCACTGCTGGAACAATTTCCAGTAGTAGCCATGATCGGGCCGCGCCAGGGTGGCAAGACAACCCTGGCGCGGCAACTGGCAAGCCAATGGCAGGGTGCGGTGCACTTTTTTGACCTGGAAGACCCACGTGATGCGGCTCGGCTCGCCTCGCCGATGCTGGCACTCGAACCTCTCGTCGGGCTCGTGATACTCGATGAAATCCAGACGCAAGCCCAGCTTTTCCCGGTGTTGCGGGTGCTGGCCGACCGAACCCCCTGCGTAACCAGATTCCTGATTCTGGGCAGTGCCGCCCCAGAGTTGGCACAGCAATCGGCGGAAAGCCTGGCTGGACGCGTTGCCTATCATGAGCTGACCGGCTTCAATCTCGCTGAGGTGGGCGTGGACAACACACGCCGACTCTGGCTGCAGGGCGGTTTTCCACGCGCTTACCTGGAGCCGCAAGCGGCTTCGGTGCGATGGCGGCAGGCGTTTTCGCGCACTTATCTGGAACGCGACATACCGGCTCTGGGTTTGCGTCTGCCAGCGGCAACCCTGCGCCGCTTTTGGGGCATGCTGGCGCACTACCATGGGCAAACCTGGAATGGCGCCGAGTTGGCGCGCGCCTTTGGTGTTTCAGAAAAGACCGTCCGCCATTACCTCGACATCCTGAGCGCCACATTCATGGTGCGCGTACTGCCACCCTGGCATGAAAACCTGGGCAAGCGCTCCGTCAAAGCGCCCAAAATTTACCTTGCAGACAGCGGCATGCTGCACACTTTGCTGGGCCTGGAGAATGAGGCCGTCCTGATGAGCCACCCCAAGGTAGGGGCATCCTGGGAAGGCTTTGCGATGGCGCAAGTCATCGCAGCACTAGGCGCTACGCCAGAACAATGTCACTACTGGAAATTGCACACCGGTGCCGAACTTGATTTACTGATCCAGCGAAACGGCGAACGTCGCGGTTTCGAGTTCAAACTGACGGACAGCCCACGCAGCAACGCGTCGATGCACAGCGCCATGCAGTCGCTGCGGCTTACGAGTTTGCATGTGGTGCATGCGGGTGCACATTCCTATCCCATGGCAGAAGGCATTCACGCACTGGCCCTGGCCGATGTGCTGTCGCTCACCTAAACTAGCGTGCCTCAACTCAAACCTTCGGGCATTCCTTGCGCATCCTTTTTTCCTATTTATTTCCCTGGCGCTACGCCGGCCTGATCCGGCAATTCGTCAAACGGGAGTTTCACGCGCGCTACCGGCAGTCGACGCTGGGTGTGCTGTGGGCGTTTCTGACACCACTCCTGATGCTGGGGGTGTACACGCTGGTGTTTCGCTTTGTCTTCAAATTGCGCTGGAGCGGCGTCGGTAACGAGAGCGATCTGACCTTTGCGCTGCGCATGTATGCCGGTCTGGCGGTTTTCAATTTCTTTGCCGAGTGCGTGAACCGAGCGCCGCGGCTGATTCTTGACCAGCCACATCTGGTCAAAAAGGTGATCTTTCCGCTGGAAATACTGTCCTGGGTCAACGCGCTGGCAGCGTTGGTCCACTTGGGCGTCGCGCTGCTGCTGTTGCTGGCGTTTGGCGCCTGGGATATGGGCACTTTGCCGCTGACCATAGTGGCGCTGCCGCTGGTCTGGCTGCCATTGTTGCCTCTGTGTGTGGGCCTGGGCTGGCTGCTGGCAGCCATTGGAACCTATGTGCGCGATGTCAGCCAGGTGCTGGGGCTGCTGGTGAGTCTGATGATGTTCGTAAGCCCGATTTTTTTTCCGATTGAGGCGCTACCGGCGGCCGCGAAGCCGTGGATGTTCCTGAACCCGCTGGCTTTGACGATCACGCAAACACGCCAGGTTCTGATGGACGGGCAATGGCCGGATTGGTCGGCGTTTGCGCTTCATTTGGCAGCCTGCTGCGTTATTGCAACGCTCGGTGCGGCTTTTTTCAGGCTTGCACGCAAGGGGTTCGCCGATGTCGTCTGAGTTTGCGATCCTGGCGCAAAACCTGGGTAAGTGCTACAACCTGTACGAGCATGAAAGAGACCGGCTCAAGCAGTTGCTGTGGGGTCGTTGGCGAGATCCGGACCATCCCTATTACCGCGAGTTCTGGGCACTCAAGGATGTGGACTTTGCCATTGCGCCAGGCGAGGTGGTGGGTATCGTGGGGCGTAACGGCGCGGGCAAGTCCACGCTGCTGCAGATGGTTTGCGGCACCTTGCAACCCAGCACCGGCGCACTGCAGGTGCAGGGCCGGGTTGCGGCATTGCTGGAACTGGGCGCAGGCTTCAACCCTGACTTTACCGGTATCGAAAACATTTACATGAACGCCGCCATTCTGGGCCTGAGCAGGGCGCAGGTGGATGACCGGCTTGCGAGTATTCTTGCTTTTGCCGACATCGGGGACTTCATCCGCCAACCGGTCAAAACCTACTCCAGCGGCATGTACGTGCGCCTGGCGTTTGCCGTGGCCACCAGCGTGGAGCCCGATATTCTGGTGATTGACGAGGCACTCTCTGTGGGCGACGGCGCGTTTGCACGCAAGTCGTTTGACCGCATCATGGGGATGAAAGACGCCGGCAAGACGATTCTGTTCTGCTCGCACTCGATGTACCAGGTGGAGGCACTGTGCTCACGCGCCCTGTGGATCGAGGGCGGCAAGGTGCGCATGATCGGCTCTGCTGCGGATGTGACGAGTGCCTACCAAAGCAGTCTGAATGCCAGTATCGCCGCCGCACGACCGCTCTCTGAACTCACACCGGGCAGCGCTGCGAAATCGGCAGCACCGCAAGGCTCGGGCCGAATTACCCGCATCAGCGGCACGGTGCACGGGATATCCGGGCGGGAATTGCATTTGGTGTCGGGCGAAACCGACCTTGAAATTCGCATCGAATTTTCCATCGACCCTGGCTTGCCCAGGCCAAGCGTGGCCTTCGGCTTTGCCGACAGCAACCATCTCACTGTTTCCAGCGTGCTGTCGGGTCAGGATGGCTTCACAGTAGAAACCGATGCCCAGGGACATGGGCACGCAACGGTCCGATTCCCCAGAATTCCCTTGCTCAAGGGGCGTTACACCGTCACTGGTTTCCTTGCATGTGAAAAGGCGACGCACGTTTATGAGTATGTGGAAGGCAGCCTGGTGCTGAACGTGACACAAAAGGGACTTGAACAGGGCTTGGTACAACTGCCTCATGAGTGGAGTCCATGACAGTCGTTGCGAGCGACGCGGCCCTTCACCGCGTGCGGGTGGGCGAGTTTGAACTGACACTGCGCGATTTGCAGCCGGCTGACATGCAAGCCATGCTGGCTTTGCACACACAAGTATTTGGGACTGACGTGAATGCCAGATGGTTCGCATGGAAATACGGACAGGAGCCAGGACAAGGGAAAAGTCAGGCGCTGGGTGCTTGGTACGGCGATGAGTTGATTGCCTACTGCGGCGGTGTGCCCCGCACGCTATGGCAACGAGGAAAGATGCTGCACGGCCTTCAGATGGGCGATGTGATGGTGCACCCAGCCTGGCGTGGCATCCTGACACGACGCGGGCCATTTTTTCATGTCACCCAGAGCTTTCACCGCAGTCGCATAGGGGCCGCGCCTGACAAACCATTCCAGTTGGGCTTTGGATTCCCAAACCAAAGGCATTTACGCCTGGGCGTGATGCTCGGTTTGATGATCGATGATGGTGAGATGGAGGCACTGCACTGGAACACTTCGCACCCCCCTGTACCCCGACTGCCCCTGAGCCTGCGCTGGCGGGAGCTGACAGCGACGGATGCGCGCTTCGAACACTGCGTGAACAGCGCATGGCAAGCCATGCGCGCGCAGGCTGCAGGCCTCATGCTGGGGCAGCGCGACGCCGCTTACCTGCGTTGGCGCTATGCTGATCGACCGGCAGATCTGACAGCGGCGCAAGAATTGTCGCCGCGCTACCGCTTTTTTGAATTGCGCCGCCTCTGGTCTATCGCCCCTCTGGGCGTAGCGGTACTGGATTTAAGGTCGGCCTCGGCCCACTGGCTGGACTGGATTGGCCCCGTTGGATCGATGGCAATAGCGAGTAGGGCCTGCCGCCTGGAGGCCGCGCGGGCTGGCGCTACCAGCCTCACTGCCTGGGCCAGTGCCGCCGTGGCCAGACAACTTGAAGGCTCGGTGATTTTGCGACGCGAGCCCTGTGCTGGACTGGCGATCTCAATCGCATCTGCCTTGCCAGAACAGAATCCCGCCGGCCTGAATTGGTGGTTGATGGGAGGAGATACCGATTTCTTGTGATGCAATCACCTTGCCTGCATCCGTCTGCGTTGGCTGGGTCAGACTGCAGCAGCTCCTGCAATAAAATCGGCGGATGAACGCCTCCCTCAATTCCAAAGTCGAAGATTTCACGGCACAAACTCAGGATCAGTCTGAATGGAGTTTGCTGGGATGGGCCTTCGCACCTGAGCGCTGCATTGGCAGTGCCCGTGCCGAAATCGATGGCAGGGCACTGGCCCCCATTTCCTACGGTTGGCCGCGAGCTGACGTGCTGAACGACTTTCCAGTTCAATGCACTACGCCCTACGCGGGGTTTAGATCTTATTTGTGTTTGCCGCCAGGGCTTGACGCCGGAGAACATCAACTTGTTTTGGTTTTCCTGGACAAGCTTGAACAGGAACTCGGCCGCAGCACAAGCACATTCAAGCTCGACCACCGCATTGTAAAAAAGCAGTCTCCGCACGGCAGTGCCGAAATCGACAATGAGCATCCACAGGCGGCCTATTTGAATCTACTGGAAAAGACGCTGGTCGGGCTGCCTTATGCGCAGGCGCAAGACTGTCAGTTTCGGCAGGACGGACGCGATTGGCCGGAACTCGCCCACAGCATGGCTGGCATGGCCCGGCTGCGCCATTTGCGCGCTTGTGTGGAAACCGTTGTTCGAGAAAACATTGCCGGGGATTTGATCGAAACGGGGGTTTGGCGTGGTGGCGCATGTATTTTGATGCGCGCTGTGCTGCGCGCCTTGGGCGACACGTCGCGCAAGGTGTGGGTGGCAGACTCGTTTGCTGGTTTACCCAAGCCTGACGCTGAAAGATATCCGGCCGATGCGGGAGACACGCTGCATGCATTCAAGGAACTCGCCGTGTCACTGGAGCAGGTGCGCGACAACTTTCGCCGCTATGACTTGTTGGATGAGCAGGTCATGTTTCTCAAGGGTCTTTTTGCCGATACCCTGCCAACTGCCCCCATAAAGCAATTGTCAGTATTGCGGCTCGATGGCGATATGTACGAGTCCACCATGGATGCCATTGCAGCCTTGCATCCCAAACTGTCAACTGGCGGATTCTGTATCGTGGACGATTACGGTGCTGTTCCTGCATGTCGCATGGCAGTCAACGACTACCGCCGTGCCCATGGTATCGAATCACCCTTGAGCATGATTGACTGGACCGGAGCCTGGTGGCGAAAAGAGTGATTTGTTTCAAGCCCGAATCATGCCAACTGACGCTGTGAAACTCAACTTCATAAGCTGCGTTACTGATCTGCAAGTTCTTCAAGAGCGCCTGCTCGCATCGCCCTGCTTTCAGCGCACTGGACATCAGCTGACCGCTGTGCACAACGCAGCGTCCGCAGCGCAGGCTTTCAACTCTGCGATGAAGGGCGCAGCGCCAGGGTCTTGGCTGGTGTGGGTGCATCAGGACGTTTTTCTACCACTGGGGTGGGACGCAGTCTTCGCCGCAGCATTGAACCAGGCGCAGGCGCAATTTCCGAAACTGGCCGTGGCGGGTGTGTATGGGGTTGCCGGTGCCGGAGCAGATGCACGGCGGGCAGGACAGGTACTGGATCGCGGCAAGCTGCTGCGTGAGCCCCTCGCGCTGCCGTGCCTGGTGGACAGTCTTGATGAACTGCTGTTTGCCGTGCGAGTTGAAAGCGGTCTTGAACTGGACCCGGCCCTGGGATTTGATTTTTACGCAACGGATCTGGTGTTGCAGGCGCAAGCCAGGGGTCTGCAATGCGCGGTTGTGGACGCCTATTGCGAACACTGGGCGCAGACACCTGCGAGCGGTGCGGTACCGCAAGCCATGCTGCAGAGGATTCTGGACAGCGCACAGGTGTTCGAAAAGAAGTGGGTGCAGCGTCTGCCCATCACTACGCCCTGCTTCACTATTGACCGAGGCGGTGATGTCGAGGCATGTCTAAGCCGGATTGCGACCAAACTGCCATGAAAGCGCTGATCTTCCACTATGCGCAGTGCGCCTACCGAGCGCTCCTGCGGCTTGGTCAACGGATTGACTACGCGTGGCTGCTGCCATTGATCGCGCGGCTCCCTTTGCCGCTTGCCTACGTATTGGCCAACTTGCGTGGCCGCGCCTATGCCGCATGTGGGTGGGACTGGCGCTCAGTGGCCCTGGGCTTCAGGCACGTGCGTCAGCAGACGGATGCGGGCTACCACTTGCTGGCCGCTGCCGCCTCTGAACAAGATCGACGCTCTTGGCGCCATGAACGTTTTGTGGTTGAGGCGCGCGATGCCTTTGAGGCCAGCCTGATTGCCGTGCAACGGGTCCAGGAGCTCCGTTGCGAAATTCTCCCAAGTGACGCAGCGGCGCTGGCAGCAGAGCGCAAGCGCGGTCTGATGCTGTTGACGCCCCACTTTGACAGTTTTTTTCTGGGCGTGGCCTTCCTGGCCCGAAATGGCCTCAAAGTGAACCTGATGTCTTCCACCGTGACGCAAGATCCCCGGATAGATACTGCAGTGCAGCAGCATTTCAGTCGCAAGTATCGCGGGCTTGAACACTACCTTAACGGCGGGCAGGTGCTGGACATGGAAGTGGGGCTCAGGCCATTTTTCCGGATGCTGCAAGCTCACGAGACGCTGGTAGTACTTGGTGACGCACCCGCAACACGCCAAGGCGTGGCGATGACCGTCAATTTTCTTGGTCTGGATCGCCTCCTTGCGGGCGGTGCCCTGCGCATGGCACAAAGTACTGGAAGCGACCTGGGCGGCTATCTGTGCCGATACCTGGGGCCGGGACGCTACGAACTGGCAATGTGCCCGATTGGCCCGGCCGATGATCCGCAGACGGTGGCGCGCCTTTACCGCTTTTTCAGCGATAGCATACAGGCACGCCCCGGACTCTGGTGGGCTGCGGATTTGCTGCCCCAGATGGCGCGGGCATCCTTGGGCCGTGCGCAGTAACGCAATGACTGACAGCCATTTCTTGATTGTGTAATGACCATGGCTTTTTCTGTATTTCTGAACACGGATTCCAGCCTGGTGGGTTCGCTCGAACTCGACTTTGGTCTGCGCGAATTGCGCATCGCACTGCACACGAGGAGCGATCTGGAGCAGTGGCTTGAATTCGACACCTCGAAACCGCATGGCACGATATTGGACTCGGTCAGTTCGGTGCAAAGTGAGCAGCTTCTCGTCATTCTGAATCCGGCCCTGATTGTTTCAGACAACCTGGTGGAAGCCTTGCAACAGGTGCTATGCACATTCCCGCAAAGTTGCATCATGCCGGCAGACCCGCGCAATGCAGCTGGCGAGTGGCAGATCGACTATGCGAGTCGCGCCGGCTTCGAGCGTTATGTCGCGCGACGGCAAGGCTTGCCGGAGTGCATTCCCGGGCAAGAGCAGGCGCCCTGGATGTTCTTGGCAAACCGGGAGGTCTTGATCGCAATGCTGTCTGAATCCCCGGCGTCCTCTTGGGAAGAGGCGGTGCAGCGCATGCCGGGGAAATCGTATTCGGCACAACATGCTTTTGTGCATTCGTATGCCGACTATCAGAAGAATGATCGCCAGGAAATTTTGAGTCTGATACCAGGCAGCGTCAAGAAGTTGATGGACGTAGGCGGTGGCGAGGGCGGATTTTTGAATGCCTTTCAAAAACAACGCAACGCGCAGGTGCTGTTGGTTGAGCCGAATGTGAGGGCGTCCAGCATGGCCAGAGAGCGTGGCATTGCCGTGTTCATTGGCGGTTTTGAATCTCTTGATCCAGCAACGGCCGGGCCGTTTGACTGCATCAGTTTCCTCGATGTGCTGGAGCATCTTGAAAACCCGAAGGCCGCGTTGGAACATGCGAGGAACTTGTTGGTCCCCAACGGGTACGTGGTCCTGTCTGTGCCAAATGTGGGGCACTGGTCGGTGGTGCAGGACTTGTTGCAGGGCCGATTTGACTATCTGCCGGTTGGTATCTTGTGTTGTACGCATCTGCGTTTTTTTACCGAGCACAGTTTGCGCCTGCTGTTGGCAAATGCAGGTTTCCAGATCGAGGCATGGCATGCGCAGCACTCCCCGATGCCAGCGGATTTTGCGCAGGCTCTGGGGATGCAAACTGGCCAGACACCGGCATGGAATCGGGACAGCATGAGTACTGACAGTTTTCACGTCCTTGCATCGAAGCGCTGATGCCTGCGCCGTCCATCGATATTGCGATCGTGAATTACCGGGGGGTGACCGACACCCTTGAGGCGCTGGGGCGCCTCGCTGGGTGGCCACATGGCACCCTCTGGCTGGTGGACAACAGCGCACACGAAACCGACATGGCAGATGAAACAGTTTCGCTGCGCCAGGCCAGCGCCACCATGCCCCAGGTGACCTACATCGCACCTGGTGAAAATCTGGGCTTTGGACGCGCCTGCAACTTGGTGTTTGCCAAATCAAAGGCGGAATTCTTTCTGCTGCTTAACCCCGATGCTCGCATCGGCGCCGACGATGTGGAGTTGCTGGCTAGAACGCTGGCAGAGCAGCCCCGGTTGGGGGCTGCATCGCCGAGGATTTACTGGAACGAACAGCGCTCATTTGTGCTTCCAGTTGCCTTTCCTCAAACGCCCTGGCACACCGTGATGCTGGCGCTGGCTACGCGCTCGCGCTGGATGGGAAAGCTGGCCGCCCGGCTTCATCTGGAAAGGGCTAAGGCCAGCATGAATCGGACCAGCCCGTTCGAAGTAAGTTTTCTGGCTGGCGCCGTGCTGATGCTGCGGCGCCAGGCCGTGCTGTCAGCGGGAGGACTGTTTGACCCGGCCTACTTCATGTTTTTTGAGGATTCCGACCTGTCGTTGCGCTTGCGCCGCGCAGGCCATGCTTTGGCTGTGGCACCGACGGCCTGCGCCGTACATGAGTACCGCCACAAGGCCTACAAGACAGCAATGATGGCGCAAAGCCAGCAACAGTATTTTGAAAAACAGTATCCCTTCTTTTATCGGTGTTCGGGCCGGCTCTCCCGCCTTGCCTCGATGGCCCGCCCCGTCAATTTGGCGCAGTGGTTTGAAGTGCTGCCAGACCCGGTCACCAGCGCTGCCGCGTTTTCTGAGATGACAGGCAGACGCGCGGTTCTGGCGCTCAGTCCCTCAATACAGATGATGCCCGCCATGTTCAGACCGACCCTGGCCGAAGCACGCGGTTTTGACGATCAGGAATGGGCGCTATTGGAACCCGCAAATTATGTTGCGCTGATGCGGAATTCCGGCAAGGCACCCCAGTCGTCCTGGGTTTACTTCGAGCGGGCCGGACCGGCAATTAACCCTGCTTCACTATTACCAAAATGAGTGTGACGATGAATGCTCCCATGCACCGGGAAGGCATGGGTAAACAAATTGGTTGCCTGCGCAACTTGGCTGCAACTATCGCCATGGTTTATGGGCTCGCGAGTTGCGGTGGCTCCGGGTCAGGCAACACGGTGGCCCCTCCTGCTCAGAAGACTGGCACATTGCAGGCGATTGGCAAGTCCTACGACCCCGCGACAGTTCTTGCTATTGCATGCACCAATCCACTTGATCCGGCAAAAACGGGGCTGGCGGCTCAAGCCCGCTATCCGCAAGCCAGCGGCGTGTTTCGTGGCTGGCCCTCAGCCGGATCAAACACGCCGTCCGACTACGGGACGCCTTTGCAGCTTCGTTCAGATCGTGCCGATGGATTTATCGTTTCACACGCTACGGATCTGAACGGCGCCATGTTCCGGGTTGACGCCAATGGAAACAAAACGCTGCTGCCCTTGCCCTATGCCCCGATCTTTGATGTGGCGGCTGATGGCGGCATCTGGTTCGTCAGTGCCGGCACGCTGTCGGTCGGGGCCCGGGACGGAAGTGTGAAAAATCTTGCGCAGGAGGGCGGCACAACACTTCCTGCAGACGGTGTTCTTGGATCGTCACCAACCGGGAAAATTGGCCTGATTGCAGCGGGCAGGGACCGGGTCTATTTGCTCATCGAGCAGGGTGGCATCGACTTGGGCACGGCACCACCAAGCAGCAACATCACACGGAGTCTGCGGGTGTTGAGTCGTGCGACACCGGGAAATGGCGCTTGGACTGTCAGAACAGTTCCATTGTTGGATGGTCTGCAGGGGATTGACGTGATCTCGTCGATGCGTGTTGGCCCGTCCGACGAGCTTGTTCTTCTGCTCAATAGACCGTTTCAACGCTTGGTATCACAGCAATTCGCGGAACCTGGCCAAGTGCCAACATCGTATGAATACGAAGGAGTTGCCTCGGTACGAGTGTTGGATACGGCTGACAGGTGGACGGAACTTGCTTCTACATTTTTTTCCGTCACAGTCTCGCGGAACTACACGCATGGTTATCTGGGGTATGCCTATTCTTTCGATATGAAGGACTTGAGCGTCACCGCCGATGGTCGTGTCTGGGTTGGTGGCACAGGTGCCATTTACTCAGTGAATGCAATCAATGGCTGGCAGTTGGCAGCAACTCCCAATGGAAGTCCGTTTGACTATGTCGCCCATGATGGTCCGATCACAAATGCAACTTTTGCAAATGCCGGACAAATTGTGGCAAGCCAGGAAGGCGTAACCTTCTACGATGGTGAAACCTGTCAGATCCGGCGTCTAAAGGGCGGCCAGGTGAGCACTGTCTCCGGCCCCGTGCTTGGCGACCCGAGTTTTGCTGGCGCAGGTTTTATTGGCACAACCAGTGGCGGTGAACTTCTCGTTGCCCACGGAAATAGTTCAGATTCTGTAAACAGTACAGTGGCTGGCCGTTACCAGTCCTTGTTTGGCCTTTCGAAGGCCAACCTCATCGATCCATTGTTTACGCCGACGAAGCTTGGTTCGCTGGCCAGTGCTGTTGGCCCGGCAAGCTGCGTTGCCGGTGCAAGTTATTGGGTATGGACATCGTGTGCAGGTGCACCACCCTCACCCACCACACAAGTCGGCACGTGGTTAGGTCAGAGCGCATCAGGACCCGTAGCTCGCGTCGGATCAAGCATTTACCTCGGGCTGGATACCGGACGCGGCACCGTCGTCGGTTCGACTTTGAATTGGCCAGGCATACTGAACGGCGATGCGCCAAGCGGTCCGTCGGGAGTACACGTTGACGGCGACAAGCTCTATATGTTTGGCTGGGTGAGGACAGATCCGCCCGTCCAGTTTCCGTTGACCTACCATGAACTCAGGATTTATCAGCTTGATCTGACTACGGGCATTGCTTCACCGTTGGCCGGTGCGACGATCGCTTCCACGGCTTACC
Organism: uncultured beta proteobacterium; assembly: GCA_903894475.1. Taxonomy (GTDB): domain Bacteria; phylum Pseudomonadota; class Gammaproteobacteria; order Burkholderiales; family Burkholderiaceae_C; genus Rhodoferax. The sequence goes on from CAITQH010000211.1 coordinate 18,862, forward strand.
GAGGACAGAAGGTTGATCTCTCACCGGTCATCCCGATGGCTGGTGGCGGACCCGCCTTGATCCAGCGTCGTAGCGATGGCAAGTTCTGGCTTTCGAACGGCAAGGAGTTGTGGCTACTGGACGACGCCGGACAACTGCGACGGATTGCCGGCTTATCCACCTCTGGTGGTGGCATCGACGGCATCGGCAATGCCGTGAGCTTTGCCTTGATAAGCAGCCTGCGGGTCCTGCCAGACAACCGTTTGCTTGTCGTTGATCAGGCGGCTCATGCCGTTCGCCTCGCAAGCGACGATGGCAAAGTGGTGATGATCGTCGGGCAACTAAATCAGTCGGGCAATGCGTTCGGGTCGTTGCCAGGCGGACTTGACACCCCTGTGGACGCTTATGCCATTGGCAAGAACGTCTATATCTCGACTCAAACGTCACGTAACCTGCTGCTGGCAAGCGAAGTATTGCAGCAAGGGACATCCCGGACAAGCCTGATCGGTCGTTATCATTAAGCCCTTCGTCCTGGCAAACTGAAATTGTGATTCATTCGTTCTTCGCACCCATTGGAAACTGACCTCATTCCGTACAGGGCAAGCCCCTGCCTGCCTGCGCAGGCTGCATTGGTTTTGGCGCCGCATCCGGACGATGAGGTTTTCGGGTGTGGTGGCGCCATCGTTCGCCATGTTCAGGCCGGAGTTTCCGTCAAGGTGGTGATCTTGACGAATGGTGCTGCCGCTGGCGAAAGCACCGTTCGACGCGCGGAGTCCTGCGCGGCCGCCACTGTATTGGGCTATGACCCACCCGACTTCTGGGGCCTGCCGGACCGTGGCTTGTTGTATTCGGAAGAATTGGTGCTGCGCCTTGTCGAGAAGATCGTCAGCGAACGCATTGATTTGGTGTACGCCCCATCACCATGGGAAATTCATCCTGATCACCGACAAACCACAATGCTTGCGATCGCCGCTGTTCAGCGTGCGCCTCATGCAGTGCGCTTGGCATTTTATGAGGTTGGTGCGCCCCTGCGGCCCAACACATTGCTGGACATTACCGACATTCTTGAACTCAAGGATGACGCGATGCGATGCTTTGCATCGCAGTTGAATCAGCAAGACTATTTGCGCCACATTCGCGCACTGAATCAATATCGCAGCTACACCCTGCCCCACGACGTGCAGGCAGCCGAGGCGTATTGGGTGCTGACTGCAGAAGAACTCGGACAGTTGACACCCTTTGGTCAGTTGAATATGGTCTCGCCGGGGATGCTGGGTAAGGGCGCAGTTTGGCCGCCAATCCAACCCCTGGTTTCGATCCTTATTCGCAGTTCTGGCGACAAGCATCTGGCCGAAGCGCTGGACTCAGTGGCCCTGCAAACCTATCATTACATTGAAGTGCTCGTTGTGGCCACGCACGTCAACCACCAACCGCTGCCAGTCAAGTGTGGCCCCTTCCCCCTGCGACTGCTTGAGACCGACACAACGCTGCAGCCAGCATCTGCCGCCAACAAGGCAATGGGGGCGGCAAACGGTGAGTTGCTGCTTTTTCTGGATGAGCACGACTGGCTGATGCCGGGACACATTGCGCGCCTGGCCCATGTGCTGGCGCAGCAACCACTGGCGCTCGCAGCATACACGGGCGTTACGCTGGTAAATGCAAATGGTGGCGCCGTAGGGCAGACGTTCGAGCTGCCGTTCGACGCCATACGACAGTTGGCGGGTCGCCTGACCCCCATTCAGGCAGTTCTCTTCAAGTCATCGGCATTCGCTCAAGGGTGTCGATTCGACGAGGCGCTTGAGTCCTGCGAGGATTGGGATTTCTGGCTACAGCTCTCCAGGCTCTCGCCTCTCGTCCATCTACCAGGCGTCAGTGCTGCGTATCGTGTCCGTGGCGATTTGTCAATGGAAACAGACGCTCGCCCCACGGGCTATGGCATCGACGATATTTATGAAAAGTGGGCATCCCTCTGGAGTACACAGCAAATCGACCAGATCATGCAACGGGTCTGGTCGCACCCGCAATTGGAAGCTCGTCTGGCGGATGCCCAACGACAACTTGCATCGACTGAGGTCATCGTTGTAAACAATCAGCACTTACTCGGCGAGCAGCAGCAACAGTTGATGCAGCAGCAGCACTTGCTCGGTGAGCAACAGCAGCAGTTCGAGTCGGTGCGCCAGGAATCGATGCAGCAGAAGCACTTGCTAGGCGAGCAACAGCAGCAGCTCGAATCGGTACGCCAGGAATACAAATCACTGAAGGAAGATCTAGCGCAGCAACTGCAAGAATTTGAGTCGGCTCAGCAGAAACAGCTTGCGCTGAAAGAAGATCTGGCTCAACAACAACAGCTTGTCGAGACAACACAGCAGAAGAATAGCGAACAGCAAGAGGCTCTTACACTGCAGCAAGAGCAAGTCGAAACGATGCAGCAGGAAAACGGAGTGCTACACGAGGCTCTTGCACTGCAACAGCAACAGCTAGAAGCAGCGCGCCAGGTCAATGCAGCACTCGAGGAAAGTCGGGAGCGGCTACTGGAACAAGCCCATAGCATTTTCCAGAGCCGGTCGTGGAGGATCACCGCTCCCTTGCGCCAAATCATGGGAATTTTCCCTTTGATTCACCGTCTTCTGAAAATGAACTGGTTTGACGGGGCCACCTACCGAGCACTATTGATTTCGATTTACCTGCGCAGTGAATTGTTGAGAGTTATTCACCAGAAGTACAGGAACTGGAAGTTTCAGGCCGCCTCAAGTATTCATGTTCTGTCGAATTCATCGGATAACTCGCCTGCATTGCAGTCGCTTTCAAAGCGTCGTTTCTGTCGCCCAGCGTTGCTGAGTGCAGTCGGTGTACCGGGTCCGGCCGTATGGCCCGAGATCGGCATCTCGGTTGTCTCCTACAACAGTTCGCGCTGGCTGCAAGGATTTATAAGTTCACTGATTGCGCAGAGCTACCCGACATCCAGAATCCATCTTCATTTCGTCGACCACGGATCAGAGGACGACACCGTGCCACGACTCAGGGAGTTGTTCGCCAGGACTGGCGCCTGTTTTGCAAGCACCAAAATTACCGAACAAAAGAATCTTGGCTATGGTGCCGGACACGATTGTTCCATCATGGAAAGCACCACAGACTATTGTCTGGTTGCCAACCTGGATCTTGAATTTACGCCAAGTTCTCTGTGCGAGGTGGTGCTTGTCGCATTAAGCGACAAGGACAATGCCGTCGCCAGTTGGGAATTCAGACAAGTTCCCTTTGAACATCCCAAGTACTACGACCCCGTCACGCTGGAGACCAACTGGTCGTCTCACGCCTGCATCCTGATCAGGCGCAGCGCCTACATCGAAGTCGGCGGTTATGACCGTGGCATATTCATGTACGCAGAAGACGTCGAGTTATCCTATCGTTTCCGCTCGCACGGATATGTTCTGAAATACGTGCCCCGAGCGGTTGTGCAGCACCACACCTATGAAGCAGCCGAGCAGACAAAGCCGCTGCAGTACTCTGGCAGCACGATCGGCAATTTTTACATTCGCATGCGCTACGGCAAAGCTGCAGACAGGTTTGCGGCAGTCCTGCTCTACGCATCTTTATTTTTCAGACCATCCCTGTTCCCTGGCGCAAGAACGGCACTACTCAAAAACATGGTGAGAGCGATTGCCAAGACCCCTCATTTTCTTCGCGGCAAGGGAAAGCATGACGCCTATTTCCCGCTGCGCGGATTTGACTATGAAATGTGTCGGGATGGTGCATTTTGGAATTTCCGCCCCTTTCTTGCCACTGAAGTTGCGCCACTGGTGTCGATAGTTACCCGAACCTACAAGAACAGAGCGATGTTTTTGGAGCAGTCCGTACAAAGCGTCTTTAATCAAACGTATCCGACCATCGAGTTACTCGTGGTCGAGGATGGGGGTGACAGCCAACAGGCCCTCGTCATGTCACTAGCGAAAAATGCGCCCGCCGGGATCCATGTCCGTTTCTTCCCCAACGAGAAATTGGGACGCTCGGCGGCCGGCAACGTTGGCTTGGCTGCGTCGACCGGGCAGTACTTGATGTTCCTGGACGACGATGATCTATTGCTGTCAGATCATGTCGAAACCTTGATGGCGGCGCTGGCGCGCAACCGCCAACTGTCCGCAGCGTACGCATTGTCGATGGAAGTCCAGACTGACGTTGCGCCGGATATGTCCACCTACACTGAACTCTCGTTTCATACGCCAGGACTGTTCCGGCAGGAGTGGGACTACAACGTCCTGCTCCATCACAACTTCATTCCGATTCAGGCGATTATTTTCAAGCGGGAGTTGTATGAGCAACGCGGCGGGTTCAACCTGAGCCTGGATCAACTTGAGGATTGGAATTTGTGGCTTCGCTACGGTCATGACAACCAATTCGCCTATATTGCCAAAACCACATCGCTGTTTCGCTCGCCGGCAAAGTCGGAAGTTCGATCGGCCCGGCACGAACTGCTTCACAACGCCTACAACGAGGCCAAAGACGACGCACTCAAGAGTTTAGGGATGGAAACGAAAAGCCTATGAGTTACAGCAATAACCTGACAGCCCTGCGCTGGTTGGCAGCGAGCATGGTGCTGTACGGGCATTCCTTTGTTTTTCTTGGTCTACCTGAACCGGTTTTCATGGGCTGGGCGCCGATGGGGCCGCTCGGCGTTTTTATTTTCTTCGCCATCAGTGGCTACCTGGTCACCCAAAGTTGGGAAAGTGATCCTGACCCAGTCCGTTTCTTGCAACGACGCGCCCTGAGAATATTCCCGGGCTTGATTGTCTGTCTTGCGCTTTCCGTTTTTGTTCTCGGGCCGCTATTGACGACGCTGCCGCTGAAGACCTACTTTAGCAATGAACACACGTGGGGCTATTTCACGAACGCTGCGCTTTACATCACCTATTACCTGCCGGGCGTGTTCGAAACCGGAAAGGTTCCAAATGCTGTGAATGGTTCGCTGTGGAGCCTGCCAGCCGAATTTTTCATGTATTTGACCCTGCTTGCGGTGGGCATGCTTCGCATTCCGAAATTTGGCTGGGTCGTGGTAGCGGGCGGACTGATGCTGCTGTCCAGGCTATGGGCCTCGCACGCAACCGAGATGCTGGTCATGTACCGCACCGACGTGCGACAGGTTGTGATTTGCGGTGTGTTTTTTTGGGTCGGCGCCGTGTTTTTCAAGTACCGGCTCAGCCGGCTGTTTTCAACTACCAGCGTCATGTGTGTGGTCATGATTTGGCTCAGCCTGACGCGCTGGCCCGACTGGTTCGTCATGGCTGGCTGGATCATGCTGCCATTTTTGATGCTGGCTTTTGGTCTGGCAAATGGACGATTGCTAAGCCGCCTGACAGCATATGACTACTCGTACGGGATCTACATTTATGCATTCCCGATCCAGCAAACCGTTGCGAAATTCTGGCCAACCATGCCGCTGCCGCTCTATCTCCTCGTGACCTTTTCCGCGACGATTGCCATGGCGGCCTTGTCCTGGCACTGGATTGAGAAGCCTGCGCTTGGACTGAAACCAAGCAGACCGTTCAAGGAGCACGGGCCGCTTCTGTCTCGTATATTGGGGAAGATCCGAAACAGAAGCGAAGGGGCCGTTTGATGCAGGACGATGAGGCTCGATATGTCGGGTATGTCGACGAGGTATCCCATAAGCACCTATACGGATGGGTCTTGAACCGAGATGATCCATGCGGCCAGGTCCCGCTTGATGTCTATTTGAACGACCAGTTTTACATTCAGATTGCACCCGATTTTCGCGACCCGACTTGCAGGCTGTGCATGCAGGCGTGAACTGTGCAGGCTATTCAGTGGACTGGGACTTGTCGACCAGTTCGGGGCCGCTGTCCGTTTCGGTCAGGATATCCGGCAGCAACCAGGAACTCAATGGCAGCCGTGTGCACTTGGGCGATGAAGCGAAAAAATTGCCCGTTCCTTCTGACAATGCGTCGACTTATACAGAAGATACAAAACGATGGATGGACGGCCGGTAAGGTAACCTCCTCCAACCTTTCTGCGCAGGCGTGCCAACGTGTCAATGCAATTTTTAACATCGAGTCGGTACCGAACGATATTCATGCCCTTCAGTTTCAGGACAACTCATTCGATGTCGTTCTGTGACTCGTTTGAGTATTTGAAGAAAGAGGGCTATACGGTCACCGCGACACCCGTTTTGATGCGGACCGGTATTACATATCAGATGATTTACAGTCGGTCGACGTGTGTGCCTTCGTTACCACACTGATCGCGCAGGGTCTCTCTGATGACGAGATCGTCAATAGGGCGGGCCTTTTGCAGTGAAAAAATCCGACCTTGCAGGCGTGCTCGCAACAGTCCGGGGTTCGCACCGGGTGACGTCCTGAGAATTTGATCGCGCAAACGACTGCCGTTCGAGAGCCTATACGGCGGTCGGTGACAAGAGCTCCGCGCTCGGGAACGCGAGCAACACAGGGCTCACAATTTTTTCAGAATTACCGCGGCGGCAAGCCCGAGATTGCCGAGCCAGGTCTGACGATAGACGCCGGCGCGCCGCAAGGCTGCCAGTCTGGCGAAGAGTCCTCCCTGGCGGGCTTTTGAATAATCGTCGAGTCGCCTTTGATTTTCTGCTGTGAGGTGGGCGCGCGCCGTCTCCAGGGCGGCGATGTTCATCTGGTTCCACTTTCCGAAGCGCCCACGCAGCAACATGTGGGCACGGCGAATGCGGGCCCCCCAGGTGCCATTGGTGCCAATCAGGTTGGCACGATGCTGGCGGTAGCGCACGGTCGGTTTGCCGTCGTAAAAGACGCGCCCACCGCTGCCCGACACCAGTTGGTAGGTCCACCAATCGTGCGCCGCGACCTCGATTTTGGGGCCGGCTGCGAGCAGCAAGTCACGTGCCGCACTGTTGAACACCATGGTGTTGCCACTGGCAATGCTTTGCACGAGCGCGTTGGCAAAGCTGGGCAGTCTGGTCCATCTTTCTGAAAAACCGATCTCCTGATTGTCTGCATCGACCTTTCGAGTGCGAGCGCAGTAAAGTGCCGCAACCTTGGCTGGCGTGCCCTCAAGCCACCTCAATGCCTGCGCCAGTTTGTCTGGCTCCCAAATGTCGTCCTGATCGGCATAGGCGTAATAGTCGGCGCAAATTTTGGCATTGCAGGCCAGGGAGAGAAAGTTGGCGGCAAATCCTTGGGCTGGTCCACCTAGAACGACCAAGCGCGAACCGCCCAGCCTTGCCTGGTATTCGCCAAGAATGGTGTGCGTGCTGTGATCCGACCCATCGTCCGAAACCCAGAGCGACCACGACGTGTGAGTCTGACCCACAATGGAATCGAGTTGTTGACGCAGGTAGGCGTGCCCGCGCAGCGTGCACAGCAGAATGGCAACACTTGGCGCGCTGGCCACAGACTTGTTGTTGTGTTCGGATTGCATCAGTCTCTTGGCAACTCAATGTAGCGGATGTACCACCACCTGGCCGATCTCAGGCCAGCGTCGACGCACATAGATCCAGGCCACCAAGCCGACACACATCATGGCGAGCGAGGCCGCTGCCATGGCTACCGTGGAATGCATGACCAGCGGCGCGATCAGTCCGGCGACCAGTCCGTTGGCAGTCGACCCAATAAAGGACTGCAGGGAAGATGCCATGCCGCGGCGCATTGGGTGCAGGTCAAGTACCAGCAGCGTGACCACCGGCACCATCATGGCCCAGCCGAATGAGAAGATGGAAATAGGTATCAACGCCCACGAGGCGTCGGCCCTGAACAGGATATTGGCAGCCAGATTGATGAGTGCAATGAGCAGCATGATGGCAAAGCCGTACTTGATTTGTCGCTTTGGTGCGATCTTGCCCGCGAAGCGGCCGCTGACCCATGCGCCGGCCATGATGCCACTGATCGAGAGCAAAAAAAACCAGAAAAATTGGGTAGGCGCCAGGCCAAGATGCTCCGCCAAAAATACCGGTGCCGATAGAACGTAGAGGAACATGCCGTTGAAGGGCACGCCGCTGGCCAGCGCCAGCAGCAAAAAGCGCGGATCCAGGCCCAGTTGCCAGTAGCCCTGCATCAGGTTGCTCGCGTTGAACGGTTGCCGGTGCGTGATGTGCAATGTTTCAGGCAGCAATTTGTAGTTGGCGACCCAGAGCGCTATGCCAATGGCGGTCAGAAACCAGAAAATGCTATGCCAGTCAAGGTGCACGAACAACCAGCCACCGATGATGGGCGCTACGGCCGGCGCGACACCGAAGTAGATGGTGATCTGGCTCATCACTTTTTGGGCCTGGGCTGGTGCAAACATGTCACGCACCACAGCGCGCGCCACCACAATGCCAGCCCCAGTGGACAAGCCTTGCATGGCGCGGAAAAAAACCAGTTGCGCGATGTTTTGCGACAACGCGCAGCCAGCCGAGGCCAGCGTGAAAGCCGCCAGGCCCCACAGCACGACCGGGCGGCGGCCCAGGCTGTCTGAAATGGCGCCATGAAACAGGCTCATGAAGGCAAAGCCAAAGAGATAGGCCGAGAGGGTCTGCTGCATCTGAACCGGAGTGGCACCGAGCGAACTGGCGATGCCGGCAAACGCGGGCAGATAGGTGTCGATGGAGAAGGGCCCGAGCATGCCCAGCACGGCCAGCAGGACGGCCAGCGCCCAGCGCGGCGCAGACCAGAGTTTCTGGGCGTCCGGGTTCATTTTTTTTGCCTGGGGTAATTCATGGTTAGAGCGGCTTATTGTCAGTCAAATGGGAGCGACTAGACTCACTGGTGTCATGGAAGCTTCAACCATCATTCGCGACGCGGTGCTGCATGTCACCGAACTCAGACAAACCGTTGCCGAAACGCCTGGGCTGGCGAGCGCGGTCAGCGCCGTCAAGCAATTTCAGGCACGGCGTTTTGCCGGCACCTACTTTGATTTTCTGAACTCCGAGCACTATCGGTCTGCCGCTCTGTTTTTTCTGCAGGAGCTTTACAGCGAGAAAGACTATTCGGAGCGCGATACGCAGTTTGCGCGCATTGCCGGTGCCCTGGAGCGGCTGTTTCCGGAGCAGGTGGTTCAGACCGCTGTGTCGCTGGCACAACTGCATCGCCAGACGGAAGATCTGGATCTGGCCATGGCGCAGCACTGGCTGCGCCTTGCCGATCAAGCTGAAGTGTCGCGTTACGTGAAGACCTGGCGTTTCGTCGGTCGACGTGATGACCGCAATACGCAGTTGAGTACTGTTTTGACGGTCGGTCGGGAACTCGACCGGCTGACACGAACACGCGGTCTGCGCATGATGCTCAAGATGATGCGTAAGCCTGCTAATCTGGCCGGCATGGGTTCATTGCAACAGTTTCTGGAATCCGGTTTTGACACCTTTGCCGAAATGGCACGCCAGGGTGATGGGGCGCACCATTTTCTAGCCATTGTCCGGGAGCGTGAAGCCACTTTGTTTGAGGAACTTTTTGACGCCAGCGCTGTCGCCTGCGAGACGAAAATTGCACTGCTAGTGGGGCAAGCCCGCTAGCGGCAACCGCGACTCTGGCCTGAAAATAGGCACAAAGGAATTGCTATGGAAAAAATATGGCTCAAGAGTTATCCCCCGGGCGTGCCGCATGAGGTGCGGCCGGACGAGTATCGATCACTGACACATCTGCTGGAAGAGTCATTTCAGAAGAATGCAGCCAGCCCGTTTGCTGTCTGCATGGAAAGCTGGATGAGTTATGGCGAACTCGACCATCTGTCCGCCGCGCTGGGATCCTGGCTGCAAAGCAAAGGGCTGGAGTCAGATGCTCGGGTGGCCATAATGCTGCCCAACATCCCGCAGTTTCCGGTCACGATGTCGGCTGTGCTGCGCGCCGGCTACACCTGCGTCAACGTCAACCCGCTTTACACCGCGCGTGAACTGGAGCACCAACTGAAGGACTCTGGCGCCACGGTTATCGTTGTGTTGGAGAATTTTGCCGCGACACTGGAAGAAGTGATTGGACACACGCCCATCAAACATGTGGTGGTGGCGTCGATGGGCGATTTACTCGGGTTCTGGTACGGCAGATGGATTACCTTTGCCGTCAGGCATCTGGCCAAGATGGTGCCAGCCTACAAGCTCACACTGTCGGAGGGGCAGTCTGCCATTTCCTTCAAACAGGCCCTTGCGCTGGGTGCGGCAAAACCGTTTAAGTCAGCGCCCACTACGCTGGATTCCATTGCCTTCCTTCAGTACACCGGCGGTACAACCGGGTTGAGCAAGGGAGCGGTGCTGACGCACCGCAATGTCGTCGCCGCAGTTTTGCAGGCTGAGGCCTGGTTTTCACCGGCCCTTGAACGGATTGGTGATATCCGAAAAAGCAACAGCATTGCGGCGCTGCCGCTGTATCACATCTTCGCGCTGACGCTGTCTTTGCTGTCCATTCGGGCGGGCTCGCTGCTGACGCTGATTCCGAACCCGAGAGACTTTGCTGGCTTCGTGGCGACGCTGAAAAAGCGGCCGTTTCACCTGTTGCCAGCGGTCAACACGCTGTTCAATGCGCTGCTGCAACATCCACAGTTCAAGTCGGTGGACTTTTCCAACCTGTGTGTGTCCCAGGCCGGCGGCATGGCGGCCCTGGCGGGCACCGCGAAACACTGGATGGAAGTTACGGGTTGCCCAATGGTGGAGGGTTGGGGTATGAGCGAGACTTGCGCGATCGGAACCAACAACCCGGTCATGACGAAAGAGTTCTCAGGCACGATTGGTCTGCCTCTGCCAAGCATTGACATCGCGATCAAGGATGACGATGGCAACTCACTGGCGCAGGGTCAGTCCGGCGAAATATGCATCAGGGGCCCCAATGTCATGATCGGCTACTACAAGCAGCCCGAAGAGAACAAGAACGCATTTACCCCCGACGGCTTCATGCGCACCGGGGACATTGGCATCATGGATGCACGCGGTTACACGACGATTGTGGACCGCAAGAAGGACATGATTCTGGTCAGCGGTTTCAATGTATTCCCGAGTGAGCTGGAAAATGTGATTTCGCTGTGCGATGGTGTGCTGGAATGCGCCGTGATCGGCGTGCCCGATGCGAAACAGGGAGAGGCGATCAAAGCGTTTGTTGTGAAGGACAGCCCGCATTTGTCGGAAGAGGACGTCGCCAAGTACTGCCAGCATAATCTGACTGGCTACAAACGGCCCAAATACATTGAGTTTCGCGACGAACTGCCAAAGTCGAATGTTGGCAAGGTGCTTCGAAGGGAATTGCGGGTCGGAAAATAAAAAGGCCAAAAAAAACGCCCCATCAACTGATGGGGCGTTTTCGGTTTAATAGCCTGACAATGTCCTACTTTCACACGGGAATCCGCACTATCATCGGCGCAGAAGCGTTTCACTGTCCTGTTCGGGATGGGAAGGAGTGGTACCACTTCGCTATGGTCATCAGGCATAACTTTTTGCCACCTTGAACAGGTCAAGGCGACCAATTTATAGAGCTAATCAGCTTGTCGGTTTTACGACACTGCTTGCGCAGTTATTTTGAATGCGTCAACTTGGCATAACTTCCTTGAAACACAACACGTCCATTGCTGAACCTGGGTGTATCAAAGTTATAGGGTCAAGCCGCACGAGCAATTAGTATCAGTTAGCTTAACGCATTACTGCGCTTCCACACCTGACCTATCAACGTCCTGGTCTTGAACGACTCTTTAGGGGGCTCAAGGCCCCGGCAGATCTCATCTTGAAACGAGTTTCCCGCTTAGATGCTTTCAGCGGTTATCTCTTCCGAACTTAGCTACCCGGCAATGCCACTGGCGTGACAACCGGTACACCAGAGGTTCGTCCACTCCGGTCCTCTCGTACTAGGAGCAGGCTTCCTCAAATCTGCAGCGCCCACGGAAGATAGGGACCAAACTGTCTCACGACGTTTTAAACCCAGCTCACGTACCTCTTTAAATGGCGAACAGCCATACCCTTGGGACCGGCTACAGCCCCAGGATGAGATGAGCCGACATCGAGGTGCCAAACACCGCCGTCGATA
>CAITQH010000212.1 GCA_903894475.1 uncultured beta proteobacterium
CCCTTGGCACCGAGTGGCCCCTCTGGCTCGGGTTCTTCCACGAGAATGACCTCGACTGTTGGCATATCGCGCGCCCGCAGGACCCCGATTTCCTTCAGCTTGAAGGTCACCGGCATGCCGTTTTCGCACTCCAGTTCTTCGGTCAATGCGTAACCCAGCCCCATGTGGACCGCGCCTTCAATCTGCCCGGAACACAAGGCTGGGTTGACGACGCGACCGGCGTCGTGCACCGCCACCACGCGATCCACCCGGCCCTTCTCATCCAGAACCACGAGTTGAGTGGCATAGCTGAACGTGGTGTGCGTCTTTACGTGCTCCACTGGCGCGCCAAGCACCGTGGTGTCATCGATCACAATATCGCCGGCATAGACGCGGCCGATCAGCTCCGCCAACTTGTGGCCGGCGTCCAGATCGGCCCTGAGTTTGGCGGCTGCCACCAGGGCGGCGCGACCGCTGAGCAGCGTGCCGCGTGAGCCGGTGGTCTGACTGCACTGCAGGTCGAAAGTTGAATTGACCTTGGGCACAAAGAGCGCTGCCGGCAGACCCGTGACCTCGACCGCAAACTGCACCAGCACCGTCAGCAGGCCCTGGCCCATCTCGGTGAAGCCGTTGTAGAGCGAGATCGTGCCGTCCGCTTCCACCACCAGGCGCACCTTGCCCAGTTCCACCACCCCATTGCCAATGCCGCTGTTCTTGATACCGCAGGCAATGCCAAAAGCGCGTCCGCTGCGCAGCGCCGCGTCGTAGTGCGGCTTCATCGCTTCCAGCGTCTTGCGGATGCCGACCGCTTTGTCCATCAACTGACCGGTGGAGAACAGATCGCCGACTGAGAGCGCATTGCGCCAGCGGATCTCCCAGCGGTCCAGCCCTGCCTTTTGCGCCAGCAAGTCCAGACAGCCTTCCATGGCAAAGTGCGCCTGATTGGCACCAAAGCCGCGCATGGCGCCGCAGGGCGGGTTGTTGGTATAGACAGCGCGCGATTCGATATCCACCACCGGCACCTTGTACGGACCACAAGCGTGCCCGGCAGCCCGCTCCAGCACCTTGCCACCCACCGATGCGTAGGCACCAGAGTCGCCCAGCATGCGCGCCTTGACGGCTGTGATGTGTCCCTGCGCGTCGCAGCCTACCGTGTAATCCATGGTGATCGGATGGCGCTTGGGGTGCATGCGGATCGACTCTTCGCGGCTCAGCGTGATCTTGACCGGCAGTCCGCTCAGATGCGCAAGCAATGCCGTCTGCGCCTGCACCGACATGTCTTCCTTGCCACCAAAAGCGCCGCCATTGGGCACCAGTTCGACGTAAATTTTTGATTCTTCCAAACCCAGAAAACGCGCCACCTGCCGGCGGTCATCAAAAATGCCCTGGCCCTGGGTGCGCAGGCGCAAACCGCCGCCTGCTACAGGCTCGGCCAGCGCACTCTCGGGCTCCAGAAACAGATGCTCGATGCGTTGCGTCGTCCACCTGCCGCTGACCACGTGCGCGCTACTGGCAAACGCGGCGTCCGCGTCGCCACGCCGCAGGACCACGCAGTCCAGCAAATTGACGTGCTGCGGGTTGACGCGTGGCGCATCGGCTTGCAGCGCAGCCTGCGGGTCAAGCACTGGCGGCAACACCTCGTAGCTGACATCGACCAACTTGGCGGCCTCCCGCGCGGTGTGGCGATCCACTGCGGCAACCGCCGCCAGCACGTCACCCACGCAGCGTACTTCCTCGCCAACGGCCACAAAACCCGGCCAGTCGTTGTAAAGCAGGCCGTACCAGCGCTCACCCGGAACGTCGGCTGCGGTCAGCACGCTGTGCACTCCCGGCAGCGCGCGCGCACGCGCGGTGTCAATGCTCAGCACACGAGCACGGGGATGCGCTGAGAGGGTCAGCGCACCGTGCAACATGCCATCGACCTTGATATCGTCAACAAAGGGGCGTTCACCCAGCACCGTAGGCACGCTGCCAATGCGTTCCAGGGGTTGGCCAACACGGCCGTCGGTGCAGGCCGCTGGAATGGCGCCGCCATGCTTGGCCGCAGCCAGCATCTCGATGGCATCAATGATCTTCACGTAGCCGGTACAGCGGCACAGGTGCAAGTCCAGTGAGCGCGCGATCACCTCACGCGTCGGGTGTGGATCACGGTCAGTGAGTGCCTTGGCACGCAACACGATGCCCGGAATGCAAAAGCCGCACTGCAGGCCGGCGGTCGCAGCAAAGCAGTCCGCGATCTGCTTGCGCTCGTCCTCCGGCAAGCCGTCGATCGTCAGGATGGTCTTGCCCTGAGCCACTTTGGTCGGCATGGCACAAGTCGTGTTCGGCAAGCCCTCAACCAGCGCCACGCAACAGCCACACTGGCCCTGCGGACTGCAACCATCCTTGAGTGAAGTTACACCGCAGCGCTCGCGCAGCGTTTCCAGCAGTCTTTCGTCAGGTCGCGCTTCAACGCGGCAGGCAGTGCCGTTAAGCACGAATTCAATGGTCATGGGTCGGGTTCCGGTTCGTCACTCAAGTCAGCGCATACCAGTGCGGGCGGGTGAAGTTTAAACCGCAATGCTCACCGATGGCCGGGCCTGCAACGCGACGCGTTTTCTGCACCCTGAGTTCGGTTTGGCCGACCAGAATCCGGTAATCTATGGTTTCGCCCAGATAGGCTTTTTGTAGCACTTTGCCACGCACCCCACCCTCGCTGACGAAATCGATTTCGGTCGGTCGCACCGCCAACAGCGCGGCAGCGCCGGCAAGAAGTTCCGCCGGCGGCTTCAATCCCGCCGGCCAGGGATAAGTGACTCCGTCAATCTGCATGCCCGAAGGGCTCAGTCCGGCCTGCAGAAAACTCGACAGACCGATGAATTCAAAAACAAATTGATTCTCCGGTGAACCGTACACCTCCAGCGGCGTGCCGATTTGCTGAACGACCCCGGCGCGCATCACAAGAATGCGATCCGACAGAGCCATGGCCTCCGACTGATCGTGCGTCACGTACAAAATGGAAAAACCAAAGCGGCGCTGCAAGTCCTTGATCTCAAAACGCATCTCCTCGCGGAAGTGCGGGTCCAGGCTCGACAGCGGCTCATCAAGCAGCATGACGTCGGGCCGGATCACCAGCGCACGCGCCAGTGCCACCCGTTGCTTGCCGCCACCCGAGAGATCGTCCGGGCTGCCCTGCGCTGCGGCCAGCAGATTGGTATGGCGCAGCGCCTCCTCGGTACGCGCCATGATTTCTGCATCGGGCAGCTTGCGCACGCGCAAGGGGAATGCCACGTTCTCGAACACCGACAGATGCGGCCAGACCGCGAAGGCCTGAAACACCATGCCGAAATTGCGCTTCTCGGGCGGCAGGTAATACTTCTTCTCGCTCGAAGACAGCAGCCTGTCACCGACCCGAATTTCACCCTCATCGAGATCGTCGAAACCGGCCACCATGCGCAGGGTCGTGGTCTTGCCGCAGCCCGATGGGCCCA
>CAITQH010000213.1 GCA_903894475.1 uncultured beta proteobacterium
CCCTACATGAACGAAGGGAAAGCTACTTCGGCAGTGTTGCCGAAGAGCACCATCCGCCAAGGAGGTGTGCCATGTCTAAGTGCAGCGTTCCCTACGGTAGCCAGCAGCTAAGCAATGAACTTATGACAATTCGGAATCAAACCGCAATCGGCCGTCCTAGCATTCAGACCTGAAATTTTTGGCTTGGCGCAATACATTTCAAGGACACAGCATGACACGACAGACACTGGCCCTAATACCGCTTGCAGCGCCTGCTGGCAGCGCACCCATCGACGTGCCGCTGGAGTTGCGCTGATGGAACCCCTTGCCCCATTCACGTCGGCCGATCAGAGTCTGCTGACCCGGTTTTTGGTTCGATTCCATCCTCAACCCGACATTCCGCTGCGGTTGGCCCTGTGGAACGGCGCGCACCACGATCTGGGTGCCGCACCGCAGGTTACCGTGCGTTTGTCCGGACCTGGTTCGCTCAGGTATTTCTTGCCCCCGAGTCTGGATAATCTGGCCGATGGTTACGTCAACGGCCACTTCGAGGTGCAAGGCCGGGTCAAGGATGTGGTGGCTGCCGCGTCCAAGCTGGCGCATTCGGGCGTGCCAATGCACGGGCGTTTCGGGCGCCTGTTCAATGCCGTGCGCCACGACCGGGCCAAGGACGCGCGCGCGATCGAACATCATTACGACGTTTCCAACGACTTCTATCGCCTATGGCTGGACCCGGCGATGGTCTACTCCTGTGCCTACTTCCCGACAAACACTGAAACACTGGCGGCAGCCCAGAGTGCGAAGCTGGACCACATCCTGACCAAGATCATGCTCAAGCCGGGTGAGCGCCTGCTCGACATCGGATGCGGTTGGGGCGCACTGGTGATACGCGCGGCGCAACAGTACGGCGCACATGCGGTAGGTGTTACCTTGTCAAAAAATCAGTATGAATTTGCGCAGGAGCGTGTGGCGCAGGCGGGAGTGGCCAGTCAAGTCGAAATCCGCTTGCAGGACTACCGTGATATTGACGAGGGTGACGGACTGTTTGACAAGATCACCTCCATCGGCATGTTCGAGCATGTCGGCCTGAACCATTTGCCGGCCTATTTCGCAAAGATCCGTTCGCTGCTGCGAGACGGCGGTCTGGTGCTCAACCACGGCATCACTTCCACAGATGCGGGCAGCGGAGAAACGCCGCTGGGTGCGGCCAGTTTCATTGAGAGGTACGTTTTTCCGAGCGGCGAGTTACCCCATGTCAGCCTGGCGCTCAAGGACATGCAGAGCGCCGGCTTGGAGGTGCTCGATGTCGAATGCCTGCGCCGCCATTACGCCAGGACGCTGGCCGGCTGGTCGGACAATTTCGAGCACCAAAGCGACTCGATTCGCGCCGTCGTCGACGAGACCACGTTTCGGGTCTGGCGCATCTACCTTGCTGGCTGCGCCCTGGCGTTTAGCCAGAACTGGGTCTCCCTGTACCAACTGCTGGCCTGCAAGGAAGGCACCAGCGAACAACTCAATCCGACCCCCTGGTCGCGAGCCTACATGTACCCGTCATTTCCAGCGCCGGGCAAGCCCGAAGCGCCAGACAGCTAATGCGTGCCCGCGCGTACCACCAGCACCAGCAGCGCCAGCAGTTCGATTCCGCCAAGCATCAGGCCCACAGCACCCATCAAGGCGGCCACAGTAAACGTGCGGATACCGTCGGTGTTTCGGGTTGGAGAATCGTCTTTTTTGCCGCTCACGCTCTGCCCGAATCAGCAGGCCAACCCCCATCGCAACGCAGATGCCGATCAGCGTGGACTGCAGTTCCGCAGTGGGTGGGATTCATGTTCATGGAGTTCGCTGGCGATCACAGACTGATATCGGGTCTGGGGATTATCGGGCTACTCGCTCAAAGCCAGCCGTTCAAAGATGTTTCGGCCGGTCGGCCCAGTCGACGCTCGGTTCGGTGACGTCGTAGTCGCGCTCCCAGCCTTCGTTTTCGAATTTGACGTGCTGGATCAGCACCGCGTTGGCGTTGGCGTCCAGGTCGGCCTGTGCCTGGAACTCGCTGACCCGGCAGCGAAACACCTTGTAGGCCAGCACGATCTGGCCGACCTCGTTGTAGACCTCGATGATCAGGTCCTTGCGGAAATTTTTCAGCGACACCTCTCCTTGAACCGTTGCGGGCGCGGCTCAAACCGGAATGTCGCCGGCGATCTGCTGCAGCCTGATGATCACGAACTCGGCCGGCTTCAAGGGCGCAAAGCCGAGGACGATGTTGACGATGCCGCTTTTGATGTCAGTCTGCGTGGTGGTCGTGCTGTCGCAACGCACGAAGTAAGCTTCTTTCGGCGATGTACCCTGGAACGCACCTTGGCGGAACAGCGTCTGCATGAAAGCGCCGATGTTGAGGCGGATCTGCGCCCACAGCGGCTCGTCGTTCGGCTCGAACACCACCCACTGTGTTCCGCGGTAAAGGCTTTCTTCCAGGAACAGTGCCATGCGGCGCACCGCCAGGTACTTCCACTGGTCGGCCAGGCTGTCAGCGCCGTTGAGCGTGCGTGCGCCCCACACGGTGGGCCCGGTGTTGGGAAAATTGCGCAGGCAGTTCACACCCAGCCGGTTGATGGTGCCGTTCTCGGGGTCGGTCAGATTGACGTCTAGCCCCAGCACGCCGCGCAGCGTGGCGTCCAGCCCGGCTGGCGACTTCCAGACGCCTCGCGCGCTGTCGGTGCGTGCCATGACGCCGGCCACAGCGCCGCATGGCGCGAAGGCCTCGGGACGGTTTTCCTTCAGCGGGTTGGCCACCGTGAGGCGTGGGAAAAACAGCGCTGCATTGGCATTGCGCGCCGCCACGCTGGCGATGGCGTTGGCGGCTGTCACGCTGGCGGCGTTGCTCCAGCCACTGGTGTTGTAAGGCGGATCGACTAACACCATGGCACGGCGCTTGACAGCGTAGTCGATGGCCGCGTCCCAACTGGTCTTGTCGACGTCGGCGGTGGCCGAGAACGGCGGGATGCACAGCAGGTTGAACAGGTCGACTTTCTCCAGCGCGTACATCCCCTGCTTGCCGGCGAGAAGGCCGGCCGCGGTGGTTTGCGTGCTCGACACTGCCGAACCGTTGCTGGCGCCGGTGCTGACCGAGGTGGAAGTGGGGTCGGCGAACGGGTCGGTGGCAGTGGCGGCCGGCGCGCCACTGGCCGTTGGCAGCGTCGTCAGCGAACTGGCCGGCCCGCGCAGCAAGACGCTGTTCTGGCGCAGCACGTCGCCGACGAAACGCGGCTGCCCAGCCCTCATCGATACATTCAGGTGTGACTCGGTGACGCCGGTCCCCAAGTCTTTCACGCGCAGATTGAATAGGGTGCCGGCTGGGTTAGCGGTCGCAATCGAGGCGTCGATAGTGGTCTCGATCCGCACCCTCAGTTTGGAGGCCCAGGCGCCCGGACTGGCGGCGCTGAAGGCGCCGCCGCCGATGGTCGCTGTGCCAGCCCCCGCGCCGTTGTGGACGCGCACGATCAGCGCGCCGGAGCCGCCATTTTGGAAGTACTGGTAAACCGCAAACGACATCGGGCTGTCGACCCACAGGCCGCCAAAGATGCGCTCGAAATCGGCGAAGCTGAAGATGCGCACCGGGCTGGCCGCGTCGCTGTCAACCGGTCCGCGCAAGGCGCGCCCAACGAAGGCGGTGATCGACGTGGCCACGCCGGTGATGGTGCGCACCGCGCCGGGGACTTCTTCGACATAGACTCCGGGATAACTTTGGGCACCGGGCATTACAGGCTCCTTTGGGGTAAATCAACGGGACGCATATAGGCCAGGGCTGGTTTAGATCGCGGGGGTGCGAGGCTACCCGTCACCGGTCACCACTGACATTCGACACCGAAATGTGAAAAGGGGACGCCACGAACAAAGTTGGTTGATGTGGCAGTAGGGTTGATGTTTCCGGGGACTTTCAGGAACTTTCTTAACATGAGCCATGTGTCGTTGATGGCGCATCCAGCACCGCTGAGCGCCCATCTGAAAATAATATTTCGCGCACTGAATAGCGTGACTGGCTAGTCTGAGCAAGACCGTCACCAGTTGGCACATCGACTCACGCAGTCGGCTTACCCGGAAGCTGCAGTCACGGGCAAATCTCCAGGCGGAAACACTTACACGGCCGGGCTCGATAGTGACCTAGCTGGATTCCTTCAGCGGACCGCCTGTGATACGCTGCAGACGTACTACGGCCAATGACTCTAGGCTTCGCGATTTGATACTTCGCCTTGTCGTATTGGACGAAGAACACGAATCGGCCGGCGGGCCCGGACGATAGCGAATGCGATGTATAGCCCGCAAGCCGAAGCTGATCGGTTCACGCCCAATTTGACTTCCATGAAGCTGCACTGGAGCCCCACATCGGGGAAATTGTCTTTCCCCCGTTTGCGACATTCGACTTTCCCGACCGCCTCATCCAAACCGGCTGTTGGAAGTGGCGCGAGTTCAGTCATTGCGTCGATTGGCGGAATGTAGGTGACGCCATGACAAAGAAATGGTGCGTGTATCGCAGGTGCGACCACTTCAGCGAGCGCCGAATCGCAGCCAAAGCAAGAATGGGCACAAATCCGAACAGAATGCGCAGCAACACAATTTGGGCCGGTGTTATCCATACGGCTGCCCATTTCATGAAGATGAAGTTGGTCCCCCAAATCAACCCCAGAAGCGCAAAGGCAGGATAAACGAGCTTATGTGTGCTGGTGGCATCGCCGTTATGGTTCATAACGCCGATGAAAGTCGTCTGGCCGCCGTGTAGATTCGCGAGACGCGTAGACCCAAGTTTTCCTTGAGATCATTACAGGTCGACTTGATGTGCCGGCGTTCACGAATTTAACCATGCATGCTGTATGGGAATGGGAAGAGTATAGTTTCTGTAAAGTAGCGTAAAGCTGCTTTGAATTCGTCTGGGCATACAAAGAAGCAGGAACTCTGCCACGCCCTCTCGACACAACATCTCCAACAGGTCTGTCTGACCATCTCCACCCGCAACGCTGGCAACAGTGCCGGTGTTGCGAGGCACTTTTTGTTGAACTAACAAAGGACAAGGTTAGTCTTCGCAGGGTGATGAGGCAGTGACACGCGATGTGACGCGATGGGAAGCCGGGCTGATTACGCAGTCGCGGCCAGCTGCGGGATTGCAGCCGACTCTTCCTAGCAACACGACGCAAGTCTTGCTTGTTCGCCGGAGGCGGCCTTATAAAGGTAACCGTCATGAACCAAAATACCAATGCCGAATCGCAACCCAATGGTCTCAACACATTGAAGCCGATGATGGAGTCTGCGGGCGCAGTCAATCAAGTCCTGACCACCACCGCAAATGAAATGGTGGCACACCAGTTCGCAACCGGTGGGGCAGCTTTCGCTGAGGCTATGGCGAACATCGTGCCCGCTTTTGCACCTGGGGGTACAACTTACTGGTTCCAACAGATTCCGACTGCCATTCAGTCACAGTTCCAACGCTTGATGCAGTCAATGGTGGACTCTTTTGGGATGGTGTCGCGTGCTCAGCAGCAAATACTTGAATTGGGGAGCCGCTCCTTGCCGCGGCTTGTTGGGCAAAGCGCCGAGACCCAAGCGCAATGGAACCCGGCAATGGCAAATCGCAGGGTAGCGGTCAACGTCATCAACTTTGCGGACCGTCGCGCGAAGGCGCAGGCTGCGCTGCAACATGCAAAGAAGCCCTTAACCGCGGCACGGGGAAAATCGAATCATCGTTCACAGCAACGGGTAGCATGATGGCCAGCATGGGTAGCGCCCTGGCGGAAGCGCTGGGTTTGTCAGCGGCATAGCGAAAGCGTTGCGTTTTACTTCGGCGATGTTCATGAAGTGCTTTTCGTTGGAGTTGGACTGGCAGATGTCAGGTCAAACACGTGCACGCCGTGGGAGAGCGGTTGATGGTTTACCCAGCGCCGGTCATGCAAGGTGCGGGACATGTCGGCCAGCCCCGACTGCCAGTGCTCCAGCACCAAGACACGCGAGAACTCATAGTCCTTGGATTGGCTTTCGTAGTGCTTGCTGCGATAGATCAGGTGCACCACGTCGACGCCATGAGAATTTCGCATGCGCGTGAGCGCACGCACGTCGGGGTCGTCGCGCAGCTCAGGTGGCAGCTTCGCAAGTAAACGCTGTGCGGCCTTTGCCACCACCTGCCGATCCAGCTCGTTGGTGGTGTTCAGTCGAGTCCGGCTGGAAAAACGAATGTCCTTCTCGCGCTCGATCACTTCAGCCAGCGTGGACGGTAATTCGCCCTCGGCGGCAAACAGGTCCACCTGAAACACAACCCGATGGCGCTTGCCCGGCTGATCCAGAACGTACTGCAGCGGCGTGTTGGAGACCAGGCCACCGTCCCAATAATGTTCGCCGTCGATCTCTACCGGAGTGAAGCCCGGTGGCAGGGCGCCGCTGGCCATGATGTGACGCGCGTCGATGCGTTGTTTGTCCGAGTCGAAATAGGCAAAGTTGCCGGTGCGCACATTCACCGCACCCACCGACAGTCGAACGTGTCCCGAGTTGATCATGTCGAAGTCGACCAATCGCTCCAGCGTTTGAAGCAGTGGCGCGGTGTCGTAGTAGCTGATGGCATCGAGCGTGCCACGTGGTTGAAAAGGCGCTGGTGGGAAGCGCGGAGCGAAGAACCCATGAAGTTCAACGAACCGCGACCATTGAGTTGACGTTGGAGTCGAGATTGCAATCCTGTTGAAACAATAAACACCGGCATACCCCTGATCGAAGCCGAACTGGAATCGCTTCAATGCGATACAGGCTTAACAACCGGTCTTGAGAACTCGGCTCGCGGAAGGGCAACTGCGGTCACTGGAATTGCGGGTTCGTTTTCGTTGACCTGTCGGGCTCTTGGGCAGCGAAGCCGGGTATTGGCCAAAGCCTGCTTTCCCGAAGTCCAGATTCAAGGGTTGAGTGTGATCAGACATGGCCACAGACAAGTCGATGGTCTGTATTGACCCTACTGAAGTGTCAACCAACTGGAGCAAATCACTTCGCTCGGAATTGAAAACGTCCATGATGTTGAGGTATCCCATTCTTGACACCATTGGAGCATCCGTGACTGTCACCCAACAGAAACATGAGAACCGGCTGAGGCTTGTTGAGGATCACATTGGACAGCCGTCGCGACATGAATAGCTGGTTAAAGAGGTCGCTCATTGCCCGATCAATCCTTGGAATCTGGAGCACCATTGACTCAACGCAGATCATGGCCGTTGGTTTGCGCGATTCATCCTTCTTCCTTTTTTTTGGAGATTCATCATGGACATGCAGATTCAGGATTCGGGTGTTGTCGGGGCGAGTCAGGGTGCCAGAGCCACGTTGCGGCAACAGAAGCCGCGAGGTTTCGGGAGTTGGATAGCGGCGCTGCAGTCGGCTGAATCGTCATGAACGTCTTCGCGCGCTACCAAGGGCGGTTTGTAGCGGCCCAGGAGGAAGAGTTGTCGATCCAGGACTACTTGGATCAGTGCAAGCGCGACCCGACAGCCTACGCCACCGTGGCCGAGAGGATGCTCACCGCGATCGGCGAGCCTGACATGGTCGACACCAGCAGCGATGCGCGCTTGTCGCGCATCTTTGCCAACAAGATGCTCAGGCGTTATCCGGCTTTTCGCGACCTCTACGGCATGGAGGAAGCGATTGAACAAATCGTCTCCTACTTCCGCCATGCGGCACAAGGGCTGGAGGAAAAGAAGCAAAT
Organism: uncultured beta proteobacterium; assembly: GCA_903894475.1. Classification (GTDB taxonomy): domain Bacteria; phylum Pseudomonadota; class Gammaproteobacteria; order Burkholderiales; family Burkholderiaceae_C; genus Rhodoferax. The sequence continues at coordinate 7,700 of CAITQH010000213.1, forward strand.
CCTGTATCTTCTCGGCCCGGTGGGCGGCGGCAAGTCGTCGGTAGCGGAGAGGCTTAAGTCACTGATTGAGATCGTTCCCATCTACGCGATCAAGGGCTCGCCCGTGCATGAGTCTCCGCTGGGTCTGTTCAACGCCGTTGAAGACGCGCAACTGCTGGAGGAGGACTTCGGAATTCCGCGGCGTTACCTGGGCACCATCATGAGCCCATGGGCGGTGAAGCGGCTGCATGAATTCGGTGGTGACATCACGCGTTTTCGGGTCGTCAAGCTGCGCCCCTCCGTGCTGTCGCAGATTGCGGTTTCCAAGACCGAGCCGGGCGATGAGAACAACCAGGATATTTCTTCACTGGTGGGCAAGATCGACATACGCAAGCTCGAGACCTACTCCCAGAGCGACCCCGATGCCTACTCCTATTCCGGCGGACTTTGTCTGGCGAACCGTGGTGTGCTCGAATTCGTCGAGATGTTCAAGGCGCCGATCAAAGTGTTGCATCCGCTGCTGACCGCGACCCAGGAGGGTAACTACAAGGGCACGGAAGGCTTCGGCGCGATTCCATTTGATGGCATGGTGTTGGCGCACTCGAACGAGGCGGAGTGGTTGACCTTCAAGAACAACCGAAACAACGAAGCGTTTCTGGACCGGATCTACATCGTCAAGGTGCCTTACTCGTTGCACGTGTCGGATGAGATTCACATCTACGAAAAACTCCTGACCAATTCATCGCTGTCGCGCTCGCCCTGTGCGCCGGATACGCTCAAGATGATGGCGCAATTTTCCGTCCTGTCGCGACTGAAGGAACCCGACAACTCCAGTATCTTCTCGAAAATGAGGGTCTATGACGGCGAGAACCTCAAGGATACCGACCCCAAGGCCAAGAGCTACCAGGAGTACCGCGATTTCGCCGGCGTGGACGAAGGCATGACTGGCCTGTCCACGCGTTTTTCATTCAAGATTCTTTCGCGCGTCTTCAACTTTGATCACCGCGAGGTGGCGGCCAACCCGGTGCACCTGATGTATGTGCTGGAGCAACAAATCGAGCAGGAGCAGTTTCCGGCCGAGGTGGCGGAGAGGTACTTGCGCTTCCTCAAGGAATACCTTTCACCGCGTTACGCCGAGTTCATCGGTAAGGAAATTCAGACCGCCTACCTTGAGAGCTATTCGGAGTATGGTCAGAACATTTTCGATCGCTACGTGACCTATGCCGACTTCTGGATTCAGGATCAGGAATTCCGCGACAGCAACACCGGCGAAATCCTGGACCGGGTTGCGCTCGACGGTGAACTCGAAAAGATCGAAAAGCCGGCGGGCATCTCGAATCCCAAGGATTTCCGAAACGAAGTAGTCAACTTCGTGCTGCGTGCGCGCGCCAAGCACGATGGCCACAACCCGGCATGGACATCGTACGAAAAGCTGCGTGCCGTGATCGAAAAGAAGATGTTCTCCAACACCGAGGAACTGCTGCCGGTCGTCTCTTTCAACGCCAAGGCCAGCGGTGACGAGCAGAAGAAGCACAAGGACTTCGTGGCGCGCATGACCAGCAAAGGCTACACGGAGAAGCAGGTGCGCCTGCTCTGCGAGTGGTATCTGCGGGTGCGCAAGTCGTCTTAGGCCAGGGCTTGTCGGACCTAGCGGGAGCATCGCATGACGGTACGCATCGTCGACCGGCGTTTTGACAGCAAGCACAAGAGCTCGGTCAATCGCGGACGCTTCATGGACCGCTTCAAGGGACAGATACGCAGGGCTGTCGCCGACGTTATCAACAAGCGCGGCGTTCGCGACATCGAGAACGCCGAAACAATCGGCATCACCGGCAAGGACATCGCCGAGCCTCAGTTTCAGCATGGCCGCGGCGGTGTCTGGGAGACAGTTCGACCCGGTAATGATCGTTTCAGCAGCGGCGACCAGGTTGATCGGCCAAAGGGCGGTGGTGGTGGGCATGGCGCTGGACCGGCCAGCCAGGATGGGGAAGGGCTGGACGAATTCCTGTTCACCCTGACCAAGGACGAGTTCCTGGACATCTTCTTTGAAGAACTGGCGCTGCCCCACCTTGTCAAGCAGCAACTGGCGCACATTGAACAGTATCGCCGCCAGCGCGCCGGCTACGCGCAAAGCGGCGTTCCCACCAACATCAATCTGGCGCGCACGATGCGCGGCGCCGCAGGTCGGCGCATCGCCGTGGGCGGCCCCTACGTGGCCCGGTTGCGCGGCCTGACAGAAGAACTGGAGAGCCTGAAGAACGATCTGGCCGACGATGACCCCGAGATCGAGCGGCTTCGCCGCGAGATTGCCCGGTTGCACGCCAAGATGGACAAGGTGCCGTTTGTGGACAGCTTCGACCTGCGCTACAACAACCGCATCCGCGTGCCCCAGCCGAGCACGCAGGCGGTGATGTTTTGCCTGCTCGATGTCTCGGGCTCGATGGATCAGGGGCGAAAGAACATTGCCAAGCGTTTCTTCATGCTGCTCTACCTTTTTCTGACCCGCAATTACCAGCGAATCGACGTCGTATTCATACGCCACCATACGGTTGCCAGCGAGGTTGACGAGGACGAGTTCTTCACCTCGCGCGAGTCGGGCGGAACGGTTGTCTCCAGCGCGCTGGAACTCATGCACAAGATCATTGCCGACCGATATCCAAGCAGTCAGTGGAATATTTACGGCGCCCAGGCGTCCGACGGCGACAACTGGAACGACGATTCGCCCCGCTGCCGTGATTTTCTGGAGCAGAAGTTGTTGCCGCTGACGCAGTACTTTGCTTACATCGAAATCACGGACGGGCCGCCGCAGAACCTGTGGCAGGAATACGACAAGCTGCAGGCTGCCCACGCGGATCACTTTGCGATGCGACGCATCGACACGGTGGCCGATATTTACCCGGTGTTTCGTGATCTGTTCAAACGGCAGGGCCAGGCCCATGGATAAGGAATCGAGGCCCATACTGCCGCTCGGCTCAGAGTGGACATTTGCTGCGCTGGAACAGTACGACAAAGCCATTGGACGCATCGCGGCCGAATATCGGCTTGACTGCTATCCGCATGTGCTGGAACTCATCAGCGCCGAACAGATGATGGACGCCTACGCATCGATCGGCATGCCTGTGTATTACCACCACTGGACGTTTGGCAAGCATTTTCTGGCCACAGAAAATCGCTACAAACGCGGCCAAATGGGCCTGGCCTACGAAATCGTCATCAATTCCAATCCCTGCATTGCCTACCTGATGGAGGAAAACACCCTGCCGATGCAGGCCCTGGTGATCGCCCATGCCGCTTATGGTCACAACTCGTTCTTCAAGGGCAACCACCTGTTCAAGCAGTGGACCAGCGCCGACGCCATCGTTGACTATCTGGTGTTTGCCAAGGACTACATAGCGCGCAGCGAAGAACTCCATGGCGTGAAGGCGGTGGAGCGGTTGCTGGACGCCTGCCATGCGCTGCTGAATCTGGGCGTGGACCGTTTCAAGCGTTCACCCCGGTTGACTCTGGCGAAGGAGGCGCTGCGGCAAAAGGACAGGGCCGACCATCTTCAGACCCAGGTCAACGACCTGTGGCGAACCTTGCCGCCGCATGTGGAAATCGATGCCACAAAGCGCGAGGCGCGGTTCCCGAGCGAGCCTGAAGAGAACCTGCTTTATTTCATCGAGAAGAACGCGCCTTTGCTGGAGCCATGGCAGCGCGAGGTGATCCGCATCGTGCGCAAGATCGGGCAGTACTTTTACCCGCAGCGTCAGACGCAGGTTATGAACGAGGGTTGGGCCACGTTTTGGCATTACACGCTGCTCAACAAACTGTACGACGAGGGCGCCCTGTCAGACGGTTTCATGCTGGAGTTTCTTCAATCCCACACCAATGTCGTTTACCAGCCGCCCTACCACAGTCCGCACTATTCGGGCATCAACCCGTATGCGCTCGGCTTCGCGTTATGGCGCGACATTCGCCGGATCTGTGAGCACCCCAGCGACGAGGATCGCGCGTGGTTTCCCGACATTGCCGGATCCGACTGGCGCGAGACGTTTGAATTTGCCATGCAGAACTTCAAGGATGAGAGCTTCATCGCCCAGTACCTTTCGCCCAGGCTGATGCGCGAGTTCCGCTTGTTCTCGGTCCTCGACGACGACGCGCGCGAGAAACTGCAAATCCAGGCGATACATGATGAAAGCGGCTACCGGTCCTTGCGCCATCAGTTTTCCGACCAGTACAACCTGGGCAGCCGCGAGCCCAATATTCAGGTGTGGAACGTGGACCTGCGCGGCGACCGGTCGCTTACCCTGCGCCACTTCGCCCATCAGCGCAAGCCGCTGGACGAAACCAGCCAGGCAGTGATGGAGCACGTGGCCTACCTGTGGGATTTCACGGTCCGACTGGAAAGCCAAGGCGTGGACGGTCAGGTCAGCCTGATCGCCGAACGTGTTCGGGAAAGACGCAGCGCTCAGGCGGCATCCAGTCCTTGAGGCTCAAGCCGCTGATGGTCGACCGCACGGCCAATCCCGGATCGAGGCCTTCCCGTCGCCTGAAGGCGAGGAGTTTGCGGATCCCAATGGGGGACTCTAAATCGAGCTCACGTTTAAGCGGGGTAGAGTCCGCACTCCAGTGGCAACAGCAGATCATAGACGCCCGGCAACTCAGCATGGGCGCTCAACCCGTACCGTCAAACCAGTGTCAGCCCACCGGCACGGCGGGGGGCTTACTTTATAACGAGCTAGACGCACTGGCGACCGGGTACAGAGCCTGGCTCTTCAGCAGGTCGCAGTCCGACTCGTGTAACCGCTCGCGCGTGCGGTCATCTGACGCTGCTAACCCACCCGTTGAAGCACGGGTGGATCGTATCGTTGCTCCACAATTTCAGGCGAAGGCATGTAGTTGCGCATCGTCAACGGTGGTTTTGGCTTGCCCGATGTTGGC
>CAITQH010000214.1 GCA_903894475.1 uncultured beta proteobacterium
CTTGATGCACAGCATGGTCGGTCTGGCCGCCATGCTGGTGGGCATCTCCACCTTCATCGACCCCGAGGCCTCCAAGGGTTTCGTCGGTGCCGCCAAATCCATTCATGAGATGGAGATTTACATCGGCATTCTGATTGGTGCGGTCACGTTCTCGGGCTCCGTCATCGCCTTTGGAAAACTGTCAGGCCGCATCGGAGGTAACCCGCTGCTGCTGCCGGGTCGGCACTGGCTGAACCTGGTCGGCCTGCTGGTGGTGATTTATTTCGGTCGCGAGTTTATGAACGCCCACAGCATTCAAGACGGCATCATGCCGCTGGTGGTGATGACCGTGATTGCCTTGCTGTTTGGTATCCACATGGTGATGGCCATTGGTGGCGCCGACATGCCGGTGGTGGTCTCCATGCTCAACAGCTATTCCGGATGGGCTGCAGCGGCCACCGGCTTCATGCTGTCGAACGACCTGTTGATCGTAACGGGTGCCTTGGTGGGTTCGAGCGGCGCCATTCTGTCCTACATCATGTGCAAGGCGATGGCACGCAGCTTTATCAGCGTGATCGCGGGTGGTTTCGGCACCGCCAGTGCAGCGCCCAAGCCGGCTGGTGATCCTTCTCAGCCGGCGGGCGAGGTGACCCCGGTGAGCGCTACCGAGACCGCTGAGTTGTTGCGTGAAGCCAAGAGCGTCATCATCGTTCCGGGTTACGGCATGGCCGTGGCGCAGGCGCAGCACACGGTGTACGAGATCACCAAGTTCCTGCGTGCCAAAGGCGTCAACATCCGTTTTGGTATTCACCCGGTGGCCGGGCGCATGCCAGGCCACATGAACGTGCTGCTCGCCGAGGCCAAGGTGCCCTACGACATCGTCTTCGAAATGGACGAATTGAACGACGACTTCCCGAAGACCGATGTGGTGATGGTGATCGGCGCCAACGACATCGTGAATCCGGGTGCACAGGACGATCCAAGCAGCCCGATTGCCGGCATGCCGGTGCTCGAGGTCTGGAAAGCCAAGACTTCCATCGTCATGAAGCGCAGTATGGCCTCCGGATACGCCGGCGTTGACAACCCGCTGTTCTACAAAGAGAACAACCGCATGTTGTTCGGCGATGCCAAGAAAATGCTCGACGAAGTGCTGACCGTCTTGAAAGCCTGATAATCTGTAGGCAAGGCCCGTCGCCGACGAGGCGACGGGCTTTTTTATTTGGAGGCAAGCATGTCAGATCGTATTTGGCTCAAGAGTTATCCACCTGGAGTTCCCGCAGACCTCGATACATCCCAGTATCCTTCACTGGTTGCCTTGATGGAGGAGAGCTTCAAGAAGTACGCCAGTAAGACGGCCTACAGCTTCATGGGTAAGGACGTGAGCTATCGCCAGACTGACAGCCTGAGCCAGGCTTTTGCCGTCTACCTGCAGAGCCTGGGGCTTTCCAAGGGCGACCGGGTAGCGATCATGATGCCCAATGTGCCGCAGTACCCGGTGGCCGTGGCCGCCATCCTGCGCGCCGGTTTCGTGGTCGTCAATGTCAATCCGCTGTATACCCCGCGCGAGTTGGAGCACCAGCTCAAGGACTCCGGCTCGAAGGCGATTGTCATCATCGAGAACTTTGCCGCCACGCTGGAAAAGTGCATCGCGCACACACCTGTCAAGCACGTGATCCTGTGCGCCATGGGTGACCAGCTTGGTCTCTTGAAGGGAGCGCTGGTCAACTATGTGGTGCGCAACGTAAAGAAGATGGTGCCAGCCTACAGTCTGCCGGGCGCGCTACGTTTTAACGCGGCGGTGGCCAGGGGCAGCAGCGGAACCCTCAAGGCGGTCCAGATCAAGCCCGACGATGTGGCTGTGCTGCAGTACACCGGTGGCACCACCGGCGTTTCCAAGGGAGCGGTGCTCCTGCATCGCAATGTGATTGCCAACGTGCTGCAGTCCGAAGCCTGGAACCAGCCGGTCATGAAACTGTTGTCACCCAATGAGCAGCCGACCGGCGTCTGTGCCTTGCCGCTCTATCACATCTTTGCTTTTACCGTCGGCATGATGCTGTCCATGCGCACCGGCGGCAAGCTGATCCTTATTCCCAATCCGCGCGACATTCCGGCTGTTCTGAAGGAACTGTCCAAACACGTCATTCACAGCTTCCCCGCTGTCAACACCTTGTTCAATGGGCTGGCGAATCATCCCGACTTCAATACGGTGGACTGGAGCCACCTGAAAGTCTCGGTCGGTGGCGGCACGGCGGTGCAAAGCTCGGTTGCCAAAATCTGGTTTGAGAAGACCGGCTGTCCGATCTGCGAAGGCTATGGCCTGTCCGAGACCTCGCCATCGGCCAGTTGTAACCCGGTCACAGCCAAGGAATACACAGGCACCATCGGCGTGCCCTTGCCCGGCACCTACCTGAAGCTGCTCGACGATGACGGCAAAGAGGTGGGTCCGGGCGAGTCCGGCGAAATCGCCATCAAGGGCCCGCAGGTGATGGCCGGCTACTGGCAGCGCCCGGACGAGACCGCCAAGGTCATGACGGCCGATGGCTTTTTCAAGTCAGGCGACATCGGCGTGGTTGATGAGCGTGGCTATTTCAAAATAGTTGATCGCAAGAAGGACATGATTCTGGTCAGCGGTTTCAACGTCTTTCCGACCGAGCTCGAGGACGTGGTTGGCCAGTGCCCTGGTGTGCTGGAGTGCGCCTGTGTCGGCGTCAAGGATGACAAGACCGGCGAGGGCGTCAAACTGGTCATCGTCAAGAAGGACCCGGACCTGACCGAGGCCCAGGTTCGTGCCTACTGCA
>CAITQH010000215.1 GCA_903894475.1 uncultured beta proteobacterium
AGCGCGCTGGGTTACCGCGTGATTTGTCCGGACACGATCGGTCGCGGTCTGAGCCAGTGGAGCCCGGCACCCGAGGAGGAATACTGTCTGGCCTTTTACGCCCGCATTGCCTGTGATTTGTTTGACCGGCTTGGCGTCGATCAAGCGCACTGGGTGGGAACGTCAATGGGCGGCTCCATAGGAACCGTGTGCGCTTCGGGCTTGCTGGAGCCGCGGATGAAACAGCGCATCCTGAGTCTGACCCTGAACGACAATGCGCCGCAACTGGCACAGGCAGCGATTGAGCGCATTCGCGCCTATGCCGGCAGCCCGCCGGCTTTCCAGACGGTGCTGCAACTGGAAGCATTTTTCCGTCAGGTTTACAAGCCCTACGGCTGGCTGAGCGACGCGCAGTGGCGCCGGCTCACTGAGACATCGACGCGGCGTCTGGGTGATGGTCGGGTCACGCCGCATTACGATCCCGCCATGGTGCAGCAGTTCATCAGCTATCCGGACGACTATTCAATCTGGAATGATTACGACCAGATTACTGTCCCCGTGCTGTGTTTGCGTGGTGCCGAATCCGATCTCGTACTGCCTGAAATCATCGATCGAATGCGCCGACGTGGACCGGGTGAGCGGGGTTTGCTGCAGGTAACAGAAGTGGCCGGGTGCGGCCACGCGCCGGCTCTCAATGTGCCCGATCAACTGGACCTGGTTGCCGGATTCATCCGCGCTGCGAGCTGAGCGGGAGTTTGTTCGTGTCTTCGGAGTATGAGCATGATTGATCATCTGGACCACTTGGTGCTTACCACTTGTGACGCTGACGCCTGTATCGATTTCTACACCCGTGTGCTGGGCCTGACGCTGGAGCGCTTTGTCGGGGGAACGCCACCGCTGGAGCGCCTGGCTTTCAAGTTTGGCCAGCAGAAGATCAATCTGCATGTGCGTGGCAAGGAGCTTGAGCCGAAGGCGCATCTACCGGTACCTGGCGCGCTGGACTTGTGCTTTATTGCAAGCATCCCGCTGATGCAGGTGATAGAGCGCCTGCAGGTCGCGAACTGGCCGATCGTCGAAGGTCCTGTCATGCGTACCGGCGCGACGCAGAAAATTCGCTCGGTTTATTTGCGCGACCCGGATCTGAACCTGATTGAAATATCGGAGCTGTCGAGCGCATAAGCTCGCGGCTGGTCGGTCGTCGGTCTTCTTCCAGACGGCGACACCTACCTTGCGCAGATTGCTGGCTTATCGCTTGGCGCCCAGCGCCAGCGCAGCCTCGCGTGAGGCTGCCAGTGCCTGGGGGTCAGGTGTCGCTTGGGTCGGCCAGCCGGTCAGATGCGAACTCACCAATTCCCCCAAAGCGTTGATCCATGCCGAGTCGGAGTTGAGGCAGGCAATGTAGTGAAACTCTGTGCCTCCGGCCTGCAGGAAGGCGCTGCGTCCCTCGATGTCGATTTCTTCCAGTGTTTCCAGACAGTCGCTGGTAAAACCAGGGCACACGACATCGACGCGCCGTACGCCAGCTTGCGCCAGAGCAATCAGCGTCGGTTCGGTATAGGGTTGCAACCATTTGGCGCGACCCAGGCGCGACTGAAATGTCACTTTGTACTGATCCTTGGACAGGTCCAAACGCTCGGCCAGCAGGCGCGCTGTCTTGAAGCATTCGCAGTGATAGGGATCACCCAGTTGCAGCGTGCGCTCGGGCACACCATGAAAACTCATCACCAGTTGCTCGGGGTGACCATGGATCTTCCAACTCTGCTGAATGCTTTCGGCAAGCGCGAGGATGTAGCCACTGTCGTCGTGATAACGGTTGATGAAACGCAACTCGGGTAGATTACGCACCGTGGCAGCCCAGGCGTAAACCGCATCAAACAGGCTGGCAGTTGTGGTGGCAGAGTACTGCGGGTAGGCGGGCACGACCAGAATCCGGGTTGCCCCTTCGGCTTTCAATGCATCGATTTGTTCGGCGATCGAAGTTTGTCCATAGCGCATGGCGTAACGCACGGTGACGCTGTGCGCCCGCTCGGACAACCAGGTCTGCAGCAGTCCAGTCTGCTTTCCGGTCCAGACTTTCAGCGGTGAGCCCTCCGGCGTCCAGATGCTGGCGTACTTGGCCGCCGACTTGGCGGGCCGAAAACGCAGGATGATGCCGTGCAGGATCAGCCACCAAATCAGGCGCGGAATTTCAACCACGCGCGGGTCGCTCAAAAACTCTCCCAGAAAGCGCCGCACGTCGGCGGTGCTGGTGCTGGCGGGCGTGCCGAGGTTACAAAACAGCACCCCCGTGCGCGGTGTCTGGCCATGGGAGAAGGGGGGTTCTGGTTTGAAAGAAGTCATGCTTCTATTCTCACGTATCTCTGTATTCTTTTCTCGGTTCGTTGCTATTTCCTATTTTCTCCCCACTCTCTCACCCCCGCCTCTCTCCCGCCCCGCCGGGCGGGAAAGAGGAGCCAACAGCCGTATTTGGCCGCGTCCGCAAACAAGGGAAGTACAGGCTCAACCGCGCGTTGGGGAAGATTTTGTGCTGTATGACCATCTCGGTGATGCCAACAACCAATGCCAGTACTGCAAGCACGATGTGAGGCCGCAAACATTTGCGGTCAGTCAATTGCAGGCAACGGGCAAAGCAGACAACAGGTTGAGCTACAAATTTCAGCGTTCCAAACCTGAACGATGCACTTCAGAAGTTCAGATACGCGGCCACATGTGGCTGTTGGCTCCCTCTTCCGCCCGGCGGGGCGGGAGAGGGCGGGGGGTGTGAGTGGGGGAAAATAAGAAGAATCGAGAAATAAGAAATCTCTACCGTGCCGGTGCCAACGTCAACGTCAACGTACTGCGTGTATTGGCAGCAACATCAGCTTCGCTCAGATGCTGTGGCACGTAGCCGCCGGCGATGAAGGTGGCTGCCTGATCCTTGTAATGCGCATCAAACAGTACACCGCTCTGACCCACCGGGTTGCTGCCCAGCGCCTTGCTGGCGTCGGCGAAATCGATGACACGCCGGGTTGATGGGCCCATGGTTACTGCCCATGGCGCCGGGCCGATGTTGTGGCCCAGGTTGTTCGGCAACTCACGCCCGCCTGGCGCTGCGAAAGGGCCGATGTTGAAGAGTTTGTCGAGTGGCTTTTGCGCTGCCAGAGGGTGGCTGTGGGTCAGCGTATGCGCCTTGCCCCAGGTCCAGTTTGAGCTGTCCTGGCCGAACGTGGTCTGCAGGTGCGCCAGGGTGGCTCGCCAAGCCACCTTCACGGTGTCGGCGCGGCTCTCACGCGCCGGCGTGCTGCGGTTGTCCCACCAGGGCGAGTCGGCGTCGGCCACCAGACGCGGCAGAGCGAAG
>CAITQH010000216.1 GCA_903894475.1 uncultured beta proteobacterium
GGTGCCGCAGGAACTGATTCAGACGCACGGCGCCCAGGCCATAGCCGATGCCTTTCATGCCGAGCACAACCGCCTGTATGGCTACTCGCTGGCGCAGGAAAATACGGCCATCGAAATCATCAATGTGCGGGTGCAGGCGGTGGGCCTGACCGACAAGCCAGGCTATCGCAAGCAGGCCTGGTCCGGCACCGCTGCCGAGCACGCACTGAAAAGCCAGAGGTCGGTCTACATTCCCGAGAGCAAGGCGTTTGCCGAGATCAAGGTGTTTGATGGCCATCAACTGGCCTACGGCAATCGGGTGCAGGGGCCGGCGCTGATCGAGCAGGAGACCACGGCCATTTTTGTCAGCGCTTCATTTGACTGCGTGGTTGATGCGCTGGGTTCTTTTGCCCTGTACAAAAAGGGCCGCGACGATCTGGTCGCATCGTGCATGAAAGAGGAGCTTGGCGTATGAGCAAGATCGATCCCATTTTGCTGTCGGTCTATGCCCGCTCCTTCAAGGCGATCACCGACGAGATGAGCATTTCCATGGCGCAGACCACGCGCTCGCCGATTCTGTGTGAGGCCAAGGATTACGTCACCGGCCTCTACGACGCCGATGGCAATATGCTGGAGCAGACAGAGAATCTGCCGATTCTTGCGTTCTCGCTGGCGCCGGTGTGCAAGCACATCAAGGAATTCTTCGGCGACGAGCTCTATCCGGGCGACGTGATTTTTCACAACGATGTGTTCAGCCTGGGCAATCAGAACAACGATGTGGCGGCCTTCAAGCCGATCTTTCTGGACGGCGAACTGGTCGCCTGGACGGCGGTCAAGGGGCATCAGGCCGACATCGGCGGCAACGTCGCCGGCGGTTACAACCCCAATGCCGTCGAGGTCTGGCAGGAGGCGCTGCGGATTCCGCCGGTGAAGGTGGTGGAGCGCGGCAAGCTGCGCAAGGACGTCTGGGGCCTGATTTTCGCCAATGTGCGACTGGACATCGTGCAGCACGACATGAAGGCCGAAATGGGCGCCTGCACGGTGGGTGAGCGGCGCATGCTCGAACTGCTCAAGAAGTATGGCCGGCCCAGTTTCGAACTGCACAAGCAGGCGCTGTTCCAGGCCACGCGCAAGATGATGGAGGCGGAGATTGCCAAGATCCCGCCGGGGCAGTACGCGGGCGAGGGTTATGTCTACTACGACGGCCGTCACCCGGGATCCAAGTTCACCATTCGCGTGGACATCACAGTGGGTGAGAAGAGCATCAAGTTTGACTACACGCGAACCGACGCGCAGACCAACGGCTTTGTCAACGGAACTTTCACCTCCAGCGCTTCGGCCACCATCCTGACGCTGCTGCAGATGGTGAATCCGGACATTCCGCACAACGAAGGCATGGTGCAGCCGATCGAGATCATCATCCCCGAAGGCACCATCCTCAACGCCGCCTATCCCAAGGCCACCACCTTTGGCAATCACCTGTGCCCACCCAATGCGGACGCGATCCAGCGCGCGCTGGCACCGGTCATGCCGGAGCGTGTGACCGCCGGCTGGAACAACCTGCTGGCCTCGCTGACCACCGGCATCGACCCGCGCAGCAACGAGAAGTACGTGGACATCGGCTTCATGGGCTTGAAGGGCGGCTCCGGCGCCATGAAGGGCACGGACGGCTACGACCACATCGGCATGATCGACGCTTCCGGTGGCGTGCTGGACCAGGATTACGAGATGTTTGAGCAGCAAACGCCGCACACCCTGATCAAGCACGAGTTGCTGGTGGACTCCGCCGGCGCGGGCCAATGGCGCGGCGGTCTGGGTGTGGAGACGATCTTTCGCATCGGTTCGCCCGACACGCAACTGGTGACCTTTGGCGACGGTGACTTCGAGCCGGCCTTTGGTCTGTTTGGCGGCAAGGATGCAGGCCTGAATTTCATCCGACTGACTTACCCCGACGGCAGCACCGTGGTCCCCAAGAACAAGGACTTGATCACGGGTGTGCCGCTGGGCACGCTGTACCACCAGGTGGCAAGCGGCGGCGGCGGCTACGGCGATCCGCTGCTGCGCGACCGGGTTCTGTTGGCGCAGGAAGTGCGCGATGGGGTGATCACACCGGAGGCGGCGGCGCGCGATTATGGACTTTGATCTCAGCGCCGAGCAGCGCGCGGTGCGCGACAATTTTGCGCGCTTTTGCGACGAGCGCATCGCACCGCAAGCGGCCGCGCTGGACGAGGCCAGGGCTTTTCCGCGCGCTTTGTTTCAGGAATTGGCCGATCTCGGCTTTTTCGGCATGCGCTACCCTGAAGAGGTGGGTGGCAGCGGCATGGCGCTAACCGAGTTCTGTCTGGCGTTGCAGGAAGTGGCCCGCGGCTCCTTGTCGCTGGCTGGCGCCGTGGCCATGCAGTCACTCATGGGCACCACGTTCCTGCA
>CAITQH010000217.1 GCA_903894475.1 uncultured beta proteobacterium
CATCAGCAAGCGCTACGGCGCTGAGGCATCGGCACCCTTGGTGGTCAAGGGCATCAGCTTCGGGATCGAGCAAGGCACGCTGACCACGATCTTGGGTCCGTCGGGCTGTGGCAAGACGACCGTGCTGCGCATGATTGCCGGACTGGAATCGCCAACCTCGGGTCAGATCATTGTCGCTGGCAAGGATGTGACGACGCTGGGTCCGGTCGATCGCAATGTCAGCATGATGTTCCAGAGTTACGCCCTGTTCCCGCACATGAACGTGCTGGAAAACGTGATGTATGGCTTGAAGATGTCGGGTGTTGCCAAGGAGCTCGCGCGCGTGCGCGCCAGCGAGACATTGCGCAATGTCGGGCTGACTACGTTTGACGAACGGCTTCCCAGCGAACTGTCAGGGGGACAGCAGCAGCGCGTGGCGCTGGCGCGCTCACTGGTGCTGGAGCCCGCAGTGCTCTTGTTTGATGAACCCTTGAGCAACCTGGACGCTCGTCTGCGGCGCGAGATGCGTGAGGAGATCAGGTTCCTGCAGCAGCGCCTGAGTCTCACGGTGGCCTACGTCACGCATGACCAGAGCGAAGCACTGGCAGTGAGCGACCAGATTATTGTGATGAATGATGGTGGCATCGCCCAGCGCGGCACCCCGCAGGACATGTACGAGCGCCCGGGCAGCGAATTTGTGGCCGGTTTCATGGGCGAAGCGATGCTTTTTCCAGGTGTCGCGCTGCCTGGGGGGCAGGTGCAGTTGGGGCCACTTCAGATCACGCCCAAACAAGCATTGGCGGCCGGTGTCGTCAAGGTGGCTGTGCGGCCCGAGGCCTGGCATATCCATCGGCTGAGTCAGACCGAAACCCCTGGGCTGCCGGCCAAGCTGCTCAAGTCAGCCTACTTGGGCAGTTTCTTCGAGTACACCTTCGATACTGCGCTGGGTAGTGTCTTCGTGGTCTCGCCGGACCTGACCGACGTCTTGCCGCTGGGGATCGAGGTTTGGTTGACGCTGGCCGATCATGGCGTCTCGGTGGTCGCAGGATAATGACGTCATGAACCAACTTGACGCTCTCAAACAGTTCACCACGGTGGTAGCTGATACCGGCGACTTCAGGCAGATCGACGCATACTTGCCGCAGGACGCCACCACCAACCCGTCTCTGATTCTCAAAGCTGTGCAGACGTCGGAGTACCGATCCTTGTTGACGGACATCGTGGCACGCTACCGTGGCCGACCGCCCGACGAAATCATGGACCGTCTGCTGGTGCGCTTTGGCGTCGAGATCCTGTCCATCATTCCCGGGCGTGTCTCGACCGAGGTGGATGCCAGACTCAGCTTCAACGCGAGTGCAACGGTGGCCCGCGCCGAGCGCATCATCGAGCTCTATCAAGCTCAAGGCATTCACATCGACCGCGTGCTGATCAAGGTGGCGGCAACCTGGGAAGGAATCGATGCTGCAGCACAGTTGGAGCGTCGTGGCATTCACACCAATCTGACGCTGCTATTTTCTTTCTGTCAGGCCGTGCTTTGCGCGCAGGCCAGGGTGCAGCTGATCTCGCCCTTTGTCGGGCGCATTTACGACTGGTACAAGAAGTCGGCAGGCGCTGCCTGGGTCGAAGCGGATCACGCTGGCGCGAACGATCCTGGTGTCAAGTCGGTGCGGCAAATCTACAACTATTACAAGAAGTTCGGCATCGCTACCGAAGTGATGGGGGCGAGCTTTCGCAACGTCGGACAGGTCACGGCGCTGGCCGGCTGTGACCTGCTGACCATCAGTCCGGACCTGCTTGCCACACTGATGGCGACAAAATCACCACTGCAGCCGGCACTCGACGCCAAGGCTGCGCAATTGCTGGAACTGACGCCTGTCAGTTTTGACGAGGCTGGTTTTCGTTTTGCGCTCAATGAAGACGCGATGGCCACCGAGAAACTGGCTGAGGGTATACGTGCCTTCAGTGCCGACAGTGCTCGGCTTGACCAGTTGTTGCTGGCGGCCTGAAACCCAATTCAAGGATCTTCCATGGAACGCATTCGCTGTGACCGAACCGCTACCTGGCGCGGGCTACAGAACCTGTTCACGAACGCTGGCCAGACCTTTGATCTGCGCCGCGCCTTTGCCGATGATGAGGGGCGCTTCGAGGCCTTCAGCCAAAGCGCACCGCACATCTTTGCCGATTTGTCGAAGAACCTGATCGACCGTGCAACGCAGCAATTGCTGTTCACACTGGCGCGCCAGTGCGGTCTGGAGCAGCACCGCGACGCCATGTTTTCCGGGGCGGCGATCAACAACACCGAGCAGCGAGCGGTGCTGCACTGGCTGTTGCGCAGCCCGGCGGCTAGCGCCGATGGTGTGGACGCTTTGGCGAGCGAACGCGCGCAGGTGCACGAGGTGCTGGGTGCCATGCTGGCCTACGCGCAAAGTGTGCGTGCGGACGATGCCATCACCGATATCGTCAACATCGGCATCGGCGGCTCGGATCTGGGGCCGCAGATGGCCGTGCTGGCGCTCGACAACTTTGTGCTGCCAGGCAAGCGCTTCCACTTTGTCTCGAATGTGGACGGCCATGAACTCGCCGCCGTGCTGCAGCGTCTCAGGCCCGAAAGCACACTGTTCCTGATTGCCAGCAAGACTTTCACCACCATTGAAACCATGACCAATGCCGGTTCTGCCCGGGACTGGTTCCTGCGCGAAGGCGGCAGCGATGTGGGCCGGCACTTTGCCGCGCTGACGACCAATGTGGCAGCAGCCAGGGCCTTTGGCATTCGCACCACCTTTGGTTTCTGGGACTGGGTTGGCGGCCGCTATTCGGTCTGGTCGGCCATCGGACTGCCGGTGGCCATTGCAATTGGTGAGCGGGGATTTCGTGAGTTTCTCGCCGGGGCGCACGATATGGATGAGCACTTCCGCAGTGCCGCGCTGGAACAGAATCTGCCGGTTCGCCTGGCGCTGCTGGACATCTGGTATCGCAATTTCCATCGCTTTACCAGCCGTTCCATCGCGCCCTATCACAGTGCGCTGCGGCGTCTGCCGGCTTACCTGCAGCAGCTCGAGATGGAGAGCAACGGCAAGTGCGTGGACGCGCAAGGGCAGGCCCTTCGTTTTGCCACGGCGCCGGTGTTGTGGGGCGAGCCCGGCACTAACGGTCAGCACGCTTTTTTTCAGATGTTGCATCAGGGCACGGACCTTGTGCCGGTCGAATTTGTGGCGGTTCGCAAGCCGAGTCACGCTTTGCCAGGTCACCATGAACTGTTGCTGGCCAACGTGCTGGCGCAGGCGCAGGCGCTGATGGCCGGCCAGCGTGATATAGGCGGGCACAGGAATTTCCCGGGCAACCGGCCCAGTACCTTCTTGCTGCTCGATGAATTGACGCCGACTACGCTCGGTGCCCTGATTGCACTGCAGGAGCACCGTGTCTTCGTCAGCGGTTCGCTCTGGGGTATCAACAGCTTTGACCAGTGGGGCGTGGAACTCGGCAAGGTGCTCGCCAAAGACCTGCAGGCGCGCCTGCAAACGGGCGATGTCAGTGGTCTGGACGGTTCGACAGCCGGTTTGCTGCAGCGCTTGCGCTAATGGAAATTGGTGTCATTGCGGGCCCCGACCCGCAATCCATGAACCTGGTTTTCGATTTCGGTGCGGTCCTGATTGAGTGGCAACCGACCAGACTGGTGGCATCGCATTTCCCGGAA
>CAITQH010000218.1 GCA_903894475.1 uncultured beta proteobacterium
CTCGGTGCTCAACGCCACCCTGTGCACGGCGCTGCCGGTGCGGCTGGTCATGATGGCGATTGAGCGCATTGGCGCCAGTGTGGTGTCGCAGGGCGGTATGGTGGGGCCGCTCTCCACCATTCTGATGGGCGTCCTGATTCTGGGTGAGCCCTTCACCGTCTGGGTTGCTGGCGGTACCGTCCTGGTGATTGCCGGGATTTTTGTTTTTACGCGTCGTGGTTGAACTGTCCTCATGTTGCGCAAACTGATTCGAACCCTTGGGCTCGGCAGCCTGGCTTTGTTCCAGTTCGCTGCGGCGCTCGCAGCCGAGGGGCCGGCTGCCACTGTGTCCGGTCGGTCGTCCTATGTGCTGGCCGACTCGATTGGTTTGGGTCTTCATCTGGAGAAGCTTGAAGCCGGCTTGCAGGCCAAGCTGGGTGGTCCTTCGCTTATCAACTATGACGCTGGGCGATCAATTACTGGTGCTGGAAACCCGCAGGGCAAGTCGGCGCTGGCGAGCGTTGCGGCAGACCGTCAAATCATTGCAAGGGCCAGCGTCATCATCATCATTCTTGGCATGGAGCAACACGAAGCATCGTTCGCAGATAGCCAGCAGGAACTGATGCGAGAGCTCCAAATCATCGCGCCCCAAGCCAGCTACTACTGGGTGGATATTGGTGCCACGATATCGATCCATGCTGCCAACTGGAATGCCCGTAACACGATCATCCATGACAATGCCGGCCGACTCGGCTACAGCGTCATCAGCCGCTACAAGGCGATTTTTGGCCCCAGTGCCAACCCACTGCGTATAGTGGCTGGACAGGAATTTCCGGCGTCAATGGCTGACCCGGGTTGGTCACCCGACAAGATTCATGGTGCCTCTGCAGCGCTGTCCAAAGCCATTCTGGACGCAGTGAGCTCGGATTCCTGTGCTGCGGGAAACTGATTTTCTGAATCAAGGACAATTGGCAAAACAGATGGAGTAATGACGATGGATTTAGGTATCTCGGGTAAGTGGGCACTGGTGTGCGGTGCCAGCAGGGGACTGGGTTTTGGCTGCGCCCAGGCGCTGGTGCGCGAAGGCGTTCATGTGTTGTTGGTGGCGCGCCGCGCCGAGGTACTGCAGGCCGCAGCAGCAGATCTTGAGGCCGATGCATTGCGACCGGCAACCGCCAGTGTTCAATTCGTGGCTGCGGACATCACTACGGTCGATGGGCGCGAGGCGGTGTTTGCGCAGCGGCGCGACTTTGATATTGTGGTCACCAATGCCGGCGGCCCACCACCTGGTGATTTTCGGGACTGGGACAGAACGGCGTGGATCAAGGCGCTGGACGCCAATATGCTGACGCCTATCGAACTGATCAAAGCCAGCGTGGACGGCATGATGGCGCGTGGTTTTGGGCGCATCGTCAACATCACTTCGGGTGCCGTGAAGGCGCCGATTGACATTCTGGGGCTTTCCAACGGCGCGCGCAGTGGCCTGACCGGTTTTGTGGCAGGCGCCGCGCGCAGCAAACTGGCAGGTCAGGGTGTCACCATCAATAATCTGCTGCCCGGTGCCTTTGACACCGACAGGCTCAAGGCTCTCATGACCGGAGCGGCGCAAAAATCCGGATTGAACATCGAGTCGGTCATCGAAGCCCGCAAGAAAACCATCCCCGCGCAGCGCTTTGGTACCCCCGAGGAATTTGGCGCCATCTGCGCCTTTTTGTGCAGCCGGCATGCGGGCTTCATCAATGGACAGAACGTGCTGGCAGACGGTGGTGCTTACCCCGGCACGTTCTGAGCGCGGCGACGTCAATGCGGGTTCCCGGTTTCGTTCATTGCGGGTTCCCCGTTTCGTCATTGCGAGGAGCGCAGCGACGTGGCAATCCATGCAGACCAAAGCCATGGATCGCCACGGCCTGCGGCCTCGAGATGACGAGGGGCGGTGGCGTTGCGATGACGGTCGGGATTTAATATAGTCAGCATTTCAAATGGAGTCTCACATGATCAATTCCCCTTTGCAGCGCTTATCCCGTGCGCTTGTCAAATCCATCGCCGTCAGCGCCTTCCTGCTCGGCGGCCTGGCGCAGGCGCAGACCGGCACCATCAAGCTGCTGGTCGGC
>CAITQH010000219.1 GCA_903894475.1 uncultured beta proteobacterium
CTTTGCCTGCGCCATTCCGGGCATCATGGCGACTCGCACCATCGTCAACTGGAAAGACCGGCTTGCCACCATCATGGTGGCGCCCCTGATGACGTGCTCAGCCCGTTTGCCGGTGTACGCCTTGCTGATAGGCGCCTTTGTCCCGGCGCGCGATGTCGGCTGGCTGAGCCTGCGCGGTCTCACCCTGTTTGGTCTGTACGTGGCTGGCGTGGTCTCGGCAATGGCCGTGGCCTGGGTTTACAAGCGCGCCTGGATGAAAAGCGCCTACCAACCGCTGATGCTGGAATTGCCCCCTTACCGCATTCCTAACATGCGCAATATTGGCCTGGGCTTGTGGGAGCGGGCCCGCATCTTCTTGCGCCGTGTCGGCGGGATTATCTTTGCGTTGATGGTCGTGTTATGGTTCCTTTCCACCTATCCCGGGCCGCCGGCCACCTGGGATGCCAGCCAGGGCCCGGCCATCAGTTACAGCGTTGCCGGCATGCTCGGTCATGCGCTGCAATGGCTGTTTGCGCCGCTCGGCTTCAATTGGCAAATTTCCGTGGCACTGGTGCCCGGTATGGCGGCACGCGAGGTGGTGGTTGGTGCCTTGGGCACGGTTTATTCCTTGTCAGCGGCCGACAGATCAGTTAGCGATGCCTTGTCGCCAGTGCTTGCGCAGGGCTGGCCGCTGGCCACAGCCTATTCGCTTCTGGCCTGGTTTGTCTTTGCGCCGCAATGCCTGTCAACGCTGGCCGTGGTGCGCCGTGAAACCAATTCCTGGCGCTACCCGCTCCTGATGGCGCTTTATCTGTTCGCGCTGGCTTATGCGGCCGCGTTTGCCACTTACCGGGTCACCTTGTGGTTGGGAGCTTGAATCGTGGCGCTGCAACCCTTGCTGGTCTTCATTGTGGTGACTTGCTGCTTTGCTTATGCCGCCTGGACGCTGCTACCGCAAGCAGCCAGGCGCACGCTTTCAAAGCGCTTGTTGCGGCTGCCCTTGCCCGGTTCATTGCGCTTGAATCTGGAAAGGGCGGCCGGCGCTGCTACCGGTTGCCATTGCAGCGGCTGCGATCTGGGCTTGCCCAAGCGTCAGTTGCAGCAGAAGGCGGCCCCCAACTCTGAGCAGCCGCTGCTGTTTCACCCACGCAAGAGCCAGTGACTTCAACCTACCGCAATGAAACGTCGAGATTTACTTCAAATAGGGATTGCCAGCGGTCTTTTTGCGGGCAGCAATATCGATGCCACGGCAGCCACGGCGAAATCTTTGGAGGTGGCAGAAGCATCCATAGCTGATTTGCAGAGCGCCATGTCGCGGGGAGCCTTCACTTCGCTGCAACTGGTCAATGCCTATCTGGCGCGCATCAAGTCCATTGACAAATCGGGACCCAAAATCAATTCCATCATTGAATTGAATCCCGATAGCAGAAAGATTGCCGCGAACCTGGACCGGGAGCGCAAGGCGAAGGGGCCACGCGGGCCCTTGCATGGAATTCCTGTTCTGCTCAAGGACAACATCGCCACGGCCGACCGCATGCAGACCACTGCCGGTTCCCTGGCGCTGCTGGGTGCCATAACCGTCAGAGATGCGTTCATTGTGCAGAAGTTGCGTGATGCTGGCGCAATCATTCTTGGCAAAACCAATTTGTCCGAGTGGGCCAATATTCGCTCTACCCGCGCCACAAGCGGTTGGAGTGCGCGCGGCGGGTTGACGAAAAGCCCGTATGCACTGGACCGCAATACCAGTGGCTCAAGTTCCGGATCAGCTTCCGGCATAGCCGCCAGCCTTGCCACCATGGCCGTCGGCACCGAGACTGATGGCTCCATTACCTCACCGGCGGCCCTTGCAAGTCTGGTGGGCATCAAGCCCACACTGGGCTTGGTCAGCCGGGCCGGCATCATCCCGATTGCGCCGTCGCAAGACACTGCTGGCCCCATGACCCGAACCGTGGCCGATGCAGCCGTGCTGCTCACCGCATTGGCGGGCACGGATGCGCAAGACCCTGCGACTCGCGAAGCCGACCAACACCTGCAGGACTACACCCGTTTCCTCGATCTCGATGGCCTCAGGGGCAAGCGCATTGGCGTTGTGCGCAGTCAGTTCACTGGGCAAAGCGATCTGGTGGCTAGCGTGGTTGAGGCCGAGTTGGCGGTGCTTCAAGCGCAGGGCGCCGTGCTGGTGGAAATCCCGGAAATCCCCAATACCACCAAATACGCAGATTCAGAACTGACGGTGCTGCTGTTTGAACTGAAAACCAGCCTGCCGCAGTATCTCGCCATTTATGCGCCCGCGTCGCCCATCAAATCATTGGCTGACGTGATTGCTTTCAACGAGGAGAACCGTGCCAGAGAAATGCCTCACTTTGGGCAGGAACTCTTTGTCAGTGCGCAGGCGAAAGGCGACCTCGACAGTCAGGAATACAAGGACGCGCTGGCCAACAACCTGAAATTCTCGCGGGAGCAGGGCATCGACAAGGTGCTGGCAGAAAATCAGTTGGACGCCCTGGTTGCCCCGACCGGCGAGCTAGCCTGGCTGACCGATTTCATCCACGGCGATTCGTCCGGGAACAGTTTCACCACGCCCGCAGCCGTTGCCGGTTATCCGCACATCACGGTACCGGCAGGATTTGCCAAAGGCCTTGCGTGTGGCATTTCCTTCGTTGGCAAAGCCTGGAGCGAACCGACCCTGATTGCCATGGCCTATGCCTATGAGCAAGCATCCCGCAGGCGTCGACCACCCAGCTATGCCCGCACCGTCAATCAGCTTTGATTCAAAGATTACTTCCTGAGGGCGCCGATCACGGCGTCATCCCGATCTTTGCCGCGCGGGCATGTCGCGGTTTTGCCGATGGTTTTGTCGCCGTTCTGCTGCCGCTCTACCTGCTTGCGCTGGGACTTGGAGGGGTGGAGGTCGGAGCTATTGCAACGGCCACCTTGCTCGGGTCGGCGCTGGCGACGCTCGCCATTGGCGCGTGGGGACATCACTGGACCGCAAGGACACTGCTGCTCGGTGCAGCGCTTGTCATGGCGGCCACGGGTCTGGGTTTTTCGGTCATCTCGTCGTTTTGGCCTCTGTTGGTGCTTGCATTTGTCGGGACGCTCAATCCGAGTTCAGGCGACGTCAGCATGTTCTTACCCTTGGAGCATGCCCGATTGGCGGCAGCGTCTGACGTGGCGAGCAGGACCGAGCTGTTCGCCCGATACGCCCTGACCGGTGGGATGTGCGCGGCGCTCGGGGCGTTGGCCTCCGGCTTGCCTGACTGGGTCGTCACGCTGATCGGGATTTCACGATTGGATGCGCTGCGCGCGATGTTTATTCTCTACGGACTGATGGGCGTCATCGTGTGGGCTGTGTATCGAAAGTTGCCGGCAAACGAAGCGTCCAACAGCAGCCGGCCTGCACCTCTGGGGCAGTCGAAGGCGGTGGTTGTGAGGCTGGCGGCATTGTTCTCGGCGGACTCGTTTGCGGGCGGTCTGGTGGTCAATTCGCTGCTGGCGCTGTGGTTGTTCCAGCGTTTTGGCTTGTCACTTTCGGCGGCCGGCGCATTTTTCTTCGGATCCGGGCTGCTGGGCGCTGCATCACAGCTCGCGGCTCCGGCGCTGGCCAAGCGCATCGGACTGGTCAATACGATGGTGTTCACGCATATTCCGGCCAGCCTGTGCCTGATCGCGGCGGCGTTTTCGAACGATGTCAGATGGGTGCTGGGTCTCTTGCTGGTCCGCGCGTCGATTTCATCGATGGATGTGCCGGCCCGAAGCGCGTTTGTGATGTCGGTTGTGCAGCCCCAGGAGAGGGCGGCTGCGGCAAGCTTTACGGCGGTGCCGCGAAGCCTGGCTGCCGCTGCCAGTCCCTTGCTCGCGGGTTGGCTTTTTCAGTCGGGGTGGGCAGCAGCGCCGCTGGTGGCATGTGGCGTGCTCAAGATCGCCTACGACCTGGCGCTGTGGGTTGCGTTCAGGAGGTCTGAGATTTCGTGACGGCCGCCAGTTGTCGCAACTCGGGCTTGTAGATCTTGCCCACCACGGTCATTGGCATGGTTTTCAACACGGTGACAGACTTGGGGCGTGCCGGCGGTTCATCGACCCGGTCACGCACAAATTCGAGCAGTTCCGCCTCTGAGGCTTCCGCGCCTGGAATCAGCGTCACAAAGACCACTGGCAACTCGCCGGCATAGGCATCGGGCGCACCCACGGCAGCGCAATGTTGCACAGCGGGGTGGGCCGCCATGGCGTCTTCAATAACCTTGGGGTCGATGTTGTGGCCACCCCGAATGATCAGGTCTTTGGAGCGGCCGCTCAAGTGGAGTCGACCTTGATCATCGAGCCATCCCAGGTCACCGGTGGCCAGCCAGCCATTCGCCGTGAATGCGTGGGCATTGTCCTTCGCGTCAACAAAACCCGAAAACAGATTCGGCGACTTGAAGGTCACCATGCCCTGCTCGCCGCGCGGCATCTCGCGCTCGCTTGGGTTGCCGTGTTCATCCAGAGCCACGATGCGCAGTTGCGTATGGGGCAGCCTGAAACCGACACATCCCGCCGGGGCGTTGACGCCAGGCGGCGTGATGGTGGAGATACCGGCCATCTCCGTCATGCCCAGACTCTCATGCACATGTAACCCGGACAAAGCCTCAAAGCGCGCTGCCATATCCGGCGAGATCGGGGCCGCGCCAGTGCGGCAGTAGCGCAAGGAGGAGATGTCTGCCGCTGCGACCGGTATATCGACCAGCGCAGCCAATACAGTGGGCACGGCAGAGACCACCGTCGCCCGATGGCGTTCGACCAGGCGCCAGTAGTTGCTCAGCACCTCCCGGTTGCGAAACAGCGAGGTGGTCGGAATCACCACCTCGGAGCCGGCTGCAAACGATGTCAAGGAGCCTGGCAGCACGCCGGCCACATGGAACAGCGGATAACCATTGATCACGACGTCGCAGGCCAGCGTACCCTGCATCTGCACGCAGACCCAGGCCGTGAAGACCTGCGCGGCATGGCTGTGGCGGGCCAGCTTGGGCGCGCCCGTCGTGCCACCCGTATGAAAGTAGGCGGCGATGTCGTCGGCCGAAATACGGCGCTCACTGATCAGGCGATCATTGACCTCGCAGCGACGCAGCTCGCCAAAGTTCAGCACACCGTCAGGCAGCGCCGGTGCTGTGGCTTCACCGATAGGCGCAACCCGCAACACTGCAGTCAGTGTCGGCACCTGAGTGCGGATGCGCATGGCCTTGGACCAGATGCCGGCTTCCTCATCCGAGCCCCAGGCAAACAGGACCTTGGCCTTGCCGGCGTTCAGCAGGGAGACCAGCTTCTCGTCGTTAAGCAAGGGATTGAGCGGTTGCACAATGCCTGCCGCCTCGCCGCCCCAGAGTGCCAGGTGATAGTCCAGGCATCCTGGTAAAAGGACCCCAATCGCATCTTTAGGCTGCACACCGATTCGAAACAGCAGGTTCGCTGTTTGGTGAATACCAGCAAGCAATTCGGCGTAGGACCAGCGCGTGAGTCCACCTTCCGGCTCGGCCGAGTGCAAAAAGGTCAGAGCCGTTTTATTTCCGAAAGCCTTGGCCGAGCTGCAAAATATGTCGTAGGTGCTGCGCTCGGTAAACGCCCGCTCAAGCGGTGTTTCCTCAAGGCGACGCACGTCGGCTTCACTGCGGATCGGAAAAGACGGAGCAAAAGGCATGTGCCATGTTAGCCGCAAGTCTTGAGCGCCACATCCGGCGCCGTATTGGTAAGATTCCAAGGCCCCCATTCCTGAAATCAGAATGGCCAGAATCCGGCAACCAATTCAAAAACGCTGACCCGCTGAGGGCTTCTATCGACTACA
>CAITQH010000220.1 GCA_903894475.1 uncultured beta proteobacterium
CACCATGTGCCGACCGGTGGTACGCAGTTCGGTGTCGATGGCCCCAAGAATAGGTGTGTAAAACGTCCCCACCAGCATCGGTATGTAAACACCAATCATCTGCGAGGAGCCGGACAGCAGGGTCCGAGCCGCATGCGAGGGTCTAAATTGGAGCTCGGCGATGGCCTCGCGCACCCTCTGTGCCGTGGCCGGAGCGACCGAGCCGTGGCCGCTGACCACGCGCGAGGCGGTCCCGACGCCGACCCCAGCGAGTCGCGCTACATCCTTGATCGTGGCCATCTCAACTCCTGTGGTGCACGCACTATACGCTGCTCGATCCCGCCGTCAGCCAGCGGCACAGTGGGTCTTGATATAGTCGGCATGGGTGGGCATGGCGGCCACGCAGCGTTGCGTGACCATCTCGATATCGTTGATAAATGTGCTCAACTCCTCGGCCGGAATCAAACCCGCCAGCGCCTGCCAACCTTGCGGGATGAAGCGCTGACCCAGCAAGATCTGAACCCAGCTCGATTCGGCAAACAACTGGATGAAAAGTTCGCGCGAAATCCGGCCATTGCTGCGAAACAGTTCCAGGCGCTGAGCCAGGGAGTCGGGAATTTCCATCGTCCGGCAATAATTCCAGAACGGCGAATCGCTTCGTTCGGTGACGTGGTAGTGCGTGATGATGAAATCCCGAATCCCTTCGTATTCCAGCCGGGTTTCACGGTTGTAATGATCAATATCCGCCTGGGCAAAACCCAGGTCCGGAAAATTGGAAAGAATTCGCATCACCGCCGTCTGGATGAGGTGGATGCTGGTCGATTCGAGTGGTTCCAGAAAGCCGCTGGAGAGCCCAACGGCCACACAGTTCTTCTTCCAGAACGTCTTGCGTCGCCCGGTGGTGTATTTGATGAGCCGCGGCTCGGCCAGAGGCTTGCCGTCAAGGTTGTTCATCAACACCGATGCCGCTTCGTCGTCGGAGATGTAGGGGCTGCTATAGACATAGCCGTTGCCGATGCGGTTCTGCAACGGAATACGCCATTGCCAGCCTGCACTGTGCGCCATTGAGCGCGTCAGCGGAATCAGCGGCTCGACCGATTCGCAGGGCACGGCAAGCGCCCGGTCGCAGGGCAGCCAGTGCCGCCAGTCTTCGTAGCCCGATTCAAGAACACCCTCGATGAGCATGGCGCGAATGCCAGTGCAATCGACAAAGAAATCACCTTCAATGCGCTCGCCGCTTTCCATCGCCAGCGCGCGGATGTGGCCGGACTGTGGATGAAGATCGACCGAACCAATCTTGCCCTCGGTGCGCTTGACACCACGGGCCTGGGCGTACTTGCGCAGATAAGCGGCATACAGCCTGGCATCGAAATGGTAGGCGCTGGGCAAGTCCGCCAGAGGCGAGCCCTGCATCTGCGGCTGCGAATTGAGATACTTCGCCGCACGCGGAGCACTGCAGTTCAATGAAAACGCGTCAAGATCGGCGACGTTGCCGGCCGCGCGCTGTCTCAGCCAATATTGGTAAAACGGTACGCCGGAGAGGGGGGAGCCGACCGGACCAAAGCCGTGGGTGTAGCGGTCACCCATCCGTCCCCAGTTGACAAACTCGATGCCGAGCTTGAAGCTGCCCTGGCAGTGCTTCAGGAAGTCGTTCTCGTCGATACCGAGCAACTCGTTATAGACACGAATATGCGGAATCGTCGCCTCGCCAACGCCAACGATGCCGATTTCGTCCGACTCGACGAGATGAATCCGGCAGTTGTTTCCAAGAACCCGCGAAAAAAGCGCTGCCGTCATCCAGCCCGCCGTGCCCCCGCCGGCAATGACGACATCACGAACATATTGAACCGACATGGAAGTCCTCACAGAAGTGCGTGTATCAACGGGAGTCTGCCATCAAACGCCTGAAGATAAAAAGCGGCGAACGAAGTCGCCGCTTTTTCTACGCCGGGAATCAATCAGTTGAACTTGGGGCTAGAACTTGTAGTTCGCGCCAAACAGCACCTGACGACCGAAGTGATTGACCCACTTCGTGATCATCTGCGAAGCGTTCGGCGTTGGGTTGTTCCCACCGAGTCCGTTGATCGAGGCCATTTGCTGCGTGGCGCTGTCGGTCAGGTTGTTGACCTGGAGCATCAGCGACAGACCCTTCAAGGAACCCTGATCGAAGGCGTACCCCAGTTGCAGGTCACGCACGTTATCCGAATTGATCGTGGTCGTCACGTCCTGAAACACCACGCTGCGATAGGTCGAGGTGAAGGGTGAACGATAACGCTCGCTGATCCGCGCGGAGAACCCATTCTGTTCGTAATACAGCGTCAGGTTGGATGAGTACCCCGACAGGCCCTCGGGAACGACCTTATTGCCATCCTTGTCATAGAGGCTGCTGTCGGCCATTGTTCTGTTGAAAACCACGCCGATGCCGTCGAGCGACTTGCTGAACAGCCCACCGTCGATGGAGGCGGTCAATTCAAGACCGCGAACCGACCCGCCCTCGCCATTGGCCGGTGCCGTGAAGTAACCGTAGGGCGAAATAGGTGTCACACCGGAAGTATTCGGGATGCCCGTAAAGTCACGCAGCACCTGTTGGTTATAGACCCAGGACTGCAGTTTCTTGTAGTAATCTGCGACGGCAACGTAGCTGCGCTTGCCAAAATACTTTTCCAGCGAGAAGTCATAGGCCGTCGCGCGCCAAGGCTCCAGCGAAGGATTGCCACCGCCGCCACCCGACCATGTGGCGTAGTTGGCTCCGGGCGTGGTATTCACGGCGGGGCCACTCATACCAGCACGCAAGTCGTTGATGTTCGGGCGCGCCATTTGGCGACCGGCAGCTACACGCATCACGGTCTGCTCTGGCAGGTCAAAACGCAGATTCATGCTTGGCAGGACATCGTTGTACGACGTGCCACCCGTGACCGCATACAGTTTGGATGGATCGGGGTTGGCCGTATCGCCCAGGTACACCCAGCCTTCGGAGGACTGATCGGTACGCACAAACTGCACACCCAAGTTGCCGCTGACCGGCACGCTGCCCATATTGGTATCGATCTTGGCCATGGCATAAGCCGTGCTGACCTTCTCGTGCACTGTCGAATCATCGCCCGCCTTGCCCCAGAAGACTGCCTGCGGAACCAGGACTTTGTTGTCAACCAGGTTTTGCACATTCAGGCGTGGCATGCCAACCAGACCGGCAAAGTCCAGGCTCACCAACCCCAGCACTGCATCGTTGGGAATGGTTGAGGTGTAGCGACCATCACCCTGGATGGTCGTTGGACTCGCGATATTCAGGCGATAACGATTCATCACCACCGATTTGTC
>CAITQH010000221.1 GCA_903894475.1 uncultured beta proteobacterium
ATTGCGGGCCCCGACCCGCAATCCATGGCTCGCGTGGCACTGGATCCCGGGTCGAGCCCGGGATGACAGCTACCGAGCCAAGGACAATTTCAGGTTCAGGGTCCGTGTGCGGTATCGGGCCGGATTCGGGAGGCTCGCAATGACGATCCGGACTGCCATGATTTATGGAAGTCTCAATAAACAAAACCTGCCGGCCGTTAAGGTCTTGCGATGTCAGGAGAATGGTGACACCGTAATTTCAGGGAGTCATCATGAATCTGTCTGCGCTTGACGAAAGCGGCAAAGCTGTGGACTGGTGGTTTGCTTACAAAGTGCCGCAGCTTGCCAAAGACGCGAGTTCCCCAGCGGCCACTGGGTATGAGTACGTCTACTACGATCCGAAAATCGGCCGAGTCGTCAAATCGCCCTATCTCCTGACGCAAGGAAAAGGTGCGCTCGATCTGACGCTGAAGTCGATCTTTGGAAAACCGGACAAGACAAGCGGATGGATTCTTTACAACGATGAAATGCCGCAGGAGGCCAAGCGCACGGATGTCGGCAGTTTTGGCCATACCAAAGGTGTGATCGCATTTGACACGGCCTCAAACACGGCGTTCTGGCTCTTGCACTCCTGGCCCAAGTACGCCGCCCCGACGGCCAAGGCCATGCCAACGCCGATTTATGGGCAGACCTATCTTTGCATCTCGCTCGACCTGGCGACGGCCAACCAGATTGCCCAGCAGATGGTCAACCACCAGGAACCGCAGGTATTCTTGCCCAATGTTCCAGCGTCGCTGGACAAGAAGTCGGGGCTTTATCAACTGACCCAAAAGCTCAATCCGGATGCGCCCGGTGACTCCAACGTTATCGAGTGCAAGTCGCGCGGCGGACTGGCTTTCAAGGTCATTGCCAAGAACCGCAAATGGAACAAGGATTTCTGGAACGATCTGGTGGGCCCGACGCTAAAGGCCGACATGGACGTCGAGACCTGGATTCGCGGCAAGATTGCACCAACGCTCGACAGCGATGGCATTCACAAGATCTTTGATGTCAAGTACATCGATTTCAGTTCCCTGGGCGTGCCCTGGGTCTGGTCCGAGACGCACGATCACGCCAAATGGGGCCTTACCAGGGGCGATGACTGGGTTTGTGTTGGCGATATCAATCGCATGGTCTCGCAAGAGAAACGCGGTGGCGGTGCGATCGCTTTTCAGGACAACAAGCTCTGGACAGCGCTGTCAAAAACCGATCTACTGGTGCCCCCTCCAGGCCATACGGCGCTTGAAGCCCGGGCGTTGATCAAGTCAAGCCACAGCTAGTCGGCTGGATTGTGGCTCATGCGTCCCGTTCCTGAAACAAGGCCTGTTCCGCATCGCGGCGACGTGCCAGCCCGGCAACCACCTTGCCGTTATCGTGGCACCAACGATCCAGCTCTGTGCACGCGCCATCCAGATCACCCGCGTTGAGTTTTTTCAACAGCGTCGAATCACTGAAAGCGTTGCAGCCGCAGTTGAAAGTGAAGTCGACCAGCGCATCGAACTGATGCTGGGACAGTTCCACCGTCACCGTGTCGTTGACGCACTGCACCGCACCGGCAACATTGGCGATGAGATCGGCGTCGGCTTGCTCCTGCGTAATCGCGCAGCCCATCACGACCTTGCGTGTGTTGCCCCAACCATTGGTCGGCACACCACCACCGTCAAGATATGGCATCAGGCGACAGGACTCAAACTGTTCAGTCAGGCTGAGTCCGTCTTTTGAATACTGCATGTTCATTTTGTTCGCTCCGTATCATTGTTGACCCACAACACCTCAGCGACATTGGACAGCGACAAGCGCAAACCGGCACAGCCAAACAAGTTTTGTTG
Organism: uncultured beta proteobacterium; assembly: GCA_903894475.1. GTDB lineage: Bacteria > Pseudomonadota > Gammaproteobacteria > Burkholderiales > Burkholderiaceae_C > Rhodoferax. The sequence continues at coordinate 1,848 of CAITQH010000221.1, forward strand.
ACATAACGGCAGGGTCAATGTCCTTACGCTTTGGCAAACCGAAGGGGTCAGGCGCCAGTCAGACTGTGAGGCACGGCTTTTGAGCTGAGGTAACCACCATGGCTGATCGCGATCAAGGCCACCATGCTCTTGTCCAGGGTCGGCAAGCTTGCAATGCCGTGAGAGAGATCGCCGGCAAACATGTGGCCCAAAACTACGCCGTAGGCGATGACCGTGATGATGGTGAAAGAGAACATTTGCAACCTTGCCACATCCATGTGCGCAGCATTGCCAACTTCCTCCCCGGTAAACATGTCCGACCAGCGCGCCCCTGAAATGTCGGTGTTCACCACGATATGTCCTTTCGTGGCCGGTGTACTGTCCGTCTCGTTTTGACGCTGCAGGGTACTGAAGGTGCCGCTGACTTCTGTTGCGTCGGCCACTTTTTCTGCTTTGGTGTTCAGGATGAGTGGCGAGGCAACCAGGGAAGATGTGCTGATACCTATCAGCCACCACAGCTCTTCCTGGATTTCAATTTTCAGAGGCAAGGTCTGACCGGAAAAGATGTTGTACAGTGCCGCGGTCAGGTAAGCCGACAGGACGAGCAGAGTCCACAAGACGGCCTGAAAACGCGACAACGAAATAACATTTCGCTCGTCAATCAGAGCGCCCAACCAGCGTCCGGTAACAGTCTTCCCACAGGCGAACGAGAACACCGCCAGTGCCACCAGCGCGAGCGACCAGGCCGGCAGCATCAATCTATTGACCGCAAACAACATCGCCCCCAGCAAAGCGGCCAGACAAAGAAACAGCAGCGCTCGCGCGCCTGCTGCTGTTGTGGAGGGGTCTGTCATAGCACGCTCACTTTCAATGAAAAGAAAGTCTCTCTACTTGACTACCTGGTTTGGCTAGCTGGCTTGGATACTTGGTGCCGAGTGTCGTAAATTGGGTCAGGCAGTCGGCAGGGCGGCCAACTTAACCATCAAGCTTTCATGGTTAACCGGTCGCGTGGACGTTTTTATTCGCGAAGCATGGAAAGACCAAACATCGATCAAACAAATTTAGCCAGTTTGAACACCTGATCAGACGGTAGACGGGGGATCACGATTTTCAAAAAGTGTGTCGCATTGCGGTGCAGCCAGCGCGAGGCTTCATCCACCGAATGAACAACGAATTCGCCCTCGGCACCGTAGGCATTTTCGAAGTAGTGCACGTTATTGCCGGGCGCTGAGGCGCTGATGCTCAGGCGCAACTCCTTGGGCATATCAGCGGGAATGGCGGCATAGAAAAGATCGAACAAGTTCTGCCGGTCAATGTAGATCGTCCGCAGGGCCGAATTTTGAGCACACTTGTGTACGTCCTGGATTACCTTGTCGTGAAACACACCGGTCAGGTCGGTGTTTTGCTGGTAGTTGGGTGCCAGGAATTCGATCAGGTAATCGCTTACCGGTTTTTGGTACTGGTCCACCACAAACACATTGATCTGCAGGTGGCTGTGGTGGTCGGCGTCGGCACTGGTCGGGTCTTGCACCTGGTCTGACTGAGAACGCCATGCCTGCTCGATCGCTTGGTAGTCAGTAAACGAGTTGCAGTTCAGAGCTGACAAAAGATACTGCTGGAACAGGGCTTGCTCGGCCCCACTTTCAGCATCGCCACGGCTCGCCGGATCGGTGATGCTTCCATGGTCTCGCCGGTTCATGACACCCAGTGGAAAGACCATGGTTTCACCGTAACGATGCAGCCAGGGGGTAAAGGCGCCATGCGCCAACGCGGCTGCGTTGTTGTTGGCGGTCATGCCCAGTACGGTGGGAGCGGCAGAGGAGGTGAAGTCCAGCGTGGCGCCGTAAGCGTTCAGATTGGCTGCCGCCACTCTGACCGTGCCATCCGAGCCGTGTTCATTGACCATCTGGGCCAGGCCAGTTTGGTAGGGCATCGAGCCCACCAGCACAAATGGCCAAACCAGATCAGGTGCGTAAATCGTGCCGCCGTCGACTGACCCTCGCGCAAAGAGATCGCGCAGCGCCAGTTCCCACTGGAACGGAGAACCCAACTCGAGGCCGTCGAGCATCAGTTTTCCGGTATGAAAACCATGGTCCCAACCCTTGGCCACGCGCCCCAGCATGGTTTGCCCGATGGTCGCCAGGGCCGAGCCGAAATTGGCGGGCGCCAGCATCAGCATGCGCTGCACCGGCATCTTGTCAGACGCGAAACCGGTGTAGTGGCTTGCCAGCCAGTTGCGGGCCACCAGGCCACCCGTGGAATGCACCACCAGGTCGAAAGGCAGTTGCAGCGCGCCGCTGGAAATCTGTGCCTGCACGGCCCGTTCCATGGCATTGGCGGCGTCGTCAATCGAGACATCGTCTTCCATCGAGATGTAGTCAGCCAGGAACAGGTTGACGGTCTGAAAACCATGGCTGCTGAGAAACTTGGCCAAGGATCGGAAAGACTTTGATGTGTCTGACCAGCCGTGAACAATCAGGACCGGGTTTTTGCTTCGCGCCATAACGAGCCTCCCTTTCAACTATTGAATTGCTGCGCCACAGACCGACGCTGCGCGCAGTTTGCGGGACCAGATCTTGTCACAAAAGCCGCGCTCGCGCTTCCGGCTGGCTGTCCTAAAACCCTACTCGTGATAGGCGCTTGTCTCAGTTGTCTGGCCGCGTATATAGTGCGCCCATTGAGTGTGAACCTACTGAATTTTTTTTGACAAACAGGGGTGGCGCTATGGACTTCATTGAGAAGATTTTTGGATTTTCTCCAGACGGCGGCTCGGGCTCGTTTGAGTTCCTGCTGTTCGCCGTACCTATCATCGCCTTGCTTGCGATCCGTGCCTGGCAGCAGCGATCGAAACGGAAATAATAGCGGGCGCGATGCGGCGCCATTGGCAACAAACTTTCTGAGGAGGTCGCACGATGGCAGGCAGTAAAAAGGGCGCCACAAAGCCCGGCAATGTTGTTCGTTTGGTTTCTGGTCCAGCCAAACAGCGAGCACCCGGCATGCCGGCGCCGCGTCTGACGCTGCACAAAAAGCGAGCCGCCTGGTTTCACGCCCGCATCACCTGGCCGCTACGCGAAGCACCACTGAAGAAACTCGTTACCGAGCGTCGTCGCATCGAGCGCAGCATGCCAGCGACAGCGGCGCTCGCGACTCAATGGGCGCCGGCCGGACCGAGCAATATTGGCGGGCGTTGCACCGCGCTGGTGTGCGATCCGGCCAATGCCGACCGAATCTGGATCGGCGCCGCCGGTGGCGGTGTGTGGGCCAGTATCGATGCCGGTCGCCATTGGACTTTCAAGTGGCGCGCCAACGGGCCATTGCAGATCGGCGCTCTGGCCATCGATCCGACGAACCCCAAAATTCTTTACTGCGGCACCGGTGAAGCCAACCTGTCGCTTGACTCTTACCCGGGTGATGGTGTCTACCGATCAACGAACGGCGGTGCCAGCTGGAGCGCCTGGGCCTTGTCAGAGAAGAAGGGTTTGCCGCGACGCATTGGTACCATCGCCGTCGATCCTTTCGATGCAAAGCACGTTCTGGTTGGCGGTGTCGGCTTCGGCCGGGTTTCTGGCGACAATGATTTTGGCGGCCTGTACAGCACCCGCGATGGCGGCCTCACCTGGGTCCGTGAAACATTCGTCAATGCTGGCAACTACTGGTGCCATAAAGTCGTGTTCGATGCTGCCACCAAAGGGCGCATCTTCGTCACCGTCACTTGCCCCGGCATGAGCAGCGGCATCTACCGCTCAAGCGACGCAGGTCAAAGCTGGGCCCAACTCAAGACCGGGCTGCCCAGCCCGGACCGCATCGGCCGTACTGCGCTGGCACTCGCACCGTCCAACACCAAGGTGATCTATGCAATTTGTGCCGACGCGGCGGGACAGAATGACGCCGTGCTGGGTGTCTTCAAAAGCAGTAACGGCGGCGATAGCTGGACCAACATTGCCGGAACGCACTTTGCCAAAGAAGGACAGATGTCGTACGGCAATGCCATCGCAGTGCATCCGACGGACCCCAACCAGGTCATCTGCGGCGGCGTCGACCTGCACCGCAGCAGCAATGGTGGTCAGACCTGGTCGGCGGCCTCTCATTGGGACGCCCAGCGCGGCACTGCAGGCTACGCGCACGCCGATCATCACATGCTGGTGATGCCGGTGTCGGCGGCGGGACGCGTTTACAGTGCCAATGACGGTGGCATGGATGTCAGCGAGGACGCCGGCGCAAGCTGGAGCAATCGCAGCGCCGGCTTGTCAGTGACGATGTACTATGACATCGACGTTGGGCAAACTGACGCCCGCGTTTTCGGCGGTGGTGCGCAGGACAACGGCACACTGGTGACAAAAACAGGCGCGGTCGACGACGCCTTCGAGCTGCTTGGCGGCGACGGCGGCTGGATGGTGATCGATCCGAAAGACGCCGGTCATATTTATGCCTCCTACCAGTTTGGCGGCATGTACCGTTTTCGCAATGGCTCGGCGCGCAACGTCTCGCCCCCCTTCAAGCCGGAAGACAGCGCGGGCATCTGGATGGTTTACATATGCTTTGACCCGAATGCGGCGAACACTGTCTTCACCGGTAGCCAGCGCCTGTATCGAACGCGCGACGATGGTTTGTCCTGGGACGCGCTGACGCCGGTGCTGGACGGCAGTCCCATCAGCGCCATCGAGGTGGCACCGGCAAACTCCAGGAATGTGTACGTCGCCACCGAGAATGGCAGCTTCTTTCGAAGCCTGGACGGCGGTGCCAGCTGGAGCGCCAACCTCGCTGGTGGAACGCTTCCTGGCGTGATGATCACGCGCATCGTGACGCACCCGCACAACGCCAACGAGATTTACCTCACGACCGCGAATTTCGGTAACCGCCATGTTTTCCGCTCGATTGACGCGGGCGCGTCCTGGAGCGACATCGACGGCGGCAAGCTACCCGACGTACCCCACCACGCATTGCTGGTTCGACCCGACCAGCCGGGAGAGTTGTGGGCCTGCAACGATGCGGGTGTCTTTGTCACGTCCGATGCCGGCGCCAACTGGCGTAACGCAAGCGGCAATTTGCCTCCCGCCATGGTGGTCGATCTGGTCTACCACACTGGCAGCAAGACCTTGCTGGCGGCCACCTATGGTCGCAGCATCTGGCGTTTGCGGCTGAGCTGATGCTCAGCGCGACGGCCCACGACGACGCTTTGCGAAAGCGTTCTCGCGGGCGCGCAGATTGTCAGCGCTCTCGCCGATGCGTTGACTGACCGGCTGTAGCGGCACAAGGGTTTGGCCCGGCGCCGGTGTCGGTTTGGCCGGCGCATTTGCAGATGGCTGTTTTCTCTTTTGCATAAGGCCGATTGTCCACACCAGGAGTAGTTTTTTTGAAAATGATGCAGGATAAATATTGAGACAACCAGACAGGGAACACCATGAGTGCTTTTGATCTAGTTGCGCTGATGGGCGCAGGGTGTGGGATGGCCATGGTGCTGGGTGGCATATGGCTGATTGCCAAAGGCGCGCTGACATTTGCTGCAACACCCAAAACCGAAGCGCTGACCCTTGAGTGGAAAAAGCAGTTCCGCTTGACGACACAAGTACCTGGCATGGCGTTTTTCCTGATCGGCTTGCTGTTTGTCGCGGTGTCTCTTGGATTTCTCAGGCAGCCAGGACTTGTTCCACTGGAATTCGAAGGAGAGATCAAAGGCGTCGACGAACCGGTCTCGATTCTGGTGCGGCCTACCTCCAGTTGGGAACTTCCAAGCACCACAACCGGGACCATCAGTGGCAAGATCTATCCTGATCTGTCGGTGGTTGTGCTGGTCATAAATGCGCCGGGCTACGAACCTTTTACCAAGTCCATCAAAGTGAGCGAGCAGGGTCGGCATGTGACTCCTCTGGGAACGCTCGAGCTTCATCGAAAACTTAAAAAATCAGATCTGACCGCCAGCATTGCCGACCTGCCGTTTAAGCCGGCTGATCCAGCGAACGCAACCAACAACACTGTCGCCTACGGGGTGGCGCAATGAAGCGCCGTCGTCAGCTCCTGCTGCTTGTGGGCGCCACGCTTGCGCTTGGCTCCAACATGGCCCGTGCGCAAGCCGCGGGTGGCAGCGTTCCGGTTCGAGGTCAGGTCTTGTCGCGCGGTTCGGGGGGTCCCGTCCCTGGAGTCGGTGCCGTGCTGGTACATGAAAGATTGGGTCGCAGTGCGATGTCTTATACCGATGCCTATGGTCACTTCGGGTGGACGACGATACCGATTCGACCTGAGCCCTATTTTCTAGAAATTTATTGGGGTCAGCAACTGATATACCGGCAACCGGTGACGATTGGATTTCCGACGACGCTGCCCCCGATTCACTTGTAAAAGAGCTTGCTTTCACTGAGCTTGCTGAGATCACTCTCCTGCATCACTCTCGCGTCGATCTTTCGCCATTTTGTACAGCATTGCCAGCAGGACTGTCGCGGTGGCCGATCCTGTCAACACAGGTGAACTCGACAAAACCTTTGCCAGTCCATCAAAGGAATGCAGGCTCACTTGCTGAACGCGATCTACCAGCGCAGCCACATCCTTGGACTGAACATTCTGTACATCTTCCCAGCGAACGTGCATGTCTGGCCAGCCACTGTTGAAGCGAATCCTTGCGAAAATGCCATTCGAAATGGCCACCAGCGCAAGAACACCCAGAGGCTTGATGAGTTGCTCAAGAAGGTGGGCCCGCAATGTCAAGGGTGCTATTTCGTAGACCTCGGCCACCAATTGCGGTATGGCCAAGACGGAGGGCTTCAACCCGGTCAAGCTTTTGGCGGCTTCAATTTCATCGAGGGCATGTTGCCCATCAGACAGACTTGAAAGCAAGGGCTCCATCGTGTTGATCCTCCACAATTTGATTCACATCAATTTTATGGAGGCTTGCCAAAAACCGCATGAGGACTTTGTGGAAATTGTGGAACTTGTGTAAGTTTTCGTAAGGGTCAAAAAAGTACATGCTATTTCGCATGCATCACCTTGATATCGGCCACCTTGCCTGGCCCATGACACAGCAGACAGGTCTCCGCGGAAGCGAGCGCAACAGCACGTGTCGCATAGATCGAGCCACCGCTCAAACGCATGTGGGCCACTGCCGGCTGGCTATCATGACAAGCAAAGCAAACTGCAGTCGTTGGCGAATTCACCAGGGTATTCGCAGCAGCGGCAACCGTCGCACCGGTACTGGCATTGAAACTGAAGCCAGCACCATAGTCAGTCACGTTGTCCGCTGTCACGTACGGTGAAATCGAGAACGCACTGAGAGAACCCGGAACGGTGCCATTGAATTTTCCGGTGGCAACTGTCCGATACAGACGAGTATTGGCCGCCACCGCGGTCGCCGATGCACTGGCACTAAAGTCATACGTACCTGGCAGGTGGCAGGTCTCGCATTTGCTCAGGACGCCGGGATAGCCTATGTCTGCAAACGACTCGCTGGTGGACGCGGCGTGCCAAGTGAAAGGCACTTCGCGCTTGTCAGCCGCGTGTATCGCGTGGATGAAGGAAGTTGAATCCGCAGACCAACCACTGCTCGCCCGGTTCGGATTGTGGCACCATGAACAGGTCGTGCCGTCGTTGCGCTGACCAGCGTGGAAGGACTCGGTTGTAAAGGCGCCGAGTTCCTCGTGACAGGCGTTGCAACGCTTGTCGTCCACAATGGCCCGCCGCGCGCTGTAGCCCGTTGCCACCTTTTGCAGATCAGGCGCGATGACAATCAGACCCCCTGTCTTGTTCGGCATGCCGGCCGTCAGTCCTGTGTTGGTGGCGGCGGCCACGGCGAATCGATTCTGCCGAGTGGGATCGAATAGCGAGTTGTCGACCAGATTGATCTGCGTCAGCGGCATGGTGGTCTGCAAACCGTAGGTGTAGCCAATCCCACCTGTCAACATGACAGCATTGTCAGGGACGGTGACGCCGGTAAGCGTCGCGGTGTAGTAACCGTTTGCATCCGGTCCGGTCAGCGTGCCTTTGGCGCTGCCTGTGGCGCTGCCATTCCAGATACTTCTGAGATAGCCAGAAGCCGAGGCGTTGAAGTCGGCCGGCGCTGTGATGCCGTCCTGAGGAACCGCAAAAACAAAATACGCGCTGGGCGAGCCCATGAAGTTGTCCCACATCTCGGTTTTTCCGGCGGCGCTGAAGGTATTGAACGCAACCGCAACGCCATTCTGGAGCATCCTGAACACGATGACGGGTTGCTTGCTGGCATTGCGTGAGGTGCTGAGAATGTCATAGGTCACCCGGATCGCGCCAGCGGGCAGATTGTTTGCCTTCGAAGCAATCCATGCCGCGTTGGTGTTGTTATTGGTCCCGCCGGTGACAAGAATGTTTGCCGGATTCGGCGGCGTGATCGGGAGGTGATAGACGCTCTGGATGGACACTGCGTCGTGGCACAGGGCGCACTTTTTGTCGTCCGTCTGAATACCGCCAATATGGCCAGTTGGGAGCGCGACGGTGCCATTGATCCTGGCCTGATTCGCAGCGGCATTGGTCACCCCTTTGCCGCTCGCAAAGTCAATACCGTCATGGCAGGCACCACAAGCAAGGCGACTCGGAACATTCTTGAAATTGTCGGCCTGCGGAACCGCTTTAGGTGCCGTGCTGTCATGGCACTTGCTGCAATTGCGGATGTCTTGCGGGAACCTGGTTTCATTGAGCAAGACATTGGCGAAGTTATACCCTTCTTTAACCAAAAGATTGCCCTTGTGGATCCGATGTATCAAGACCGGGAAGTCGCCGATGGTGACGCCGTCGGCAACGTAGGTAAGCCCCGCCGGAAAAACGTTGTTCGTCGAACTCACGCGTGCTTGCCCATACTTGCGCTGGTCGGTGTGGCAGGTCACGCAGAACCGCGGGTCGTACCGGCTGCCGCCATGGAAGGCCGCGCTCTCCGTTCCCGGAATGCCACCAAGCTTGCCGTGACATTCATTGCAACTTAGCTGATCGACGATCAGGCGCTGCCCCGGGTCCGACACCGCCAGCGCTTTTCCGGTTGCCGGAATGAAGTCGAAAATGGCGTTGTTCGGTTTGCTCAGCGGCACTGCCGGTGAGACCTCCACCTCGTTTGCAGTATTGGTGCCGGTGCCCGGGACATTGCCGGAAATCGACATCGCCAAACGGTGAATTGCGTTCGGATCGAAGCTCAGGTCACCCAGATCGGAAGCGACGTTGAGTCCCGTGAGGCTGAACCCGGCCACTTGCGCTTTGGCCTTCGTGACGTCACGGTAGAAAGTGTATTTGTAAGTGCCATCCCCGTTGTCCACCAGCGTGCCTTGGCTGTCGGTCGAGGGGCGGCTCGCTGTCGCAGCGGTCGTCACGCTCGGCACCGTCGTCACGATATAGCTGACCCAGCGGCTCGGGCCGCCACTTGCGCCAGCAAGCAATGGGCTCGCGCCGGGCACGAGTTTCGCCAGGGAAAACGCCAGATTCTGATACCGCGCAACAGTAGCCGTTGCCGCCTTCGTGGCTACTCCCAGGCCCACGATCGGAGTGCCACTGGCATCCACAACCTTGAAGCTAACCACCGGTGTACTGGCAATCGAGACACCAGTGATCGTGGCATTGAAAGCCATTGCCGCGTATTGATCGGGCTGCAGATTTGAGAGTTTGACCAGCGCCGCCGCGTTCGTTCCTGGGGCACCCGCAGGACCGGTCGCACCTGCCGGACCCGTGGCACCTGCAGGGCCGGCAGGGCCGGTCGTGCCGTCGGAACCACCGCAGGCAACAAGCACATAGATCAGATGGGCCACAGCCGCACCACGCAGTAAGTTGAAATTCATCTTCGTCTCCTTGTTTATGCCCAAGAAACTATTTGCTGGCGATTTTTGTAAAGCGAGGGACGCAGCCCCCTGCGGCTACGCACTGCCAGCGCGAACGGACTCTGGAAATGAGTTTTCATGTCGATCTTTCCAGCGTGCCGCGCCTGCCCAATCATCAGCGGCCGGTTGATCGCGCGCGCTCCATATTTGATTCACGACAGGCGGTGTGTATCAAGATAAACGCCGGGCGCCCCCGATCTATTCCATCAATTCAGAATTTGTTTTTCGTCAACTTTGCCTTCGGCAGACCTGCGAGCCAGCCGGTCATGAAGGCAAACGTGCGAACAAGATATCCCGTTTGACCTTGCCGCCACAAAGGGCTTGCATCGCGGCACACAATCATTTCAGACCCATCCCGGGTCAAGGGCCACAACCTCAAATTGTGGGAGGAGATTCAAGATGATTGTGTTTAGTCGTGGAGCAGCAATAGCGCCAGGAAAGACCGCCAGCGCAATGGCATTTGCACATCAAGTCAGTGCCTACCTGAAGGCAACTCACGGAATTGAGCTTGAGGTTTTGATGCCCGTTGGCGGCAACCCCAACCGCATTGGTTGGTCGACGCGTTATGCCGACCTTGCGGCACTGGAGGCGGCCACTAACAAGATGAGCGCTGACCCGAAATATTGGGAGATTGTGAATGGCGGTACAGCCAACTTTATGGCAGGATCGGTGCGCGACGCTATCTGGCGCACCGTGTGAGGTAAGCATGTCCACCGAGCAGTACAGACAGGACCTTGCCAACGGCTTGAGTCCTGGCGAAGCCGAGGACGCAGAGGCTGAGCGACTGGCATTTGAACAACTTGAACGTGATTCTCAGCCTGCTCCACTGGAACCAGTCCGTCCAAGCGGTTTTATTGGGAACAATATGTTGCTGAAAGTGACTCGGTTCCTGCAGAAAGACGGTGTCAGGTGAGCCGAACTATTTGAACGCGTACGAGTATCGGAGCCCGATTCCGAACCGGGGGGTGGACTGGGCATCGTTGCCGGACTGCAGCTTGATTTGAGCCATCGCTGTCATATCGCCGCTCAGTAGGGCGCTGGCGTAGGAAACTTCAAAGTTCTTCTCGATGCCTGTGGCCGACTCCTGCTGGAAACCTGAACCGCTATTGAATGGCAGTGCGATGGTGAAGCCCAGACGGTCTCCCTCCTTCAGGGCATCCCTTTGGACCAGCCCAAGACTCAAGTCTCCAGTGCGGGCCGGACTCCCTGCGCGCAGCTGAGAGGCTTGAGACAGTTCGTAATCCACGCCATGACCCAGCGTCATCATGGCCGCGACTCTCAATTTCTCCGAGAGTGCCGCCATTCCTGCAAGGCTGAGAAAAGATGTACTCTGGCGGCCTAACATCCTGGCTAGATCCGGGCCGGTCGAGCCCAGCGCTGACGCCGTTTGCCGGAATTGGCCCAAAGTGATTGCGCCCGAAACGCCAACGAGAGTCTTCTGAACTTCCAATGTAACGAGTGACCGGTCAGCAAACTCTGCCACCACCCCGTAAATTGACATGGGCGCGGCGGCACTCTGGTTGATCCGTGACAAGCGCAGCACGGCTCCGTTTTCAAAACCCGCGTCATAGCCTTCACGGGATGCAGTCTCGCCCAACCCCCAGTAGGAGACACTGAAGCGACTGCTCTGGTTACCCAGACCAAGAGGTCTGACGGCCACGGGGTGCAAACCGAAGTACGCAGCAAGCACTTCAGCCGCACTCGGATTGCTCGATGCGCCCGGCTCGCTAGCGAGTCCCTCGTTGGGCAAATCCAGCGCAAAGGCACTTTGTCCCGCGTTCAGAGTCCGCAGCGCTGTTTCGTCCAGCGCGAAAGCGCTGACGCTGATGGCGCTCAACATCAGTGTTGCGACGTAGTTCAGTTTGTGCATAGTGCCACCTCTTGTGTCTTGCAACGACCAAAGCAGACAACGCAAAAACCGACTCCACCCCTGCGCGACCGTCTCACGGCTGCGCACTGGCTCAGCATCACATCCTGATCCTGCGGTCCGGTGGCTTTGCGTCCCCGACTTTCAGCAGCTTTCGCAGTTTCCAGTCTGACTTGATCGGTCAGCCTGGCTGACTTCGAACGACTGGCGAAATGTTGCTGAATCTGCACATCATTCTTCGCCATTCACGTTGCAGTTGCAATAGCCTGCGTGTATCACTCGGTAACAGGACGCATGGATGTAATACGAGCGCAATCAGTCACGTGGCGTCGCATTGATGCCGAGGCGCGCACCAACTTTCGTCACCGCGAGGCCTTGAGCAGAAGGTTACTGCGAGCGCAGCGCGGCAGTCCATGCCCCGGACTTCCTGGATTGCCGCGTCGCTACGCTCCTTTCCATGAACAGTTACTCCCCTGCTTGTCATTGCGGGCC
>CAITQH010000222.1 GCA_903894475.1 uncultured beta proteobacterium
GCAGCCTGGTAGCGCACTTGCATGGGGTGCAAGGGGTCGAAGGTTCGAATCCTTTCACACCGACCAGTAGACAGTACAAAGGCCGCTAAGAATATACACTTAGCGGCCTTTTTCATTGGGGAATATGGCAATTACGTTGCAACGACGTACAAAGGCATCTATTGACTGCCAGACAAAAGCGGGGGTATAAACGGGGGGAGAAATAGCGATTTTCGGGAAAAAAGTGGGTTTTCCCCCCATTTCCCAATGAAAGCCACTGTTTCGCACCCCCACAATTAAATGGAGTTGCACCCCCATGCTGACCGATGCCCAATGCCGAAACGCAGTTTGCCCACTGGATAAGAAGCAAGCCCGGTTTGCTGATGCTGGCGGGATGTATTTACAAGTCAGTCCGGCAGGATCGAAGCGCTGGTTTCTAAAATACCGCGTTGGTGGCAAGGAAAAGCAATTAGCGCTGGGTAGCTATCCAGACATGAGCCTGACAGCGGCCAGAAAAGCCCGTGAAGCGGCAAAGCTCAATAAATCAGAGGGACGTGATCCCATTCAACTGCGCAAGGTAGAAAAGCTCAGAGCCACCACACCGGACGCCGACACCTTCAAAGTTACGGCGCTCGAATGGTTTGAGATGAAATTGTCCGGTTGGAGCAGTCACTATGCCATTAGGGAAAAGCGCAATCTTGAAAAAGATTTATTCCCCCACTTCGCAGCACGGCGCATTGCTGACATTCAACCGATAGAGCTATTGGCAGCGGTGAAGCGTGTAGAGGAGCGCGGCGCTCTGGACGTGGCACACCGGGTACTAACAACAGCGGGGCAAGTCTGGCGCTATGCGGTGGCCACCGGACGCGCAGGGCGGGACGTGAGCGCGGATATCAAAGGCGCACTGACACCACACCACGGTAAACACTTTGCGGCGATCACTGACCCGGTAAAACTCGGTGAACTGATCCGCATCATTCAGGGCTATCAGGGCGGGCCGATAGTGCGGGTGGCGCTGCAACTAGCACCCATGCTATTTCAGCGACCTGGTGAGCTACGCGCAGCGGCATGGGCTGAATTTGATCTTGATGCGGCGCTCTGGACTATTCCGGCGGCCAGAATGAAGCGGCGGGTAGACGGCAAGAAGAACGGCGATCCTCACCTCGTGCCCCTGCCGAAGCAAGCTGTGGAGATACTGCAAAAGCTGAAACCACTGACTGGCCACGGCACATTTCTTTTTCCCGGTGAACGCAGCCATGACCGGCCTATCAGCGACAACACGTTACGGGCAGCGCTATTGACGCTGGGCTATGGCCCCGACGTGCAGAGCGTCCACGGTTTCAGGGCAACCGCTCGCACGATACTGGCAGAGGTGCTGAACTTCGACCCACTGGTGATCGAAGCTCAGTTGGCCCATGCTGTGAAGGACGCCAACGGACGCAGTTACAACCGCACGACCTACCTGAAACATCGGGCGACGATGATGCAGCAATGGGCAGATTATCTGGACAAACTGGCAAAAGGCGCGGACGTGATTCCACTGAAGGCGGCAAAATAGTTAGACCACGCCTAGCCATCGGCTGATCCCCGATGGTGGAGCGCAGTGCGTTGGCCACGATTAACTCGGAGGGCGGCATGGCCGGATTCATGGTGCGCAGCCAACTGCGAAAGCAGCGCCAAACCTCAGCGGTGTGATTGATGGACAGGTGCTGCAATAGCCCTTGGGGTCCAATTGGGCATCTTGATATCTGTCTAGATACACGGTGTATTTTGCAGTTCACGGCCGGGCAGAACAAGTGAAATTCGCGCCTGCATTGCAAAGTCAATACCAGAGCGTGTCGCCAATTTGTCGATCCGCAAGCAGGGCGTGCCAACCAGCGTTGAGATGACCAAAGGTCAAGTCTGGCACGCGGCCCAGAGGGTCAAGCACTTTCGCCCCAGCCTCGGCAGCCTCGGGCGCGACAACCCTGACCAGATGTTGGCGCCGGCAGTTGAATGCTGCTTCCGGATCGGGCTTCCAGTGGCCAACCGCCGAATCAATCGATTCATCATCACGGTGAGTTCCGCGATTCTGGCGGCTGCCAGTCTTTCAGCAGCTTCTGCACATCACCCGCGTGCCGGCTCATCAGACAACTGGTCGTGAGCACGCCGGCCATCAGCGCACCACCTACGCCTGCCGTGACGGTGTCTGCGCCAGTGAGATAAAGGCCAGGAACCGGCGTCTGGCTATGGATGGCCGCCTCGTTGAAGCGTGCCACCGTGTGGTCAATGCCATAGATTTCGCCGGCCACGTTCCACTGAAACCACTCTGTTGACAAGGGTGTCGATAGCTCGCTGAAGTCCAGTGCCGCCTGTAACTGCGGGAAGAACCGATAGAGCGAGCGCAGCAGCACTTCGGTAATCTGCGCTTTCAGCGCCTCATACTCGTCGCCACGCTTTCCCCAGGTCGTGCCACGCCACTTTGCGAACCACTGCGGCAAGGTCGGCGCGACAATCTCCACTGTCGTGCGGTCGGGATAGCGTTCATTCCAAAGCGGGTCTTTCGCGGCCGGGAAAGAGATATAGATCAACGGGAAGTCCAGGCCGTTCGAGGCCTTGAAGCGCGCTAGGTTGCCATCGTGATCGGCATCCGGGTAGACCCAGTAGTTGGTTCGGGGCAAGCCCAGTTTCTCAGCCGTGCCCTTGAAACCCAGGTAGAGACAGACGTGCGATGCCGATGCCACCACATTGCGCGTCGCCTTGGCCAAACCATAGCGCTCTTGCACGTCTGCAGACAACAATCGCTGATAGGTCGGCAAAAGACCGGCACCACTGACGACCACATCGGCATGCAGTTCGTGACCATCTTTCTTCAGGCGAACGCCATAGGCGCCCCGTTCGCCGACCAGAATCTGCTCTACCCCTGCATAAGTAAAAACCTTGCCACCAGCCGCCTCGATCACCGCAATGATGGTGCGCGCTATGGAACTGGCTCCGCCCACCGGGTAGTTGGCGCCTGCCAGATAGTGCTTGGCCAGCATGGCATGCATGAGAAAGCTCGATTGTGAAGGCGGCAACCCGTAGTCGCCCCACTGTCCAGTCAACACCGCGATCAACTCCTGATTCGTGGTCAGCGTTTCCAGAACCTCGCGGGTGGTCTTGAAGCAAACCCCTGACACGAGCAGTTTGCGGGTGCGGGCATACAGACTACCGAGTGCTCGCGGCATGGCCTGGCCGGCAAAGAACTTCGTCGTCTGACGACTGACCTGAGCGATCAACTCCACATATCGCTCGATGGCCTGCGCCTCGCCGGGAAAATGTCGTATCAGTTCAGCGGTGAATTCGCGCCGCCCGGCGCGAAAGTCATACATTCGCTCACCGATCACTATGCGGTCGTAAACCGCATCCATCGGCTCCCATTGAAGCTGTCCGTCAGAGATGACGTCAAAAACCCGGCGCAACACAGAGTGCGGCTTGTGCACTTCGCCAATGTAGTGAACGCCGACGTCCCATTCGTAGCCCTTGCGTGTATAGCTGTGGGTGTAGCCACCGGCCGTGTAATGCTGCTCCAGCACGCAAACCCGTTTACCCAGCTTGGCCAGCAGCGCTGCCGTGCACAAGCCGCCGATACCGGAACCGACCACGATCACATCGTAATGCCCGGCGACGAGCCTAGGGCGAAAACGGGTACCGGTGCGAACCGTGTAGCGTGCGGACCGGGCAGTCATAAATGCCGCTGGCAGGATGACACTCTGCAGCGAAGCGGATCACTGTTCATATTTATTCCTTCAAAGAACTTCCAGGTCGTATCGCTGACGACGGATGGCGCTGGCACTCGCCACCAGTCCAGTAACTTTAAGGCTGTTTGTGCCGGACAGCTCAGTTACTTGGTTCCAGTTCATGACAATGCGATGCAACCGGGATACGCCATCGGTCAAAGCGGCGGGGCCGGGTTGCAGAATGTCAGCCTCCGGTCACTCAGCTCGCCGGTGTTGTTAGCACCAGCGTGTCTTGACGAAAGGCCTAGCAATTCAGCCCCGACCTTTGATGTACCGCGTTAGAAAAGCGACCTTTGGCATGGGGGTGGCATTTTTGCAGTTGCCATTTGAAATTTACCCTATTTGTTGAGCTGGCTAAATGCTTTGCCAGTGCGGTATTGTCGCAAACATTTGGCACCAACCGATAGCCCTTCATCTAACTCCCTATCTGGCGCTAAGCAAACTGAGAGTGGACTGAAATAGAGGGTGATCCTGGTCGCACAGGGCATCGACTACAGAAAAGTGGTTCCGTCCCGTCATCGGCACGTTCTGCTGAAAGCAGGAGGGCCATGAACTACGGATCAGCGTGTTCTGGCGATGGAACTCCGTACTTTCGTCTCCACCAACTGCCGTCACCATCGGTACAGCCAAACTCGGCCGATAACTGATGGGGCTGAGTTTGCGTGCACCAGCGTTATCCAGCTGAATATCGTCCTTGAGAAACGGTGCCTGCGCCAATGGTTCAAGGTCATAGAGTCCACTGATACAGACGATGCCACGCACCAGATTGTCTGGAAGCGAGGGATCCCACCTTGACCAGTCGGCGGCGGCCATCATTGCAGCCAAGTGGGCGCCCGCAGAATGGCCAGCAATGACGATTCTTTGAGCGTCAAAGCGCATTGCAGTGTCGTTCTTGTAAAGCCAACTGACTGCCCGCAACAGTTGCCGAACCATTTTCTCCAAGGACGTGCCAGGAGCAAGGCCATAGTTAACCAGCGCGACATTTGCATTCTTGGCGACAAAAGCCGGTGCAAGAAAGCTGAAGTCGCTCTTGTCAAGACTGCGCCAATAGCCTCCGTGAATAAATATCAGAAGGGGCGCACCAGGATGGCCGGCGTGAAAAAAGTCCAACCTCTCGCTATTGGATTTCCCATAAGGGAGGTCAATGTCTGCGGGCAGCGCTTTGCGCGCACGCTCCGAATCGGCTCGCCAACGAGCAAAGAAAGCAGGGTGCTCAGGTACGGCTGCTCTGGGGTTGTATTGACGATCAAGTTCGATTGGATCGAGCATCGTTATCACCTCGGCTCAAGTCAAGTTGAGACTAATTATCCACGACCATGCCGCCACGACTTGCGCTTGGGTCACCAACTCCATATCAACACGACGTGGTCTTGCCATGGGTACGTTCCAGGGGAGGTTTGAATCCCGGCTGTTGCGCCCCTATTTGACGAAGACCGAGCCAACGTAGAAACTGTCGCGAATGTCAATCGGAATGGCAGTTTGAAGAGCTTGCTGTCTGGGCCTGTAGACACTTACCGCACTTCTCGAACAACCAAAGTTCACACTGTTTCCTGCGTCAATTTCTTTTCAATTCGACTATCAGGAATGAACCAAATACACGCCACTGCACCCACGAGCAGCCCCGATAGCCAGGGTAAACCGAACAATGCCAACGGAATCGCAAGCACATAGATTGCCAGTGAAACCTTGCCCTTAAGATCGCGTCCTACGGCCTGATGAAGTGCGGACTGGGCGCCTTCAAGTTTGATGATCTTGGATTGCAGCACCGTGTACGCAACGGCGCACAGACACAGGTCCAGGCAATACACCACCATGGGCATCGAAGCGAAGTGGTTTTCTCCCATCCACGCGGTGGCAAAAGGCATGAGAGAAAGCCAGAAGAGCAGGTTCAAATTGGCCCACAGCACTGCTCCATTGACCTTCTTAACGGCGTGCATCAAGTGGTGGTGGTTGTTCCAGTAGATGCCCACATTGGTAAAGCTCAGGATATAGCTCAAGAACACTGGCCACAACGGGAGCAAATCCGATAGCTGTTCACCGTGTGGCACCTTGAACTCGAGCACCATGATGGTGATGATGATTGCGATCACACCATCGCTAAACGCTTCCAGTCTTCCTTTACCCATAGCTTGCCTCCGGGCGCAGGGTGAGTAGCGTGATTTCGCCGCGGAAGTGGCGCTTTGGCGGGCCCCAGTAGCCAGTACCGACCGAGGTGTAGCTCCACATGCGACCGAAGCGATGCAGGCCTTTGACCACCGGTTGCTGCATCCGCACGAAGTGGTTCCAGGGCCACCACTGCCCGCCGTGGGTGTGTCCATGCAGTGCCAGGTGGTAGCCAGCGTCGGATCCGGTCAGGGCCGTGACCGGCTGATGGGCGAGCAGCAGGCGTACATCGGCGCGTTCGCCTGCGCCGCGAATTGCTGCATGCGGGTCGCAGGCCATGTCGGCAAAAAAGCGCCCAGTGCTGTGGTCGGTGACCCCCGCAACGGCCAGCGTCGCGGTGTCACGGCGCACGATGAAATGTTCATTGAGTAGCACCTGCAGTCCAAGGCGGCGGAACGCTCGTACCCAGGCCGGTGCACCGCTGTAGAGCTCATGGTTGCCTAGCACCAGCGCCACGCCTTCGCGGGCTTTCAGGCCCTGCAGCGGCGCGACATGGTTGCGTAAACTCGGCACGTCGCCATCGACCACGTCTCCAGTAATAGCGACGAGATCGGCCTGCAAGGCGTTGACCTTGTCCACAATGCGCTGCAGGTAGTCACGCCGGATTGTCGGCCCGACATGGATGTCGGTGATCTGCGCAATGCGAAATCCATGCAATTGCACTGGCAGGCCGGCAATGGGAATGTCCACCTGCACTACCGCCGGGCTCATGCGGGCCAGTACAAAGCCCGTCATTGTGGCGAGCAGTCCAAGTGCCACCACACCCCACGCCGAGATCGCGTCCCAACCCAGCACCGGCGCTCCGAGCCAGTCCAATCCTGGGAGGAGAATCGCGCGCAACATTGCGAGCACAAATAGGCTGGAGAACATTCCCAACGCGAGAAGTCCCGTCCATGAGAGTGCAGTTCCCCAACGCAGGTCGTGGGTGCGCAGGGACAGTAGCCCGGCAGGAATAGCCAGTGCACTGAATGCCAGGTACACCCCCAACTCGATGACAAATGGGTCGTGCCGTGCGAAAGGCCCTGTCAATAGCGTAAAAAGTGCGTAGTGCAAACCACCTATGAGCGCGATTGGCAGGGCCAGCGGGAGCCAGCGCATCACGCGCTGCGGGTGTGCGCTGAGTGCCGGCTGAGCTTCAGTGAGGGCGACGGGGTCCATGGGGTTATCTCTCAAAATTTGTAAATCAGGTGGCGCTTGGCCTGGACATTTGTTTGACCAGCGCCGTCACCATGTTGCGCGGGGTGAAACGCACGCTTTGGGCCATCATCCAGTTAATGAAGCCAGGCACAAAGACGCGTTGACCGCTCTGCATTGCGCGGTAACCGGCAGCGGCAACTTCATCCGCGGTGGCTAAGGTTTTGCCTTTAACCAAGGCGGACGCGTGCATGTCGGCCTTGTCCTGAAAGCCCGAGGCTGTCGGACCGGGGCACAGGGCGGTCACTGTGACGCCCGTGCCTTCGAGTTCGGCGGCAATAGCCTCTGAAAAGCTTAGTACAAACGCCTTGGTGGCGTAGTAAACCGCCATGTAGGGGCCGGGCTGAAACGCAGCAGTGGATGCCGTGTTCATGATCTTGCCTCGGGTGGCGATGAGGTCAGGAAGGAACAGCTTCGTGAGCACCACCACGGTATTCATGTTGAGTTGCATCATGGCCAATTCAGGCGCCAATGCAGAGTCTTTGAATTCGCCGAAGGTCCCATAGCCGGCATTGTTGGCTAGCGCACTGATGGTGATGTTGCGTGCCTTGAGGTCAGCGTGCAACCTGGCAGCGCCGTCGTTCGTTTCCAGGTCGGCGCCGATGACCGTGACGGTGATCTTGAAGCGCCGTTGCAGATCATCGGCAAGGACCTGCATTTTGGGGACGCGGCGTGCAGCCAGCACCAAGTTGTAGTGGTCTTTGGCGAAATTTTCTGCGAGTGCCTGGCCGATGCCGGAAGAGGCGCCGGTGATGAGTGCTGTTTTGCTGGTCGTTTGGTTCACGTTCATGATATTACTGGTTTAATCTAATGGACGGATTGACTTCAAAAAATGGCAACAATGTGCCTATGGGTTTTCGCTGATGCTTGTTCAGGTGCAGGACACTTCAGCTTGCTCTACCAGCTTGCGCAGGTCGGCCAAGGCCGAGTCCAAAGTCAAGCTGTAAAAGTTCTCTCGGGACACGCGTTCGAAACTAATCAGATCCGCGTGCAGCAGCACTTTCAGGTGATGCGAAATGGCAGGCCTTGATAGCGGCATGCGCTCAGCGATCTGGGTAACGTTAAGGTGTTCATCCTGGGCCAAAAGCATCACGATGTCCTGGCGATACTTGTCGCCCAATGCGTCGAAGACGGGCGCGCAGGCTCGGAAACTTGCCAATACGTCTTCAAGTGTGATGTCCTTTGCTTTCACTCTATTTGCTCAAACTAATTATGCGTTTAATCGTATGGACGTATTGTACAGCTATTTTCCGAAACCAAACACACCGTACCCAAAGGAGCGCGAGTGTGCCGCCGTCGCGCGTTCATGGCGGGGCGCGACGCCATCGCCGAACTGGCAAGGACCGACGACGCACTGACATAGAGCCTTGCTTAAGGGCTGGCGCTAAACAGCATCCGGTTGGTTTTCCGGCGCGGCGCGTTGAAATTCAGACAAGGCCAGACATGCAGCTTCAATGCGCCGGATCCGCGGGAAGGCGCCCAACGGCGTGTCAAAGCGCCTGGAATTCGCGATTTGGGGAATAAGGCAGCAGTCGGCCATCGTGGGTCTGTTGCCGTGGCAAAACTCACCGGTTTCGGGACTGTTTTCGAGCATCAACTCCAGGGCTGTAAATCCGAGTGTGATCCAGTGCCTGTACCACTTGGCCTTGGCAGCCTCGTCAATCTTCAACTCATGTTCGAGATACTGCAACACACGCAGGTTGTTCAGCGGGTGAATCTCGCAGGCGATGCTCTGTGATAGTGCGCGAACTCTGGCGCGACCCGCCGACTTGGCGGGCATCAGCGGAGGTTCGCGATAGACCTCATCCAGGTACTCAATGATGGCCAGCGACTGGCCCGTAGTCATCGCTCCGTCCACCAGTGTGGGAACCAACTGCGTGGTGTTAAGTCGAGCGTAGTCGACAGAGTGTTGAGCGCCACCGTCACGCAGCAAATGCACCGGGATCGATTCAAAAGGCAGCCCTTTCAAATTCAGTGCAATGCGCACACGGTACGAGGCCGAGCTGCGAAAGTAGGTGTAGAGCTTGATCCCGTCAGGCTGGTTGGTAGTGGTGCTCATGGAGTCGATTGCGACCGTGCGAGGTGTTCAAGGGTGGGCTGGCAACACCGTACCACGACACTCACCGAAGCCGATATGACGAAAGCCCTCGCGCCGGCAATAGCCACGCAAGATGACCGTATCGCCATCTTCAAGAAAAGTTCTCTGTTCGCCGTTGGACAGGGCAACAGGGCGCTTGCCGCCCTGACTGAGCTCCAGCAAAGAGCCAGCTTGGTCCGGTCGCGGTCCTGATAGCGTGCCCGACCCAAAAAGATCTCCGCTGCGCAGGTTGCAGCCATTCACGGTGTGATGTGCCACGAGTTGCGCCACGGTCCAATAGGCGTCTCGGTAGTTGGAATGCATCAAACGCTCACCCGCATGGTTGTTTGCACGCATCTTTGCCGTCTGCAGCCACACTTCGAGCTCGATGCTGATGGCGCCATGTTGCCGGTTCTCGAGGGAGTCGAGGTAGGGCAGTGGCGCAGGGTCATTCTCAGGCCGGTTGAAAGGCTCTCGGAAGGGCGCAAGTGCATCGAGTGTCACCATCCACGGCGACACCGTGCTGGCGAAATTCTTTGAGAGAAAAGGTCCCAAGGGCTGGTATTCCCATGCCTGGATGTCACGCGCACTCCAGTCGTTGAAAAGGGTCAAACCAAAGACATGTTCTTCCGCTTCGGTCAACAGAACAGGCTCACCTGCGGCATTAGGCCGTGCAATGAACGCCCCGATTTCGAGCTCAAAATCAAGCTTGCTGCATGGTTCGAGTTTGGGTTCAACGGCTTCGGGACCTTTGATTTGGCCCCGGGGACGGTGAAAGGTCTGTCCCAAGCCCGCATTGCCGACGCCAATCGACGACGAGCGACCGTGGTAGCCAATTGGCACCCACTTGTAGTTCGGCAACAGTGGGTTGTCGGGGCGAAACTGCCTGCCAACTGTTGTGGCGTGGTGAATGCTGGTGTAGAAGTCGGTGTAGTCCCCGATCTCGCAGGGCAACCCCATTTCAACCCGCGCCTGGGGTACCAGAGCGGCGCGAAATCGGACCTCATCTGCACTGCCATGACGTAAGCCCTGCGAGAGTGCCAACCGCAAGGCCTGGCGTGGCTGCTTGTCAAGCCGCATCACGCGGTTCATGTCTTGTGTCTCAAGCAACTTGGCGCAGTTCAGGTCAAGCACCTGGTCACCAATGGCCACGCCAATGCACCAGTCCAAATCTTCCTCGCCCCGAAAGCGACCAAATGGCAGGTTCTGAATGGGGAAATCGGTAGCCGGGTCATTGGCAGACTCGACCCAACTCCGCTGCGCAGGGTCGTGCGTCTGGTCAATCCCAGTGTTCATGCGCGGAACTCACGCTCATGAAGAAAGGCGGCGTGTTTAGGTGCGCGTCTGGTCTTGGACCATTCTTCAAGCATGTCCCACTTCACGACATCGAGCTTCTTGAGCATAGCCTCCTCGTCAGGGTCCGGGCACGCCAGTTCGAGCCGGTGTCCGTTGGGATCGAAGAAGTAGATGGAGTGAAAAGCTCCATGATCGGTGATGCCGAGCACCTCAACACCATTGACTTCAAGGTGGGCTCGAAACTCAAGCAGCGTTGCACGATTTCTGACTTTGAATGCGATGTGCTGCACCCATTCAGGGGTGTTGGGGTCGCGCCCCATCGGCGACTGAGTCGGCAACTCAAAGAATGCCAGCACATTGCCTTCTCCAGCATCCAAAAAGATGTGCATGTAGGGGTCTGGCGCCTTGGTCGAAGGCACCTGGTCTTCGCTGATCGCCAGCAAGAAATCCATGTTGAGCATTTTCTGGTACCACAGAACCGTCTCTTTGGCGTCCTTGCAGCGGTAGGCAACGTGGTGAATGCGATCGATCTTCATAAGTATCTCCGGTCCACTAGTCTTCTTCCACCGCGAGCACACCACGGCGGACCTGGTCGCGTTCGAGCGATTCAAACAGCGCCTTGAAATTGCCTTCACCAAAACCCTCATCGCCTTTACGCTGGATAAACTCGAAGAATACTGGGCCGAGCTGGGTTTCTGAGAAGATTTGCAGCAGCAGGCGTGGCGTATCCCCTTCAGTGCTGCCGTCGAGCAGGATTCCGCGCTTGCGCAGCTCAAATTCCGGTTGTCCATGACCGGGCAGGCGACCCTCAAGCATCTCGTAATAGGCGGCGTTGGGCGCTGTCATCAGCGGCACGCCGGCCAACGCAAGGCTGTCCACGGTAGCCAGCAAGTCATCGCAGATCAGTGCAATATGCTGGATGCCCTCGCCATTGAACTTCAGCAGGAACTCTTCGATCTGGCCGCCACCCTGCCTTGACTCCTCATTCAAGGGGATGCGAATCTTGCCATCGGGCGCGGTCATGGCACGAGAGGTCAAGCCGGTGTACTCGCCCTTGATATCGAAGTAACGCATCTCGCGAAAACTGAACAAGCGCTCATAGAATGCGCCCCAATAAGCCATGCGCCCGCGGTAGACGTTGTGGGTCAGGTGATCAATCAACTTCAGGCCGTGCCCTACCGGGCGACGGTCGATACCGTCGATAAAATTGAAGTCTATGTCGTAAATCGACTTGCCGTCTTCAAAACGATCGATCAGGTATAGTGGCGCGCCACCAATGCCTTTGATGGCGGGCAGGTTCAACTCCATCGGACCGGTCGGAATTTCGATCGGTTGCGCGCCCAGTTCCAATGCCCGGTTGTAGGCGTGGTGAGCGTCCTTCACGCGAAACGCCATGCCGCAGGCACAAGGTCCATGCTCTGCGGCAAAGTAGCCCGCAACGCTTCTTGGCTCGCGGTTGACGATGAAATTGATTCCGCCCTGGCGAAACAGTATTACGTCTTTGGAGCGGTGCCTGGCCACCAATGTGAAGCCCATGCGCTCGAAAAGAGGTTCCAGCAAGCCGGCTGTGGGCGACGCAAATTCAACAAACTCGAAACCCATCAAACCCATGGGATTTTCAAACAAATCAGTCATGGCAATATTTCCAAACGACAAACATACATCGTAAATGCAATACGGATCGTGAAAGCGTGCCGCCTAGCCCAGCGCCCTGAATTCAGCGGCAACGGCGCAGGCCAGAGTGCCCGCCGCGCCGGTGATCATCACAGTCCTGCGTCTGGCGCTCATGCCGATTCTCCCTGACGCCTCGCGATATGGTAGCGGCCGTCACCATGGCCGAGGACTTCATCCGTGCTCAATACATCTCCTGGTTTGAGATCTTTGAGGCCGCGCACCAATTCGTACAGCGGCGCAAAATCAATCTGCGCGAACTCAAGCAATTCGTCCAGGTTGCGGATGACAAAATATGTTTCTTGAAGATCGTCGATGCGGTACTGCGTGCGCATGACACGTTCCAATCTGAGTCTGATTCTGTTCGGAGACGCGCTGTCCAGGCAAAACAGTGATTCCGTGAATGAGGATGCGATACCCGCGCCATAGAGTCTGAGCGCATTGCGTTGTTCCACCAGGCCAAATTCCACGGTGTACCAATAGACGCGGGCCAGTCTGGGCAACTCGCCGAGTTTCTGCGCCCGCAGGCCCCCGCTACCGTAGGCCTGAATAAAATCGGCGATTGCCGGATTCATGAGCATGGGTACGTGCCCAAAAACGTCGTGAAAAACGTCGGGCTCTTCCAGATAATCCAGATGCTCGGGCTTGCGTATGAAATTTCCGCTCGGGAAACGCCTGTTTGAAAGATGCTCAAAGAAGACATCGTCAGGCACCAGGCCGGGCACCGCAACAATGCGCCACCCGGTTCGCTTCATGAGCACGTCATTCAAGCCTCTGAAGTCGGGGATGGCTTCAGCGCTGATCGGCAAACCTTCCATTCCGGCGATGAACTCATCGCAGGCACGCCCGGCAAGCAGCTTTGCCTGACGTTCATAGAGAATTTTCCAGGTCGCATGCTCGACCGCCGTGTACTGTTCCCATGCCTGTGGAATTGTCCAGTCTGAGCTTCTGGGCCTTTCAGCAGCCCCTGCTGCAAGCCCGTGCTTTTGCACCTCTTCAACAGTTGTCATATTACGCGCCGGCATCGCGGTGACGTGAATAAATTGAATCGGCTTGCTTGGCCCATTCAATGTCCCTGGACGTCAAACCGGCGACGTCATGCGAGGTCAGAGTGACCTCGACCCGATCAAATACATTGAGCCATTCTGGATGATGATCCATCCTCTCGGAAATGAAGGCCATGTGTGTCATGAAAGTGAAAGCTTGAGCGAAGCCTTCAAAAAGAAAGGTTCGGGAGATTGATCCGCGATGCGCGTCTTCAGACCACTGGTCAAGCGAACCCAAAAGCTGCTGGTGTTTCCGAAAATCGATCTGTGACATGTCTGGCGTCTTCGTTATGACTGGTGTTCAATTGGCTATGACCCCGAAAGGGAATTGAATAACACAAGAATTGCGGAGAAAAGACCTTCCCGTCGACCCGAGCAACAAACTAATAGCGCGAGGCCGCCGTGCTGACCCTGAGCAGAAGCAGCACAGTTGACCCCCAACTTCGTGGGCCACCTGCATACCAATGTCACGCCGCCGCAGGCATTTGGCACCAACAATTCCCAATGGGTAAGCCAGACCAGTATTGGTTGATATTCAGGTAGGGTCAATATTCAAGGAGGCAATGGGCAACTCGTTGACAGGAAATCGGCCATAGCCATCACGTTTGAAGGCTTCCGCAGCCCAATGATGTATGCCTTCAAGCGGCAACACAACGAGTTCCCCCTCAAAGATGCGGCCCTTCAGATTGCGGGGTCGACTTCCTTGGCTTAGTGCGCTTCAGTGCAGCGATACCTGCCGTTCGGGCGGGATGCCTGTCCAGAATCCGGCAGTTTAGAGTCCAGCCTATCCCCATTTTGATGCTGTCCCTATTGAGCTTGCCTCAGTCGGCCCTTTGCTTCACAATGCCTCGGCGCGCCGAAGATCAGCCAACGTTTATGGGCCGGTGCATTGCTCAGAACAAAGGGAGGGCACAATAGACATGAAGAACAAGCGACACGCACGCGGTGGCGACGCGACTCCGTGACAAATCTCATGGACAGCCTGCAAACAAGGCGCAACCTTTGGATAGTGGCAGCCGTTGCTACGAGCTTGTCGGCGACGTGGCTATGGCTGGCCCAACCGAGGTCGCTGCTTCCAACAGGTCCGACCGAGAAGCTTGCGATTGCGGCACTTGCCCTGCCAGGCGCTGGACTTTTCTATGTCGCTCAGGAGAAGGGGTTTTTCCGGGAAAAGGGACTTGATGTCGACCTGCAAAAGCACACCGTAGGCAAGCTCGCGCTTGACTCCCTATTCCAGGGTGATGCGGCTTTGGCCATCGCTGGCGACACACCGTTGGTGTTTTCCATTTTGGGTGGCAGCAAACTTGATATTCTTGCTACCGTTTACCGACCCAACGGAGGCATCTCGATTACGGTGCTGAAGGATCGGGTCCGAAAGCCTGGCGATTTGCGGGGGAAGCGCCTGGGCGTCACCTTCATTTCCAGTGGACAGTTCGTGGCCGACACGTTTTTGCTGGTGAATGGCATCGCGCAAGCTGATGTAAGCCTGATCGACATGAAACAAAGTGACATGGTCGAGGCGCTGGTGGACGGCAAGATCGACGCCGCGTGCCTGTGGCAACCTTATCTGGCGGGCGCACAGACAAGGCTGGGTGACAGGGGAATCACCTTTCCCAATAACGGGCTCTATACGTTCCGCCTAAGTCTGGTGGCAAAACACGGATATGCCGTTCAGCACCGCGATCAGGTGCGCAAGGTTCTTGCCGCTTTAAAGCAGGCGCAAGTTTTCACTGAGGAGAATCCTGCAGACGCCCTGCGCATTATGAGCAAGGCCACTGCGATCACCGAGGCAACTTTCAAGAGCTTTTTTGATCCCGCCGACTATGCAATCGGGCTTGAGCAAGGGCTGTTGATCACGCTGGAAGACCAAACTCGCTGGGCCATCAAACACAATTTTGTCAAGGCTGACAAAATGCCCAATTTTCTTGAGTACATCAACTCCGAAGGACTTGGCGTGGTCAGCCCCGAGTCTGCCAGGATCACTCGCTGAGGCGCTGATGCGAATCCGCAGTCTTGTCAATATTCTGGTGGTCGCCTGCGCGCTCATGCTGATGTTCCTGCTGACCGGACTGGCGACTAATTTCCAGAAGTTCCGACATGCAGTTGCAGACGCAAGCGTCGCTGAAAAAATGCAAGTCGGTGTCAATGATCTGCGTTTCAGCATGTTCGAAACCATGCTTTACGGCATACCGCGAGCCCGGGAACAGTGGCAGATCAAGCACGCACAGATGCATGAGGTTCTCGAGCAGCAATCCCTGGACAATCAGAACCTGCAGTTGTTATTGAACAAGATTCGCAGCAATCACGCCACGGCCGATGTGCTGTTCAAACGGCTGACCGCGGCATCAGGAGATGGCAATCAGTCACTCCTGACCAGCGACGAGAGGGAGGCTTCTACCCGTACAGTGAGCACCCTGCTCTTGGTAACGCAGGAGATGTGGGACGATGCGACCGAGTTTTCCCGGATAAGTCAGGTCAGCATCATGGCGGCCCAGCAGGCCAACGAGGCCTTGATTGTGTTCACCGGTCTGATGATCGTGTCTATCGCAGGCTGGGTCTGGTGGCTTGTGCGCAGACGGGTACTCAGGCCGATCGAAGCTGTTCGCAAGGGTGCGGAGATCTTCGCTGCCGGCAACTTGGCCTTCCGGCTGGGGGCACGCGGCCGCGACGAGATCGCCAAGCTTGCCGAAGCATTCGACCACATGGCACAGCAATTGCAGTCATCCAACGACGAACTTAAACGCCAGAACAGTTTGTTCTCTTCGCTTCTGAAGAACCTCCCGGTAGGCGTTTTTATGGTCGAGTCGCCATCAGGAAAACCTCTGGTGGCAAACGATGCGGCGCTCAAACTCCTTGGACGAGGAATTCTTCCGGACGTCACAAAGCAAAACCTTGCAGAGGTCTACAAGGCGCACAAGTCATTCAGCACAGATCCTTATCCGCCGGAGGAAATGCCCATCCTATTGGGCATGAAAGGCGAGACGACACGGGTCGATGATATGGTGGTTGAGCGCCCTGACGGCACCCAGACACTGCTGGAGGTCTATGGCTCGCCAGTCACCGACGAACAAGGACGGATTTGGGCAAGTCTTGCGAGCTTTCTTGACATTACCGAACGCAAGCTCGTTGAGGCGGAAATTCTGAAGGTTGGCGAGGAACTACGCCAACTCAACGAAACACTGGAAGCTCGTGTCAAGGACCGTACCGTGCGGCTGGAGGGTGCCAACCTGATGCTGGCCGCGTCAACCCAGGACTTGACGCGCTCCAACCGTGAGCTTGAGCAATTTGCCTACGTCGCCTCGCACGACTTGCAGGAACCTCTGCGCATGGTGGTCGGCTTTGTTCAATTGCTGGAAAAGCGGCTCGTCAACCAGCTCGACGACGAGTCCCGTGAGTTCATGGCTTTTGCGGTCGATGGTGCGCTGCGCATGCAAAGACTGATCCAGGACATCCTGGTTTACTCGCGCGTGAGCAGCCGTAGTGCGCCGCGGGCGATGGTTGACAGTGCCGACGCAGTGCAAGAAGCGTTGACTCTGCTGGCTAACAGTATTGAAAAGACCGGTGCCTTGGTGCAAGCAACGAACTTACCGCGCTTGATGGCCGACCACACGCAACTGGTTCAGCTGTTTCAAAACTTGATTGGCAATGCAATCAAGTTTTGCCGACAAGGCACGCCGCAGGTGCGGGTTGATGCTTATCGGCAGGCTGAGCAATGGCGCTTTACTGTGACTGACAACGGCATCGGCATCGGCTCTGAGTACCGTGAACGCATCTTTGGCATATTTCAACGTCTGCACACCCGCGAGGAATACGATGGCACCGGAATCGGTTTGGCCATCTGCAAACGCATTGTGCAACGCCACGGCGGCGAGATCGGTGTCGGTGATGCGCCAGGCGGGGGCTCAATGTTCTGGTTTACGATATCTGAGGAGGCAAACCCATGAGTTCCAACGCCAACGGCACCCGCCTGATTGAAATTTTGATGGTTGAAGACAACCCTGGCGATGTGCGCCTGACGCGCGAGGCCATGAAGGAAGGAAAAATAAGCAATCGCTTGAGTGTCGTCGGTGACGGCGTTGAGGCGCTGGAATTTTTGCGCCGTCAGGGACGCTTTTCAGAGGCGCCGCGCCCGGACTTGATCTTGCTGGACCTGAACCTTCCACGAAAAGATGGCCGCGAGGTTTTGGCCGAGGTCAAATCCGACCCCGCTCTAAGAACCATACCCGTGGTAGTGCTGACCACTTCGCATGCTGACGAAGATGTAATTCGCGCCTACAACCTGCACGCCAACTGCTACATCACCAAGCCGGTTGATTTCAACCAGTTCATGAAGGTGGTGCAGCAAATCGACGATTTCTGGGTCAACCTTGTGACTTTGCCCAAGCCTTGAAGATATGACTGCGCAAGCGATTCGCCTGCTACTGCTTGAGGACAACGCGGGTGACCGCCGCCTGGTGCAGGCCAAATTGTCAGACGCAGCACCACGCAGGTTTGTCATCACACAGGTTGAACGACTCGCCGATGCGATAGAGCGCCTGAGCATCGAAACCTTTGACGTAATCCTGTCTGACTTGACCTTGCCTGACAGTGACAGACTGACCACCGTTCATGCGCTTGTCGCCCATTCTCCAACGCTGCCGCTGGTGGTGCTGACCGGATCGAATGACGACTCTATCGGCGATCACGCGATTGTGCAGGGTGCGCAGGATTACCTGCTCAAGAGCGACGCGAGCGGGGCGCTGATCGCGCGCTCACTGCGCTACGCCATGGAGCGCAAGAGATTTGAGTTGGAACTGCGCAAATCCAACGCCGCGCTCGACGCGCAGGTCACGGAGCGCACCGCCGCGTTGGCCAGCAGCCTGGATCAATTGCAGGCAAGTCTGGCCAGTGCCCATGCGCTTGCCGAGACGGCGAGCGATGCCATTGTTACCTCGGATGAAGGCCGAACCATCCTAAGCTGGAACCATGCAGCCGAGACGATGTTTGGCTTTACCGCGGCCCAGGCGTTGGGTCAGAATTTGACCCTGATCATCCCGTTACGCTACCGCGACCCCCATACCGCGGGTATGACCAAGGTTCTGGCTGGCGGTGCCGGCTGCGTCATTGGCAAGACAGTCGAACTGATAGGTTTGAATAAGGCGGGTCTGGAGTTCCCGATGGAGTTGTCGCTCTCGACCTGGAGCGGTCCGCAAGGGAAGATGTTTGCTGCCATCATGCGCGACGTCACGCAACGAAAGCGAGCTGAAGACGCTCTGAGAAAAAGCGAAGAACGCTGGCAATTCGCTATCGAGGGGGCGGGTGACGGCCTTTGGGACTGGAATATTCAAACCGGTGAAGCGTTCTACTCGCTGCGCTACAAGGAGATGCTCGGGTTTGCTGACAATGAGTTCGGTAGCTCATCCGAGGAATGGACCCAACGGATTCACGCCGAGGACGCACCCGGCGTCATTGCCGCTCTACAGCCCTACCTGGATGGCAAGCCGGGTTCAGCTGTCGTTGAATTTCGCATGTTACGCAAAGACGGTCTATGGCAATGGACGTTGGGCCGAGGAGTGGTTGTCCAACGTGATGCTGATGGCAAGCCATCGCGCATGATTGGCACCAACTCCGACATCACCAAGCGCAAACAGGCAGAAGAAGCGCTGAGGCAAAGCGAGACCCGTTACCGCACTATGTTCGACAATGCGCCCGAGGGAGTTTGGATGATCGGTCCGGATCGGTCCACTGCCGAGGTGAACCAGAGGATGTGCGACCTGGTCGGCTACAAGCGCGAAGAATTGCTCGGGCGCAACCCTGTCGAACTTGTTGACGAGGAGAACAGCAGGATCTTTGAGGAAAAGGCGCGCATCGTTCCCAACCATCAAACGCGCACTTACGAGATTGCACTGCGCCACCGCGATGGGCACAATATTCGGACCGAATTCAGAGCCACCAACCTGTTCAACGAGGACGGCTCGGTCATGGGGGTGCTGGCTTTTGTGGTGGACCTCACTGAGCGCAAACAAGCGGAGGGGAAACTCCAACTCGCCGCCAATGTCTTCAGTCACGCCCGTGAGGGCATCATCATCACTGATGTCGAAGGCACCATCATCGATATCAATGAAGCCTTCACCCGCATTACCGGCTATGACCGCGAGGTCGCGTTGGGCCAGAATCCGCGCATCCTCAAGTCCGACCGGCAAGACAGGGTGTTCTATGAAGCCATGTGGCGCGGCCTGACCGAGCAGGGCCACTGGAGTGGCGAGATCTGGAATCGGCGCAAGGATGGCAAGGTGTACGCGGAATTGCTCACCATCAGTTCCGTGCGTGATGCTGGGGGCGTCGTGCGGCAATATGTTGGATTGTTTTCCGACATCACCGCGATCAAGGAGCATCAATACCAACTCGAGCACATCGCCCACTTTGATGCACTGACCAATCTGCCCAACCGCTTGCTGCTGGCGGATCGATTGCAGCAAGCCATGGCGCAGGCGCTGCGCCGTGGCCAGCAACTCGCCGTCGTTTATCTGGACCTCGATGGCTTCAAGACCATCAATGACCAGCACGGCCATCAGATTGGCGACCAGTTTTTGATCGCGCTGGCCCAGCGCATGAAACAGGCTTTGCGCGAAGGCGACAGCCTCGCACGGCTTGGTGGCGACGAGTTTGTGGCAGTACTGATTGACCTGGAAGATCAGGCAGCCTGCCGGCCCTTGCTCACCCGGCTGCTGGCGGCCTGCGCCCAGAGCGCTCACGTAGGGGACCTAAGCCTTCAAGCCTCGGCCAGTCTGGGTGTCACCTTCTATCCACAAGCGCGGGACATCGATGCCGATCAATTGCTGCGCCAGGCCGATCAGGCTATGTACCAGGCCAAAGTGGCGGGCAAAAACCGCTACCATTTCTTCGACGCCGAGCAAGACAACAGTGTCCGGGGCTACCACGAAAGCGTGGAACGTATCCGCCTGGCACTCGACAAGCGTGAGTTCGTCCTGCATTACCAGCCCAAAGTAAATATGCGAACTGGCCAGATCATTGGCGCCGAAGCCCTGATCCGCTGGCAGCATCCCGAGAAAGGACAGTTGGCACCTGCCCTATTCTTGCCGCTGATCGAGGATCATGCGCTGGCTGTCTCCATCGGCGAGTGGGTGCTTGACACAGCGCTGACCCAAATGCAGATTTGGCAGGCTGCAGGACTTGAGTTCGGAGTCAGTGTCAATATTGGTGCGCGCCAGCTGCAGCAAAGTGATTTTGTCGAGCGACTGCGCGCCATTTTGGACGTTCATCCAGGAGTCAAGGCAGGAGACCTTGAACTCGAAGTGCTGGAGACCAGCGCACTCATAGACATTGCTCAGGTTTCCCAGGTGATCGAGGCCTGTGCCCAGATAGGAGTGACGTTTGCGCTTGACGACTTTGGAACCGGCTATTCATCACTGACCTATCTCAAACGTCTTCGTGTTGCCATGCTCAAGATCGACCAGAGCTTCGTGCGAGACATGCTCGAGGACAAGGATGATCTGACTATTCTTGAGGGTATCATTGGTCTGGCTGCGTCTTTCAAGCGACAGGTCATTGCCGAAGGAGTCGAGACCGTGGCACATGGCAGCTTGCTGCTGCTGCTGGGCTGTGAGCTGGCTCAAGGCTTTGTCATCGCTCGACCCATGCCAGCCGAACAGTTACCCTTTTGGGCGGCAGAGTGGCAGACCGATCCCGCTTCAGGCGACGAGATGCGCAATCAACAGCCAGGGAAATATTTCGGTCCTTGGACGCGTCGCTGAAAACCACGACCGGTTGATCACCGGAGTGCCAACATATCCGGATGGAGGAGGTCTTCAAATCCCCGTGGCTGGGTAGCTCACAGCAAACGCAACTGGCTAAAGACGGGATCGTTTGCTGCACTGCCGCCGCAGACTGTACTTCCTCGGCGGTGCGTGATCGTTCGTTAGCTACAATCGCGGCTGTCATGGCTTAGCCTTTCAATGTCTGGTCACTGCTTCGTAAGCGCTGTTTAAGTAAAAATTGTATGTTGCAGCGGCATTGGCATTGAATAGCAGGCAATGACAGGATTGGTGTCCTGGCTTCCCAATGAAATGTTGATTTTGCTTGTTTGCTGTAAGTGCAAGGTTCGACCCCGTCAGCACCCACCACTTCTGGCAAAGGCGAACAATGTGTTCGCCTTTTTGTTTTCTACTGGAGTAGTTCCGCATGTTTGATTTTGTCCGCAAGCACACGAAGATCATGATGTTCCTGATGTTTCTGCTCATCATCCCATCCTTCGTGCTGTTTGGCATTGATGGCTACAACCGTATGCGCGAGAAGGGCGACGCTGTGGCTCGGGTGGGGGGTCACGACATCACCCAGGGTGAATGGGATGCGGCGCACAAGGCCGAAGCCGATCGGCTGCGCGCACAGATGCCCAACCTGGATGCCAAACTGCTGGACTCGCCCGAGGCACGCTATTCGACCCTGGAGCGGTTGGTTCGTGAGCGCGTGATGGCGCAGGCCGCTGACCAGTTCAGACTGACCACCAGCGATGCAAGGCTGGCGCGCGACTTGCAGGAAGACCCGGGCATTGCTTCGCTACGCCGACCTGACGGCAAGCTCGACATGGAGCGCTATCGGCAGATGGCTGCCAGCCAGGGCATGACACCCGAGGGATTTGAAGCGCGTGTGCGCCGCGACCTGTCGGTGCGCCAGGTAGAAGCAGGCCTGACGCAAACCGGTCTTGCCGCCACGGCGGTTGCCGATGTGGCCCTGAACGCCTTTTTCGAACGACGCGAAGTTCAAATTGCAAATTTTTTCAGTACCGAGTTCACTTCCCGAGTGAATCCGACCGAGGCTGAACTGGAGACTTTTTACAAAGCCAACCAAGCCTTGTTTCAGGCCCCGGAACAGGCCAACATCGAATATGTGGTGCTTGATCTGGAGTCCGTCAAGAAGAGCATCACGATCAACGAGGCTGATCTGAAGTCGTACTACGATCAAAACGCCGCGCGCCTGAGCGGTAATGAGGAGCGCCGTGCCAGCCACATTCTGATCAATGCCGCCAAGGACGCGCCGGCAGCCGAACGCCAGAAGGCCAAGGGGCGTGCGCAGGAATTGCTCTCGGAGTTGCGCAAAGCGCCCGACAGTTTTGCCGACTTGGCAAAGAAGAATTCGCAGGATACCGGTTCTGCTGCGAAGGGCGGGGACCTTGACTTCTTTGCCCGTGGCGCCATGGTCAAGCCGTTTGAGGAAGCGGCCTTTGCCATGAAGAAGGGTGATATCAGCGAACTGGTGGAATCTGATTTTGGCTACCACATCATCAGACTCACCGACATCAAGGCACCCAAGCAGCGCAGCTTTGAAGAACTGCGCGCAAGCATTGAAGCGGACCTGAAGACGCAGCAGGCGCAGCGCAAGTTTGCTGAAACCGCCGAAGCCTTTACCAATGGCGTTTACGAACAGTCCGACAGTTTGAAGCCGGTGGCCGACAAGCTCAAGCTGGAAATCAGGACGGCAGCGAAGCTGTCACGCAAACCTGCTGCAGGTGCCACCGGCCTGCTGGCCAATGCCAAATTCCTGGCAGCGATCTTTGGCCCCGACGCTATCGAGAAAAAGCGTAATACCGAGGCCATTGAAACCGCTCCCAATCAGTTGACTGCGGGACGCATCACCCAATACCAGGCCGCGAAGACATTGGCTCTGACGGAAGTTCGTGCCAATGTGCGCGAGCGTCTGGTAGCGTCGCGTGCGGCTGAGTTGGCGGCCCAGGAGGGCGCCGCCAAACTGACCGCCTGGAAGGCCGCCCCGGCCAGCGCCGTGATGCCGGCAGCGCAGGTGCTCTCACGCGATCAGGCGCAGACCACGCCACCACAAATTTTGAACGCCGTATTGCGTGCTGACACTTCCAAGCTTCCGGTCTTTGTTGGCGTCAGCATGGGTGCACAGGGCTACGCCGTGGTAAAGATCAACCAGGTGCTTGCGCGCCCGGCCTCAACCGAGGTAGCCGCCAAGCAGGATCGCGCTCAATACGCCCAGTGGTGGACCGCAGCAGAGTCTCAGGCCTACTACGGCTTGCTCAAGGAGCGCTTCAAGGCCGACATCACGGTGTTGCGCCCACCGCGCGCAGGCAGCTAGCCCGTATAATCAACTCACACGGTGGCTGTAGCTCAGTTGGTAGAGTCCAGGATTGTGATTCCTGTTGTCGTGGGTTCGAGCCCCATCAGCCACCCCATAATTCTTGTTAGTTATCAATAGCTTAGCGCTGTCGATTCTTATTGCGGGAAGAATTGGGGAAGAATTCGCAAAAGAGAAGCCCGGAAAGACCGGGCTTTTTTGTTTATTCTTGAAGCGTTACTCAGTTGTTTTTTTACTGATTGTTCTGACCAGAGTGGCCTCCCATCGGTCCATTTCCCGATCATTTTGCTCACCGTCGATCCATTTCGAGTAGGTGCGCTGAAAAATGTCA
This sequence comes from uncultured beta proteobacterium, assembly GCA_903894475.1. Taxonomy (GTDB): domain Bacteria; phylum Pseudomonadota; class Gammaproteobacteria; order Burkholderiales; family Burkholderiaceae_C; genus Rhodoferax. The sequence continues at coordinate 23,611 of CAITQH010000222.1, forward strand.
ACGCTATGACCGAGTTGACCAGCGCAGTACGAGTGGTTCATGCCTGCCATGAGCATGTCCGTCGCACATGTATGGCGCATGTTGTAGGGTCTGCGGTAGCGTACACCCCAGTGGATTGCCGCAGCGGGTCGATGACCCCCTTGTACCGATAAGCCGCCTCACGCGCTAGGCAATAGCCACAATCAGTCGGTAGTCTCCCCTTGATGGACAGGTCTGGTCACCCGTTGTGCCCAAGGGCAGCATGTTGCATTGGC
>CAITQH010000223.1 GCA_903894475.1 uncultured beta proteobacterium
CCGCTCGCTCGATGGCTTCGCGCGGCGCAGTGGACGGCACCACGATGGAGCCTCTGAGCTTGCCGTTGATCTGCAGCATCAGCTCCATTTCGTCCTGCAGCAGAGCCGCTTCATCGGCTGCGGGCCAGGCCGCATCGAGCAGGTCGCCATATTCGCCGGCGTAGCCAAGCTCTACCCACAAGGCGTAGGTCAGGTGCGGTGTTGCCGGATAAATGGCGCGCAGCAGGATGCCAAAGCCTTCACGCAGCGCTGCCTGGTTGCCGCTGGCACCATCATCCTGAAAGCCTTCGAGCGCATTGAGCATCTTCATGGCGCCTGAGACAACCGTGTTGTACTGCATGCGCTGATAGTCGTAATCGACCTGCTTGAACACGCTGTGGATTTCGCGCCGCAGGGCTTTGGCGCTCTTGCCCAGACTGACACCCTGCAGGCCGGTCGGCCCCGCCGTACCCGTTCCAGCAGCGTGCAACTTGGCACCAAAATTCCAGAGACGACGCAGGAAGCGATAGGAGCCCTCCACGGCAGCGTCGTTCCACTCCAGCGTGGCTTCTGGCGGCGCCGTGAACATGGTGTACAGGCGCGCGGTGTCAGCACCATATTTCTCTATCAGGTCCTGCGGATCGACACCGTTGTTCTTGGACTTGCTCATGGTGCCCACACCCTCGTAGTCAATGAGCGTGCCGGCTGGCAGCGGGCCCTTGGCCTCCTTCAGACTGGCACCCGTGACCTTGCCCGCATCGTCATGGATGTCCTGCACTTCATGCGGCCAGAAATATTCGATACCGCCCTTCTCGTTTCGGCGCGAGTAGATGTGGTTCAGGACCATGCCCTGCGTCAGCAGCTTGGTAAACGGTTCATCAACCTTGACCAGTCCGAGATCCCGCATCACCTTGGTCCAGAAGCGCGCATACAGCAGGTGCAGGATGGCGTGCTCGATACCGCCGATGTACTGGTCCATCGGCATCCAGTAGGCCGCACCCTCGCCCACCATCGCCAGCTCATTGCGGGGATCGCAGTAGCGCATGTAGTACCAGCTTGAATCGACAAAGGTGTCCATGGTGTCGGTCTCGCGCCGCGCCGCAACGCCACAGATCGGACAGACGACGCCCGAGTGAAATCCGGCATGCTTGTGCAGCGGGTTGCCGGAACCATCGGGCACGCAGTCCAGCGGCAGCACCACGGGCAAGTCTTTCTCGGGCACTGGCACTGCCCCATGCTCGGGACAGTGGATGATGGGAATCGGTGTGCCCCAGTAGCGCTGGCGGCTGACGCCCCAGTCGCGCAGTCGCCAGGTGATTTTCTTCTCTCCTAGCCCCTTGCCGGCCAGTTTGTGTGCGACCGCCTCGACTGCCTGAGTGAAAGACATGCCGCTGAAACTTCCGGAATTGATGACCACACCGCGCTGCTTGTCGGCATACCAGTCCTGCCAGTGCTCGTAGTCGTAGTGCTGACCATCCACATGCACCACCTGCTTGATTGGCAAACCGTACTTGCGGGCAAATTCAAAATCGCGCTCGTCGTGCGCCGGCACACCCATCACGGCACCGTCGCCATAGCTCATCAGGACGTAATTGCCAATCCACAGCGGCACGGCGTCACCGGTCAGCGGATGCGTCACGCGCAAACCGGTGTCCACTCCCTTTTTTTCCTGCGTTGCCAACTCGGCCTCGGTGGTGCCACCGGCTTTGCATTCCTCGATGAAGGCCGCCAGTTGCGCCTTGCCTTGGGCTGCATGCACGGCCAACGGATGTTCCGGCGCCACAGCGCAAAAGGTCACGCCCTTGATGGTATCGGCTCGGGTCGTAAAGACGTACATCCTGCCGTCGCCGATCAGCGCACCGGCGCCATCCCGAATTTCGTGCGGGAAGGCAAAGCGCACACCCTCGCTGCGCCCGATCCAGTTCTCCTGCATCAGCTTGACGCGCTCGGGCCAGCCCGGCAGGCCCGACTGCACCTGCTCCAGCAACTCCTGGGCGTAATCGGTGATCTTCAGGTAGTAGCCCGGAATCTCGCGCTTTTCCACCACCGCGCCGGTACGCCAGCCCTTGCCGTCGATCACCTGTTCGTTGGCCAGCACCGTCTGGTCCACCGGATCCCAGTTGACAACCTGCGTCTTGCGGTAGGCGATGCCCTTTTGCAGCATTTTCAGGAACAGCCACTGGTTCCACTTGTAATAACTCGGGTCACAAGTGGCGACTTCGCGGCTCCAGTCGATGGCCAGACCCATGACCTGCATCTGGCCCTTCATGTAGGCGATGTTCTCGTAAGTCCATTTGGCCGGCGGCACGCCGTTCTTGAGCGCCGCATTTTCGGCCGGCAGACCGAAGGCATCCCAACCCATGGGCATCAACACGTTGTAGCCGTTCATGCGCAGCTGGCGCGTCAACATGTCGTTGATGGTGTAGTTGCGCACATGACCCATGTGCAGTTTGCCGCTTGGGTAGGGCAGCATGGAACAGGCGTAATATTTCTTCTTGTCCGGATTTTCAGTAACGCGGTAGGCATCCACTGCGCTCCAGTGAGCTTGCGCGGCCTTCTCGACCTCGATGTGCTGGTACTTGTCTTGCATATTGGGTTCACTCAAGCGATCAAAGGACCGCAATCAGTCGATTCTAGGGTTTGCCAACTGGATCAGCGACAAAACCGATCCGGTTCAGGCCTGCTTTTTGCGCCATGCCCATCACTTCCACGATCCTGCCATAGGGCACAGCGGCGTCGGCGCGCAACTGTACCTCGGTATCAGGGCGAACGGCAGCGGTTTGCGCCAGATTGATGGCCAGCTCGGGCAACTCCAGCGGCCGGTCGTTGAGAAACGCGCGGCCCGATTTGTCAACAACAACGCTGACAAATCTCGGTGCTTCTCCCGGTTTGGCAGCGTCAGAGCGCGGCAGATCCAGCTTGATCGAACTTGCCAGCAGCGGCGCCGTGATGATGAAGATAACCACCAGCACCAGCATCACATCAACCAGCGGGGTGACGTTGATCTCGCTCATGGGCTGCGAGCCCTGCGTGCGTTCCAGACGACCAAAAGACATCTTATAGGGCCCCCACGCTTGTCGCTTCGCGTGCTGCGCTGCCCCCCAAGAGGTCCCAGCCCAGCTTGTTGCGGCCCGGCGCGTCGGCTGACCCCAGGTTCATGGCGTCGTCGGCCCTGACTCAGCCGTCAACAATTCCCGCAGATCGCGCGCAAAGCCTTCGAGCTCGGCCTCGATGCGTGCTATTGAGCGTCCCAGCACGTTGTAGCCCAGCACCGCCGGAATGGCAACAGCCAGTCCGGCAGCGGTCATGATGAGTGACTCTCCGACCGGACCCGAGATCTTGTCGATGGTGATCTGTCCGGCCGTGGCAATACCGATCAGGGCGTGATAAATACCCCAGACGGTGCCCAGCAGACCGACAAAAGGTGCGGTGGCACCGACGGTGGCCAGCAGCACCTGGCCATACTGCAGCCTGGCCAGTGCCAGATGCAGGGCGTCACGCAGTACGCGGGTGAGCTGCTGCGATCTGTGGCCAGCCGTCGCCAGCGTACCGACGTCTTCCCTTCTCGTTGCCAGCAGCATGGATACGAGCAGCCCTTCCCGGTCAAAGGCCTTCATTCGGTCCAGCGCCTGGGAGACCGATGCGGACTGCCAGAATGCAGAGATGGCGCGCGCCACATCAGAGCCGACACGCCGCAGCAGCCAGCTCTTCCAGAGAATCACGACCCAGCTGCCAACCGACATGGCCAGCAACAGCAGTGCAACTGTCTGCGTCACGGCGTCACCCTGCAAGAACAGCTGTGCCACGTTCATTGCAAGCCCAGCACATCAGCCATGTTGAACAAGCCCGTCTTCTTGCCAGCGAGAAAATGCGCCGCGCGCAAGCTGCCCTGCGCGTAGGTGGCGCGCGAGCTCGATTTGTGGCTGATCTCGATGCGCTCGCCGGTCCCGGCAAACAGTACCGTGTGGTCGCCCACAATGTCGCCACCGCGAATGCTGGCAAAACCGATGGTCGAAGGATCACGCTCACCGGTCACGCCTTCGCGGGCATAGACGGCACAGTCCTTCAGGTCGCGCCCCAGGGCGCTGGCAATCACCTCGCCCATCTTGAGCGCGGTGCCCGACGGCGCATCGACCTTGTGCCGATGATGCGCCTCGATGATTTCAATGTCGTAGCCTGTGGCCAGAGCGCGCGCCGCCATTTCCAGCAATTTAAGCGTGACGTTGACACCCACACTCATGTTGGGTGCCATGACGATGGCGATGTCTTTAGCGGCCGCTTCAATTTCAGCCTTCTGTGCAGCGCTGAAACCGGTGGTGCCAATGACCATGTTGACACCACGCTGCCGGCAAACCTGCAGATGCGCCAGCGTGCCCTCGGGCCGCGTGAAATCAATCAGGGTGCTGGCCTGCTGCAGCCCGGCGTCCAGGTCGGCCGTGATCAGCACGCCGCAGCTCTGCCCAAGAAAGGCGCTGGCGTCAAAGCCGATGGCCGCGCTGCCGGCAATATCGAGGGCACCGACCAGTTGGCAATGCTCGTCAGCGCGCAGCGCCTCAATCAGCATCTGACCCATGCGGCCTGATGCTCCTGCCACGGCAATGGCCTGGGTCCGGGTGCTGCCACTCATGGTCAAACTGCCCTCTAGCGAGTAGCCGGCTCGAGCGGCGGATAATTTGTTGGCAGTGGCGGCAGCGGCTTGGCATCGACTTTCTTCGCCGGAACAGGCAACTGCTTCAAACTTTCCTCACTCAGCTCCAGCACTGGCACCTTGCCGGCCGGGCGTGCGGAGTCCAGCGAAGCAACGAAATCGGCCTCGCTTGGCATCGGTTCGGCATCGATGCGATCGAGCTCATCGCCCTTGAACGTGACGGTCAGTTTGCGCAACTGTGACGGCAGACCCTGGCGCTGGATCGTGAAAACGTAATCCCATCGATCCGCATGAAACAGACTCATCAGCAGCGGCGTGCCCAGAATATCGCGGACCTGGGCCCGTGTTACCCCGGGTTTGAGCAGGGCGGACTGCTCCTTGGAAACAAAATTGCCTTGCACAATGTCCACCTTGTACGGAGTCACCACACCGACGATCCGGTTGCTGGCATTGTCCAGACTGCCGCAGGCGAGCAAACCTGCGCTGCTGGCCAGGAGCATCATCAAGTGGACACTGCGGCGATAAAGATCAATCATGGGATGAGCTGATGGGTAGCGATATGATCGCTGCATTGTACCGGCTGTGCCCGCAGCCGCACACTGTCGGCCGGCAAGAGAGAGAGACCCATGACCACTATCGACGAACTCAAAAGCACCGGACTGAAGGCAACCCTGCCGCGGCTGAAAATACTGGAAATTTTCCAGGGCCATGGGCGCCGCCACATGTCGGCCGAAGATGTCTATCGCGTGTTGCTGGAATCGGGCTCCGATGTCGGACTGGCCACCGTCTACCGGGCTCTGTCGCAGTTTGAACACGCCGAGATCCTTAGTCGCAGCCATTTCGAGGGCGGCAAGGCAGTCTTTGAACTCAATGAGGGCCAGCACCACGATCATCTGGTGTGCCTTGACTGCGGAAAGGTGGAGGAGTTTTACGACGCCGAAATCGAGCAGCGCCAGCACGCCGTGGCCGCTACCAAGGGTTTTGCCATTGCCGACCACGCGCTCAGCCTGTACGCCCACTGCACGACACAAGCCTGCCCGCATCGCCCGAGCGCCGAACCGGTTTAGCCGTCCTGCTCCTCAGGGTCCATCGCTTTGCGCTGTCGTTCGACAAACTCCTGGTAGGTGTCGATGCCGCGCAGCTGCAAAATGGTATTGCGCACCGCCGCCTCCACCAGCACCGCGATGTTGCGACCGGCCACCACCTGAATCACCACTTTTCTGACTGGCACACCCAGCACGTCCTGTGTCAGCGGCTCATGCGGCATGCGCTCATAGTCGCGCTCCAGGGTTTCGCGGCGAACCAGGTGCACGATCAGCTTCAGACGCATCTTGCGTCGCACCGCGGTTTCGCCAAAAATGCAGCGGATATCGAGCAGGCCGATGCCGCGCACTTCGAGCAGATTGAGCAGCAATTCGGGGCAGCGGCCTTCGATGGTGTCCTGGTTGATGCGATAAAGATCGACCGCGTCGTCTGCCACCAGGCCGTTGCCGCGCGAGATCAATTCCAGTCCGAGTTCGCTCTTGCCCAGGCCCGACTCACCCGTGATCATGACGCCCAGACCCAGAATATCCATGAACACGCCGTGCATGGTGCAACGATCGGCAAAATGCTTGGACAGGTAGGCACGCAGCACGTCGATCACGAAAGCCGACGAGCCTTGCGCCGCAAACATCGGAATCTGCGCTTCCTCGCACATCGTCAGCAATGCTGGCGGCGCGCGCTGGCCATCGGCCAGTACCAGCACCGGCGGCTCCAGCGTCACGATGCGCGAAGTCCGGCGCGCGCAGTCATCCGGGCCGGCGTTCGTCAGGTAGGCGATCTCGCGCTCTCCAAGAATCTGGATGCGATAGGGATGGATGTAATTAAGGTGACCGACCAGATCGGCGCCGGAGCGCGCCGCGCGCACCGCACCCTCGTCAAAGCGGCGCTCGGAGGCACCCAGCCCGGCTACCCACTCCCACTTCAGGGTGCTGCGGAATTCCTCAAACAGTACATTGGCACTGACAACATTGGGTTTCACAGCGTCAGGCCAACTGGGTCGAGCGCCAGCCAGCGATCAGGCCGTGGAGCTCGCCGGCATCGACACTGCCGGTGAGCTTTTCTCGCAAGGGAGCATCGCTCAGCAGTTCGGCAATCTCGGACAGAATTTCCAAATGTTTTTGCGTTGCTGCTTCAGGCACCAGCAAAAAAATCAGCAAAGCCACCGGCTGCTCGTCCGGCGCGTCAAAAACAATCGGCTCGGCCAGCTGGAAAACCGCAGCCATCGGTGCCTTCAGGCCCTTGATACGACCATGCGGTATCGCCACGCCATGCCCGAGCCCGGTGGAGCCCAGGCGCTCCCTGGAGAACAGGCTGTCGGTTACCAGAGCCCGGCTCAGGCCATGCAGTCGCTCGAACAACAAGCCAGCCTCCTCAAAGGCTCTTTTTTTGCTGCTGGCTTCAACCCGCACAAGCACTTGCTCGGCACTAAGGATGTTGGAGAGTCGGTTCATGATTTAGCGCCAGATTATGCCCTCAAGTCTGCACCTCGCGTTTCGGCGTTTCGTGGTGATGGTCCTGCTTGCGGTCCTTGTAGCGCACCACCTGGCGATCAAGCTTGTCCATCAGCTCATCAATGGCAGCATACAGGTCGGCATCCGAGCTCTCGGCAAAGATATCGGAACCTTTGACGTGGATGGTGCACTCAGCTCGCTGTCTGCCCTCCTTTTCTTTCTGCTTCTCCACAGTCAGCAGCACCTTGACATCAACCACCTGGTCAAAATGCCGGACGATCCGATCGAGTTTGCTCGTGGCATAACTGCGCAGTGCGGGTGTAACTTCAAGATGGTGGCCGCTGATCGTCAGGTTCATAAATAATCTCCATTTGCGTTGCGTGTTAAAAAAGCTTTCAACGAATTCACTATGCCCCCTGTGCGTTCAAAGTGCAATAGCATTTGTTGACGCAGTGCAATTAAAGCAGAACTTTCAAAAATATTTCTGTCGCACGCAAGTCCTCTTTCCGTGAACCATTCGTCATTGCGAACGAAGTGAGGCAATCCATGACCCCGAAAGCCATGGATCGCCACGCTACGCTCGCGATGACGAGAGGAGAGCGCTCGCGATGAGACGAGATGCCTGGCGATGACGAAAGTGGCGCTCGCGATGACGGCTCAAGAGCCGCGTGAGGTATCGGGCAGGACATGGTGGGGCTCGCAATGCGATAATTTCGCCACCTCAATTGCTGGAGAAAACTCCTTGTTACCCGTTCCCAGTTGCTAGCTTTCAATTCCCATGACTGCATCGGGGTTGAAAGCCGAAACCCGCAATCCCTGCCAGATGCAATCCACCATGAGAGAGTAAGCCATGCTCAACATTTTCACGCTCGCCAACGGCCGGCTGTGCCAGGAAGAAATCGAGGCCCTGGAAGAATTGTCCAAGTTCCAGCCTATCTGGGTTGACCTTGAGTCGCCAACACTGGAAGAGAAGCGCTGGATCAAGCAGTACTACGGACTGTCCATCCCGCAAGACGCGATGGATGAAGACATTGAGGAATCCGCGCGCTTTTACCGCGAAGAGAACGGCGAGTTGCACATCCGTAGCGACTTCTTGATCGCCGACGAGACCGAGCCGCGCACCGTGCGCGTCGCCTTCATCCTGAACCTGGAAAATCCCGAGCTCAAGAGCAAAGGTGTGCTGTTCTCGATTCACGACGAGGACGTTCCCGTGTTTCGCCTGCTGCGCATGCGCGCGCGCCGGGCCCCGGGGCTGATCGAAGACGCCAAGGAAGTGCTGCTCAAGCTCTTTGATGCAGACGCCGAATACTCAGCCGACACGCTGGAAAGCGTTTACGACGACGTGGAAAAAGTCAGCACCAAGGTGCTCTCGGGCAATATGACCGACGCCCTGGCCGGCGAAGTGCTGGGTGCCATTGCGCGCCACGAAGACTTGAGCGGCCGCATCCGGCGCAACGTGATGGACACCCGGCGCGCCGTCAGCTTCATGATGCGCAGCAAGATGCTCAATGCCGAACAGTTTGAGGAGGCTCGGCAGATTCTGCGCGACATGGACTCGCTCGATTCGCACACTGCTTTTTTGTTCGACAAGATCAACTTTCTGATGGATGCCACGGTCGGTTTCATCAATATCAACCAGAACAAAATCATCAAGATCTTCTCGGTTGCCAGCGCGGCCCTGCTGCCGCCCACGCTGATTGCCAGCATTTACGGCATGAACTTCAAGTTTCTGCCGGAGCTGGAATGGACCCTGGGCTACCCCTTCGCTCTCGTGCTCATGGTGGCCAGCGCGCTGGTGCCGATGTGGTACTTCAGGAAGCGCGGCTGGTTGAAGTAGTGCAGCTTTGTCATCCCGGGCCAGCAACTGTCATCCCGGACTTGATCCGGGATCCAGTGCCACGCCAACACTGGATTGCGGGTCAGGCCCGCAATGACAATTCCAACATCCACAGTTTCTGCGTCCAAAAAAATGGACGCTATCGTTTCAGCGACTGAACAAACGGGCGATATTGTCCCGGCCGGGCTGCTTCACAAGGCCTTTTTCGGTGATCAACGCCGTCACCAGTTCAGCCGGCGTCACGTCGAACGCCGGATTACGCACCTGCACACCCTTGGCGGCCCACTGGCAGTCGCGAAAGCCGGTGACCTCCTGGGCGGCACGTTCTTCAATCGGAATGGCACTGCCATTGGGTAACGCCAGGTCGATGGTGGAAAGCGGACAGGCCACATAAAACGGGATGCCATGGCGTCGCGCCAGTACTGCCACCATGTACGTGCCGATCTTGTTGGCTACGTCACCATTGGCTGCAACGCGATCCGTGCCGACGATGACGGCGTCCACTTCGCCGTGACTCATCAGATGGCCTGCCATGTTGTCGGTGATCAGCGTGACAGGAATAGCTTCCTGCACCATCTCCCAGGCGGTCAGGCGTGCGCCTTGCAGGAAGGGCCGTGTTTCGTCGGCAATCACCGAGATCCGTTTGCCACTCTCGACGGCAGAGCGGATGACCCCCAGCGCCGTGCCATGACCGGCAGTCGCCAGCGCGCCGGCATTGCAGTGCGTCAGCACCCGATCACCGTCCTTGAGCAGGGCTGCGCCGTGCGCCCCCATGGCGCGGTTGATACGGACGTCTTCGGCGCTGATTTCATGCGCCTCCTGAAGCAGAATGTCGGCGATCTCGGCGACGCTGCGCTGCATGTTCGCCTGCCAGAGCCGGCGCATGCGCGCCAGCGCCCAGAACAGGTTGACCGCCGTCGGCCGACTCTCCGCCAGTACCGTAAAAGCGCTTTCCACACCCGAATCAAAATCGGGCCGGCTCGCCTGACGCAGCACCATGGCCTGAAGTGCCACGCCGTAGGCAGCGGCACAACCGATGGCGGGCGCACCGCGCACCACCATGGTCCGTATGCCCTGCGCCACTTCATCCGCGTTGCCATAACGCAGGTACTCAAAGCGTGCCGGCAGCACCCGCTGGTCAATCATTTCCAGCGCGGCGTCGCGCCAGCGTAGCGTCTCGACCTTGCGGCGTTCATCGACTTGCTGGTTCATCATCCCTCAGGCGCTCGCGCCCGGTCCGTAGCTTTTGAATTTTTCCATCACGGCCTGCATTTGCTGGCTCGACAGAATACTGGGTTCACCGAGCTGCAGCGCCGTCCAGTACTGCTGTGCAAGCGACTCCACTTCGAGCGTCAGCGCCAGTGCCGCTTTCAGATCGGTGCCCAGGGCGATCATGCCGTGGTTACCCAACAGACAGGCCTTGCGCTCGCGCAGCGCCTGCAAGGCCAGGTCCGACAGTTCCTGCGTGCCAAACAGGGCGTAGGGCGCGCAGCGTATCGTGTCACCACCGGCTGCAGCGATCATGTAGTGAAAGGCCGGAATGTCGCGCTGCAAACAGGCCAGGGACGTAGCGTAGCGTGAGTGCGTGTGCACCACAGCGCCCATGTCGGAACGTGCGGCCAGGATGTCACGGTGAAAACGCCATTCGCTCGAGGGCTTGCCGGCGCCCAGAACCATGCCGGAAAAATCCATCTCGACCACCATTTGCGGCAGCAGTTCGTCGGCCGGAATGCCGGACGGCGTCACCAGAAACGAATTCTTCAGCCGCACGCCGATATTGCCGCTGCTGCCCCGGTTCAAACCGAGCGCGCTCAAACGCTGGGCACCGAGCACCATGGAGGCGCGGTGCGTCATCCGTTCCCCAGCAGACGACCGGCTACTGCATCGAGACGTCCCACCAGCGCCGGGTCACGCGCGTCCGGCGCCGTGATGAGCGCGTACTGCAGCGCGCTGCGGCAGGAGCACGTCGCTGCCGTGGCGTCGCCGTGCAAACGCGGTGCCACCGTTTTGACGAGACTGCGCGCCCGGTCGGCATTGGCCAGCAGCACCTTGACGATCGCGTCCACCGTGACAGCGTCGTGACCGGGATGCCAGCAATCAAAATCGGTCACCATGGCCACCGTGGCGTAGCAGATCTCGGCTTCGCGCGCCAGCTTGGCCTCGGGCATATTGGTCATGCCGATGACATCGCAGTTCCAGCTTCGGTACAACTGTGATTCAGCCAGACTGGAAAACTGCGGCCCCTCCATCACCAGATAGGTACCACCGCGAACCGCTTTGATACCAGCCAGCCGGGCAGCGGCCTCCACGTGATCGCCCAGGCGACGACACACCGGATGGGCCATCGAGACGTGCGCCACCAGTCCGGTGCCAAAGAAACTTTTTTCTCGGGCAAAAGTGCGGTCAATGAACTGGTCCACGATGACAAAGGTGCCGGGCGGCAGGTCTTCGCGCAGCGAACCGACCGCGCTGACCGAGACCAGATCAGTCACGCCGCAGCGCTTCATGACATCGATGTTGGCGCGGTAGTTGATTTCCGACGGCGGCACGCGGTGGCCGCGCCCGTGTCGCGGCAAAAACACCATGGGCTGCCCGTCCAACTCGCCAAAAAGCACATCATCAGAAGCGTCACCAAAGGGCGAATCCACGCGCTGCCAGCGTTTGTTGGCCAGGCCTTCTATGTCGTAAACACCACTGCCGCCAATGACGCCAAAGACCGGCGCGCCTTTTCTGTTTGCCATGGCTAGGAATGTCTCCGAAATTCATCGTGCCGCCCAGCAAGAACGGAAGCTGCATCGCGCGCCCGGTTGTCATTGCACGTCTGGCTGTCATTGCGGACCCGGCTGTCATTGCGGACCCGATCCGCAATCCAGTGGTCGCGCAGCGCTGGATCCCGGATCAGGTCCGGGATGACAAATTCCAAGTCCGGGATGACAACTGCTGGGGCCGGGATGACATGCGCCGATTCCGGGATGACGGTGTGGTCCTTTGTGTGCGTCATGATTTATGGAAAGCTCACTATGTCTTGTCCCGCAATTCCCGGCGCAGGATTTTGCCGACCGGTGTCTTGGGCAGCTCGCCGCGGAACTCGATGACCTTGGGCTGCTTGTAGCCGGTCAGGTTTTCCTTGCAGTAGGCACGAACCTGGGCCTCGGTCAGGTCCGGGTCCTTCTTGACGATGACCAGTTTGACGCCCTCGCCGGTCTTGTCATCCTTGACGCCGACACAGGCGCACTCCAGCAC